>NZ_CP020539.1:300000-600000 GCF_002080435.1 Sphingobium herbicidovorans | reverse complement strand
GATTGGATCGTTTCCGACTTTGGCCTTAACGATGCGATTGAAGCTGGGCTCGTGAAAACGCCGCGTGTCGTGGTGCGGGACGATGCCATGCCCGATGCCAAGACGTTGCGCTCCAAGCTCTACCACATCTATCGCGATCCGGCGGTCGCAGAGGATCTGAACCGTAAGGCCGAACCTCATGAGGCGCTGCCGAAGCTGGTCAAGGACGCCTATACGATCCTTGGCGCCGACTGGCGCGCGACAGCCAAGCAGTGGGCGGACAGCAAGCATCATTCACCGCCCGTCATGCTCACTGTGTGCAACCGGACCGAAACGGCTGCGCGCATCGAGCAATTCTTCAATCAGGGTGATTGCCACTGGCCGGAGCTTCAGGCTCCTGGCAAGACCTTGCGGGTGGACTCCCGCGTCATGGAGAAGGCCGAGGTCGGCGAGACTGCCAGTGCGGACAAGGGTTATGAAGCCCGCCTGGAGCAGGTGATCGACGAGGCAGCGATCCCCGAAACCAAAAAGGAACGCCTCCGGGCGATGAAGAAGGAGGAACTGCTCCGCGAGATCATCGACAATGTCGGCAAGCGCGGCGGTGCTGGCCAAAATCTCCAGAAGGTCATTTCGGTGGCCATGCTGTCCGAGGGGTGGGACGCGAAGAATGTCACCCACATCATGGGCCTGCGCGCCTTTACATCCCAGCTGCTGTGCGAACAGGTCATCGGCCGCGGCCTTCGGCGTGTCGGTTATGACAAGGACGATGACGGGCTGTTCCTTCCTGAATATGTGAACGTGTTCGGCGTGCCGCTTTCGATCTACGAGCCCGGGGAAGGCGGGGAAGCCCCGCCGCCGCCCAAGCCCAGCACTCAGATTGACGTGGTGCCCGACCGGGCTTCTTTGGAACTGCGTTGGCCAAACGTGCTTCGCATCGAGTCCGTTGTGAAACCGGAACTCACCGTCGATTGGACCAAGGTCGAGCCGTTGATGCTCGATCCGGTTGCCACCGTCATTAGCGCCGAGATCGCTCCCGCGCTCGGCGGGGCAGCCGACATGAGCAAGGTGACGGCCATCGATTTGTCACTTCTGCCGGATGAGTTCCGCCTTCAGCGGCTGACATTCGTGTCGGCGCGCAAGGCGTTTGCCGAGCTCAAGACTAACTTCCAGGGCAACGAGGAGTACCTTGTCTTCCAGCTTATTCGGCTTGTCGAAACTTTCCTACGCTCTGACAAGATCGATATCCCGTCGCTATTCCATAGTGATCCGGTCCGTCGCCGCATTCTGATCGCGCTCAACATCGACCTGATGGTGCGACACGTGCTCCGGTTCGTGACCGAGCAGAACACAACGGTTCTGACGCCGGTATTCGATGAAGAGAACCCTATTGGCAGCACTGGCCAGATGCGCGCGTGGTACACGACCAAGCCAAACATGCCGACTGGCAAGTCACACATTAGCCATGTCGTAGGGGACTCCGCTTGGGAGCAGTATGCCGCAAATGTATTTGAAAGCCGCGACGACATAATTGCCTATGCCAAGAACGATCACCTTGGTTTTCAGATACACTATCTCTGGCAGGGATCCCGCCGCCGATACATTCCCGATTTCATCGTCCGGCTGGCGAATGGAAAGACGCTCGCCTTGGAGATCAAGGGAACGGATAGCGAGCAGAATAAAGCCAAACGAGAGGCCTTGGACGAGTGGGTCCAAGCAGTAAATTCGAGCGGTGGGTTTGGCGAGTGGTCTTGGGATGTCGCTTTCAATCCCAGCCAAATACACGACATTGTGGCGCGTCACGACAAATGAACATGACTGGGAATTGATAACGCTATCTTGGGGGCTATCAATAATCACAAACCTACATTCGATGCGGGTAATTGATATCCACATCCGCCTTTTCCGGCTCAATCCGGAAGGGGCTGCGACGCCATGAGCGGATTTGATATCATAGCTGCCATGCAGGCTTTGGGGCTGCCTGCCGCCTTGGCGATTGAAGACAATCTCCGCGCCATCGAAGACCTTGTCGATTTCCATTACGATGATCACGAGCGTCTGGCCCTCATAAGAGGCGAATTGCAAGGATTCCGGCACCCCGTGGCGCGCTCCATTGTCGCGCGCATCGACTCCCATATGGAGAATTTTCAGAACTTCTCGTCAGAAGAGCAAAATGATTTGCAAGTTGGAAATGAAATGATGGCCACCCGCGCAGCAAAAGGACCGGAACTGACGACCGCGCATGCTCGTTTGATAAGCCTGATCGACTATGTGGAGGCCACCGAGCGCGACCGACTGAAGGTCGAACTCGATTATCGCAGCCACCGCGGCTTTGTCGCTACGGAAGATGAGGTTGCCGGACTGCCTGGCGTGTCGCTCGATTGGGGGTCCGGGGATGATCCCGTCTGGCTGCGCGTTGAACGGCTCGCCAAGATTGCGCCGCCAGCGCCACCGGATCAGGAACTGGCGCTATGGCTCTCCCTGCGCGACGATGTAGCAGCGATACCATCACTCAAGGTGGAAATCGCCACAGCCGGCCTTGTCGCGCTCGAATTGCTTGACGCGGAAGAAGCGCCGGAACGCATCGCTCTGTCTGATTATGAGCGCCGAGACAGTGTCGAGGCGGCCTTCCATGCCTGGCTAGAAGGGACATGGAGACTATGGGCAGAACGCGAAAAGCCCCGCCGCGAGACCATCAAGCTGTACAACGCCCTTTATATGCTGCGCCAGCAGTTGGAAGGTGTCAGCGACGTCCCGCTCGAACTGGTATGCGGCATTGGCTTTGCAACGCTGTTCCGCAACGGCCAGCGTTTGCGTTATCCGCTGCTGTCGATGACCATGGAGCTCTCACTCGACGAGCAAACCCATTGCATCGAAGCGCGTCCACGCCTTGAGGCCGATCCCGGCCTTGAGATCGATCCACTCGACCGGATGGGACTGCACGCGCTGGACCAATGGCGGACAGCCACGGAAAGATTCCTAGCGGCACTGGACGAGGTGGCGCTCTCGCCCTTTGCACTCGAAAGCTTCGAGCCCGTGTTGCGCCAGGCCTCGGCCCTGTTCGATCCAGATGGCATTTATGTGCCGGATGTCAATCCGGCCGAGGCGCGGCGGATACCCTCGGTCGACACGCATTTGCAGGTCAGCACCGCGTTCGCCTTCTTCCAGCGCGAACGGCGCGCAACGCAGCTGATGGAAGATCTCCGGCGCTTCCGGACGGCCATACAGGACGGCTCGGAGGCCCCCGATCTCCCTGCTGCCGTTGCCGCCCTACTGGTAGAGCCGTCCGACACAATCGAAGAACCCGAATACCCGCAATTCCGTGGTATATCGACCATTCCCGGCGTCACCTCATCAGACGGCTCGGGCAGGGACCTGTTCTTTCCCAAGCCGTTCAATCGCGAGCAGGTGGAGGTCGTGCAACGGCTCGAAGTTCGCCCGGGCGTCGTGGTCCAGGGGCCACCGGGCACCGGCAAGACGCACACGATCGCCAACATCATCAGCCATTACCTTGCGCTGGGTAAGCGGGTGCTCGTCACCTCCCAAAAGGCACCCGCCTTGCGTGTCCTGCGCGACAAGCTGCCTGAGGCGGTGCGACCGCTTGCGGTGAGCTTACTCGACAGCGATCGCGACGGTCTGAAGCAGTTTCAGGAGTCGGTCGATATCATTGCTGAAAAGCTCCAGCGGCTACGCCGCCATGAGCTTGAGCGGCAGATATCTGACCTCGATCATCAAATCGACAACTTGCACCGCAGCCTCGCCCGTATTGACAATGAAGTCGATACGATAGGGCGAACGGCAGTGTCGCCCGTCGTGCTCGAGGGAGAAACGATCGAACCCGTGCGGGCGGCGCGCATGGTGGTCGTCGAACCTGAACTGGCAAATTGGTTGCCGGATAGTGTTGATGCCGAGCCCGAAAACGCTCCCCGTTTCAGCGATAGCGACATCGTGGCACTCAGACAGGCGCGGCGGAAAGTTGGGCAGGACATCGGGTATTTGGGCGTTCCCATTCCGAAATTGGCCAGCCTGCCTTCCATTGACAGCCTGCTGCCCGTTCACCGCGATCTCTCCCGGGCCGAAGAACTGCGCCGACAGATCACCGCAGGTACGTTGCCGAACCTTCGAATAGCGGAAGGGGAAGCTGAAGCCCAATTGGCCGATCTTGCGCATGAGCTGGATGAACTTGGTACCCTGGATACGAAAGTGTCATCGGCACCATATACATGGACGGCGGATGCCATTCGCGGCGCTAGGACCGGCGAAGACCAAGAGATGTTGGCGGCGATTGCCCGCCTCCAGCCAGAGATCGACTACCTTATCTTAGAAGGGAGCCACTTCCTAACCCGGCCCATCAATATGCCAGATGACGCGCTCAACGATGAAAAGCTGCTTGAGGCGTTGCAGAGACTTTGTGAGGGTAAGGCGGCATTAGGCTTTGTCGGCGGTCTCTTCGCCGGGAAGGTTAAGGCAAAGCTGGCGCAGGTTACGTTGCTTGGCGAGGCTCCGCGAAACGCGGACGAATGGCTCGAAATTCAACGGTTCATCGACGGCATCAAGCGTTCGCGCAAGCTTCGCCAAGCCTGGAACCATCTCGTTTCGTTGGGCGTGGGCGACCAGATCGATCAGGATGGCCTCGCGATTGCGAAGCGCATGCGTGCACAACAGCAACACCTCGAAAATGTCGGCACGCTTGTCACCCAACAGCAGCTTGTCGATGGCCGGGCGCGAAAGATCATTGCCAGCTGGGCTCTGTCGGTATCGGAGGGTAGCCCATCCACCGTTAGGCTGCGTGAGGTGGTCGAGACCCACCGGTTGAAATATCGGCTCGAGAGCGCCGAATCCATACGCTCCAAATTGATCGCTTCCCTGGCATCGGCCGGTGGCGACATTGCCCGCGAGTTACAGGACTATGCAGTGCGCGCTTTGGGCAACCCGGATGTCTCTACCGAAGCCTTCCATTCGGAGTGGCAAGACCTAACCCTCAGACTTGCCCACATCGAAGGTCTTTCAGAGGCTTTCGAAACGATCCAGACCGTTTGCACAACCATTTCGGCATCGGGCGGCTCTCGTTGGGCAGAGGCACTCCGTTCCGAACCAGTCGAAGGCATGGAAGACAGCCTCACCCCGGGTGATTGGGTCAAACGTTGGAAGCTCAGGCGACTTAGCACTTGGCTTGCACGCATTGATCGTCATGCTCGTTTGCAGGAACTTGGCTCTGAGAGAGCCGAAAAGGAGGCCCTGCTCAAGGAAGCTTACGAACGTTCGATCGAATTGCGGACCTGGCTCGAGCTAAGCCGGAAAGCGACCGATGGCGTGAAGGCTGCTTTGGCGGCCTATGCGGATGCAGTTCGCCGGATCGGCAAAGGCACGGGCAAACGGGCAGGGCGATATCGCCGGGAGGCACGAGCTGCGTCCGATCGCGCCAAGGGGGCTCTGCCTTGCTGGATCATGCCGCACTACCGGGTGTCGGAATCTTTGCCTGCCGATCTCGGCCTGTTTGACGTCGTCATCGTGGATGAAGCTTCGCAGTCAACCGTGGCGGCTCTCCCGGCATTGTTACGCGCCCAGAAGATCCTTATCGTGGGCGATGACAAGCAGGTAAGCCCCGAGCTCGTTGGGCGCGATCAGGCCCGCGCTGATGAACTCGCCAGCAGGCACCTCGGGGCCCAAGTAGCGGATTATCGTTCCTGCTTGCGGGAAGAGCAGTCCCTATACGATCTCGGCAAGGTCGTTTTCGCTGGCGGCGCCATCATGTTGACCGAGCATTTCCGCTGTGTCGCTCCGATCATCGAATTCTCAAAGGGACAGTTCTATGGCCATCGGCTGACGCCGCTGCGATTGCCGACGGCGTCCGAACGGCTGGATCCGCCTTTGATTGACGTTTTCGTGGAGGACGGCTTCCGCAAGGGAGACGTGAATGTTCCCGAGGCGGAATTCATCGTCTCCGAGATCGCGGCGATCGCGGAAGACGAAAGGATGTCGAAGCGAACGATCGGCGTCACCACATTGCTGGGTCAGAACCAGGCCGCGCACATTTATAAGGAGATCGAACAGCGCCTCGGAACTGAGGTGATGGAGCGCCACACAATTCGGGTTGGTGATCCCACCGCTTTCCAGGGTGATGAACGGGACGTCATGTTCGTCTCGTTGGTGGCGCAACGGGAGGATAGCCCGCTTTCGGGCAATCGATATGAGCAGCGCTTCAACGTCGCCTTGTCGCGGGCTCGAGATCGAACCTACCTTGTTCGCTCGGTTGAGCTGGATCAGCTGCGCACGAGCGATCAACTGCGTCGCTCCCTCCTGGAGCATTTTCGATGCCCCTACCCAGCCGAAACTTCCGACCTGAAGGATCGGCGCGATCGATGCGAATCCGACTTCGAGCGAGAAATGTTCGACTTGCTTTGCGAACGCGGCTTCCGGGTCAACACTCAGGTCCGTGTCGGAAACTTCAGAATCGATCTTGTGGTCGAGGGTGACAACGACCAGCGCATTGCCATCGAATGCGACGGGGATCGCTACCATGGGCCCGACAAATGGCCAGATGACATGATGCGGCAGCGTATCCTTGAGCGTGCCGGTTGGACGATCTGGCGTTGTTTTGCCTCGCGTTTCGTTCGCAATCGGCAGGTCGTAGTCGATGAAGTTGCCGCATTTCTGGCCGCGCGCGGAATTGAACCGATCAACGATGGCGAAGAATGGATAAGCCACCATACAGAATTGCGGACTTGGCGGCTTCCGTCACCAGAGGACGCTGAGCCTGCACCTGCCGTAGGGCAATCACCGCCTGATGATGGTGCAACCGATGATGCTTGGCCGGCGCCAGTTCAAAAAACGGATGTCCTCAGCGCCGCCGAAGGGCCTGATTTCAATGTGAACTTGACGCGTGTCACCGAGTCACAGGTTCGGAACGCCATTCTCAATCTGATGTCTGATAAACGGGTTTGGTCCAATGGTGAGTTAAAGGGGGCGCTTGTCGACGTCTTGGCTCTGTCCGATGCAGATCGGGCACCCGCCAACTTTCGTCCGGGCGAGGAAAAGTGGGAAGAACTGGTAAACAATGCCCTTTCCCCTTCTCGCGGAAATTCGCTTCATTCAAAGGGCTTGGTCAAGAGCGCAGGGCGCGGCCTGCATGTCCTGTCTGATGACGATATGGCAGGCCCCGTCGAAAAAGCCGCCGTGGTCCGCCCCTCCAGCCCCGAGGATGACGAGAAAAGTTATTCGCCTCCTGCAATCGAAATCGGCACCGAATACCAAATCGCCTCTCTGGTTGTTCCATTGGAAGAGGTCGAACAGATCTATCAGCCAGAGTATAAGCCAAGACTTGAACGGCTGATCGATGCCACACTTCAGGCCGAGGCGCCAATGTATGAAGACATCCTGATTGAAAGGATCGCCCGCGCTCACAAAAAAGAGCGGGCAGGCCGGATTATTCAGGATATCGTTACACAGGCAATTTCCGATCGTCATCCGTCGGTGGAAGAAGATGGCCGGAACGTGGTGTTCCACGAAACGATGGATACTGGCCAGTTGGTTGCGTATCGACCGGCCCGATCAGACTGGCGATCTCACCGAGACATTCCTCTCATTGAACTCGCGAGCCTGGCTTTGCCTCTTGTCCGAAGAGGCAAGGCGGAAGCCGATGTCCTTGCCCATTTTGCACGGACTTTCAGCTTGGCTCGATTGCGTGAGCCTACGAGGAAGCGGTTTGAAGCTGCTATCGCAATGGCAAATGCGACGCGCGAGAATTGATGTCAGGCTTGTGAATGCCCTGCGTTATCGCGGCCGTGCAAGAAAGCTGGCAGCCGTCGAACGTGGGCACCCCACTACTGAGGCTCAGACTCCAGCAATTTAACATAAGATATATTATCAAATTTTATCTTTTTATATCAATCGCTTACTATCTGAAAAGCAGCGGTCATTCCGGTGAATTGATATCCGCCCAATAGGTGATCTCCTCGAAAAGGTGCATGCCTTCCGGATCTTCCCACCCCTTGCGCCCGTCATCCCATCGGCCAATCACAGGGCGATCTCCTTCCCACAGCAGGATGAGGCGGCCATCTCTTCGGTCGGCGGGCATCGCGCCAATCGGATCCCACGGGATGTATTTCGCGGTGATCATACTGCACTTTCCTCCTATGGATCGTCGGCCGACTCTCGTGCGCATCCACACAGGGTTTGCAAATCCCCCTGCATGTTCACGTTGAATGAACTTTAAGCGCAATCTGCAAACCCGCCCTTGCGCTCAGTTTATAATTCTGCGATTTTGTTTATTATGACTGAACAAACACCGCCTCCACTAAACCGCCTCCTTGCCGAGCTAGCCCCTGGCCAACTCGTCGATAGCGCATGGTTGCAGGCGCAAAGCATATCGCGTCCATCGGTTCACGCCTATGTAAAGAATGGGTGGCTCGAACGGGTGGCGCCGCGGGTCTATCGGCGCCCTGGCGCGGCGCCCGCCCTGCCGGTCCGCTGGGATGCGGCAATCCTGTCAGCGCAATCGCTGCGGCCCTCGACCTTCTATGTCGGCGGCGCCACCGCGCTCGATCTCCTCGGACGCAGTCACTATCTGCGCCTCGGCGGGAATGCGACCGTTCACCTCTACGATCCCGAGGGGACAGCGCCCAGCTGGCTGCCCCGGCTACCGGTCAATGCGACATTCGCCGTCCACACACGCGCCCTTTTCGCAGACTCGAAACTCGGCGTCGAATGGCGACGCTATGATCTCGGCACAGGCCGCCTCGGGGCGGCAGTTTCCGAGCCGTCACGCACCAATCCCTGGGATCATTTCCTCCGCATGGCCGGCGAAGAACGGGCGACTATCGAGATGCTCGATCAGGTACCGAACGAGGTCGGCTTCGACCATGCCGACGAAACATTCCAGGGCCTCTCCAATCTCCGGCCACGCCTTGTCACCCATCTGCTCGTCAGTTGCCGCAGTGTCCGGGCGAAGCGTCTCTTTCTCTTCTATGCCGAACGCCATGGCCATGCTTGGCTCAAGCATGTCGATCGCGAAGCCGTCGATCTCGGCACAGGCAAGCGGCAACTGGCGCCGGGCGGGAAGTTCGATGCGCGCTATCAAATCACCGTCCCGGCTTCGCTTATGGGGCACCCGGGAGACGATACGTGACCGCCGAACGCTATCTCGACCAGGTCGATCTCCTGATGCGCGTGATCCCGGAAATAGCCCCCGAAGGCGATTTCGCGCTGAAAGGCGGCACAGCCATCAACCTGTTCGTGCGCGATCTGCCTCGCCTTTCGGTCGACATCGACCTTGTCTATCTGCCCGTCGCCGATCGCGAGGCGTCACTCGCCGCGGCTCGCGATGGCTTCGAACGCATCGCCCAGCGCCTTGAAACCCGTCTCGGTTTCAGGGTCGATCGGCACCTCCTGAGCGACGGTAAGCGGCTGATCGTCCACGTCGAGCGAGCCACCATCAAGGTCGAGATTTCCCCGGTCCTGCGCGGCACGGTCTTCCCGCCCGAGATCAGGGCCGTGAGCGCTGCCGTCGAGGACCGCTTCGGTTTCGCCGAAATGCAGATCGTCTCCCTGCCCGACCTCTATGCGGGCAAAATGGCGGCCGCGCTTGACCGCCAGCATCCACGTGACCTTTTCGACATCCATCATCTGTTGGAAAATGAAGGCATCGACGAGGATCTGTTCCGGGCCTTCATCATCTATCTCGCCAGCCATCCCCGCCCCGTCCACGAGTTGCTCTGTCCGCATAAGCTCGACATTGCCGCGCAGTATGACGAGGAATTTGTCGGTATGACCGTGACACCCTTGCCGCTCGACACCCTGCTCACGGCCCGCGATGCGCTGATCGAAGCCGTCCAACGACGTGCTGCGGAACCCGCCGCGCGCCGGTTTCTCGAAAGCTTTGTCGCGACCGAACCGGATTGGTCCGTACTCGGCCTTGGCGAGGCGATCGCCGAGTTACCGGCGTTGCGCTGGAAGCTGATGAATCTTGAGCGCCTTCGCCAACAAAACCCTGACAAGTTTGCCGCCCAGGCTGAACAGCTCAATCAGTGTCTGGATCACTCAATCTGAAGACCGGCAATCGGAGCCCCGCGGCAGCATCGACGATGCCTCAAAAAAGTGCCCCGACGGTTTGCAACGCAGGGACCGCCGGGGGATACGCAGGATATATGGCGTAAACGATCTGAAAAATCGAGAGAAAGGTCTTGCGAATCAGCGCTCCCGTCCACGATCGGGCGGAGGCCTCTCGGGACCGGCTCCGCCCTCCGGTTCGCGCGCCAGCTGTGTCGCTTGCCGCTCCTTTATCATTTCGCGGGCCAGCGCGAGACGTCGAGAAACCGCCGGCGGCATAGCCGCCAGAAAGCCTGCAATCTCGTCGGAAAGCGCTTGATCGTCCGCCTCGCCGGTGCGTGCAAGCGCCACCGCCGCCTCGGCATAAGCACCGCGTATCTGCTTCTGGCGAACCAGCGCCATCACGTCTTGCGGCCGCCGTTCCTCGTCACGCGCATGCGCAAAGGCCCGGGCGCGCAGCACGTTGAGTTCATCCATATTGAGCCGGCGACCCACCTGACCGATCCGAGCATCGAGATGCAGCGCTGCTGAGCGCACACGCTTTTGGACGTGACCGCGTGCGCGTCTGGGCGTCGCCTCGGCCGCGATGCCACGCGCACGCAGCTCATGCGCGAATGTTTCCCGCATATGATGAAGGTGGGCCTTGCGCGGGTTGAACCGGGTGCCGTCCGCACCTTCGGTGGCCACCGTCAGATGAACATGCGGATGATCGGTGTCGGTGTGGAGCGCCAGTATATAGGCGTGATTGTCCTCGAACAGGATCCGGGCGAACGCGTGGGCGGCGTCCTGTAGCGTCTCGGGATCGGTCGAACCGCCGGGCATGGACAGGACCAGCGACAGCGAGGTCGGCCGGTCACGGCCATGCTCGTTCATCGCCTCGTCGAGCATCGCCCAGTCCCGCGCGATCTCCTTCAGCCGCTTGGGGTCCTCGATGATCTCGCCCTCGCTCGAGCGCACCGCGAGCTTCCCATGCCGCGCGACATAGCCGAAATGCTCGGACAGATGGTGCGCGCCATATTGCTTGCCCGAAACCTTGACCATGACCTCCGGGGCCTTGCGCACGATCCGCTCAAGCTTGGCACGAGCCTCGGCCTGGCTCAGCGGCACGGGCCGCGCCTGCCCTCCCCCGCCCGGCCCGCCTCGCCCAATGCGGACATAGGCCCCCCGCAGTGTCCGCTTACCGCCGGTGGGCGGCCTCCATGCCTCCATAAGGCTGGGCAGCGGCAGGATGCCCTCCTCCTCAACCATCGAGGCTATCCCAATAGGCAAGATCGCCCTTGAGCGCGGTGCCGAGACCGGCAAGCGCCGTCCGGATTTCCGCCCGAAAGCTTGCGACCCGCGCCGCCTCGCGCGCGACATCGAGCCCGGATTCCACCATCACCGAGGCATTGAGCGCACGCGTTGCCTGATTGAGATTGATGCCGATCCGGTTAAGCTCGCGCCACGCCTGAGCCACCGCCGCCCGCTCTTCAAGCGGCAGCGGTGCCGCCGAATGCAGGCGGCAGCGCACCAGCCTCGTCACCCAGTCGGTGCGCTTCATACCCAAAACATCGGCCGCGGCATCGAGCGCGGCAATTTCCGCATCGGTCAGCCGGATCTCAAACCGCCGCGTTGCTCGCTCCCGCCGGCGGACCGGCCCCGACCTCTCGCCCTCCTCCGCGTCCACTGCATTTATGACAAGGCGCCGCAGCAAAGCCGAGCGGCCACCGGCGCTCTCCGCCACAGTATCGAAGCGGTGGGCGACTTCATCGTCGAGGCGGAAAGTGAAGACGGGCATGCATTAAAGGCTATTGTCATACATCCCCGGCGTCACGCCTATCCGGCCCTCACCTTTACTCAACTCGTCTGATAGTCTGCTTGAGCAGACTTCGACCATATTTGGCAAAATGTGCCTATCACTCACGCCTGATCCACGAAGGGCGGCGCCACCGGCGCCGCCCCAGCTCGAACCGACGCAAAAGGCCGCACCCCGAAAGGGGCGCGGCCTACATACACGCGAATAGGATATGCGAACGCGGAGGAAGAGGGTCAAAGCATCGCGGTGCCGGAGCGTCCCTCAGACACAGCGCAAAGCCGTTCGGCCGCGATCTCTTGCCGGGAACCATCGCCGAAGATCACGACAACACGCGGGCCAAGGACAAGACGCGCGGGACGGCCATCGACTTCAACGGCAAGGCTGGCCTCAGACGTTTGCTCCTCTGGTCGCGCAACTGGCTCAGTCCCTGCCCGCGGTTCGGGACGGGCGACGTTCACCGCCGCGGCCTGCACCGGCGCTGCCTTGATGCTGGGAACGTCCGTCTTACCCTTCAGCCCGGCAATAAACCGCGCGCCGTCCGCCAATGTCGCGCCCTTCTCATCCCAGGCACCCACATAGGCCTCGACTTCCGCAGGATAATCCCTTGCTGTGCGATGCAGGTCGTAGAGCAGCCGGATCGGCGCGCGCGGGAGCACCTCCCGGAGATAGGCAGGCATGTCCCCATAGGCTGCATAGAGCGAGACGAACTGCTTTGAGCGGCCCAGCGCAGCGGCGATCTCGACCTGGCTCATGCCGCCCTTGAGCATACGGGCAATCGCATGAGCGAGCTCGACCGAAGACAGGTTCGCACGCTGATCGTTCTCAACGATCTGATCGGCGAGCAGATGGGTTCCCTCCCCCTCGGCCACGATGATCGCCGGGATCGTCAGGCAGCCTGCGAGCTGGGAGGCACGAAAGCGCCTCTCGCCCAAACGGATGCGATGCACGCCGGCGGCGTCTGCGGGGGCAACCGTGATCGGCTGCAATACGCCGCGAGCCGCTATGGAGGCCGCAAGCTCGGCCAAGGCGTCATCGTCGAAACTGCGCCGGGGATTGCCGGGGTCGGGGATGACCCGATCCAAAGGAATATCCTCGACCCGGCGCGCCGTTTCATGCACGCCTACCAGCAGGCCGAACTCTTCGATGCGTTCGTCGAACTTACCCATCAGGCGGCGACCACTGGCGCTGAAATAAGCCGCCGTTCGATCTCGGCGAGGATCGGCCGAATTTCCTCGGCCGCCGCCTTGGCGCCGCTGCCACCTTCCATCCAGACCGGCCGATGATTTTCCGCCGCGTGCTTGTAGGTCGGTCGCGCCTTGATGAAGGCAGGGAACATCAGCCGCTCGCCGACCGCGTGGGCGAGCTTGACGGCATTGTCCATCTCGCGCCGGTCGAACGGGTTGACCATTGAGGGCAGCAATCCGAGGAAATCGATCTTGCGCCCCGCCCTCGCCGCCTCGGCCTTGCGCAGCGCGGTCAACAGCATCTTGGCGCACTCGACCGAATCTTCGGCAACCTGGACAGGCGCGATCACTGCATCGGCGGCCGCGAGAGCGCTCAGGGTCAGCTCGTCCCATTTGGGACCGGTATCGATCACGCACAGGTCGAAATGGGGTGCAAGCGCAGGAAAGCGGCCGAGAAAGTCACGCACATCCTGCGCCGCCTTGATCATCTGCAGACGCTCATCGGCGGCGAGCAACGTCAGTCCGGTCTGGCCGTCGGCGGCAAACGCCGCAGACGGATCGAAGAGATCGGCCGCGAAGCCACCCGGCCGCTCGCCGGCGAGACGGCGCGACGAACTGCCTTGCGGGTCTAGGTCGACGAACACGACCCGGCGTCCCGCCGCTTCGGCCAGATACCAAGCGAGATGCGTAGCGAGAAAGGTCTTGCCCACCCCGCCCTTGAGAAGGCTCACGGTGATCGTTCTCATCGGCGCGGCCAACTCAACAATAGTCATCCGGACCGTCGCGCAGATTGCGCTCATAATGGTCACGCGATGACCAGTCGCCGCCACCGCCAATGCCGGGACCGACATAGCGGAACAGGTAGACGGTGAGCGCAAAACAGCCGAACGCAAAGAGAATCGCGTGATCGGGATGGGCGGCGAAATAGGCGGACATGGCGGTAACTCCTCAAATGGCCTGATCCCGCGTCGGCTCACAGCTTTGCACCGGCCCGGGGGCGACGCTCCGGTGCGCCCTCCCCTCCCCGAGCGCGCTCGACGTGTAGACATCCTTTGCGCGCAGTCTGCTCAAGCAGACTTTTCACGGCCATCCCCCGGTCAGGGGGATGGCCGTGCCGATCAGTATTCTTCGGCGAGTAGGATCGTTAGAACCCGAGTGGTGACGTCGGGATTGGCTGGATCGGGTGAGCCCCAGGCAAGCTCGAGATCATAATAATCGATCTTCCAGTAGAGAATGGCGCTGTCATATTCGAAGCGACCAAAATCATGCTCGCCCAATGGATCGTTGTCGGAATTGAAGCTGTCATAGTTTCGCACCGTGCGCAGGATCTCGGCGCGTCTGCGAAATCCGCGGAAGAGGGACACATCCCCGACCAGCGCGGCAACGCCCGCGGTCATGACGATCCGGTTTCGGCCAGGGCTGCAAATAGATCTCCGCAGGCTGTCATTCAGCGCGGCGATGCGGTCGATCCGCTCGGCTCGGTCTGCCGATTGTTGGTAGGGCTGCGGCATTGCTGTGACTCCGGTCTGGATCAGCCCCGCCCATCGGGGCCTTCCGACAGGCGCCCAAAGGGCGGCGTCATAGCGGGGCTGTGCACCCGGAGGGTCGCAACGCAGTGGAGAAGCCCGCATATGCGGGCTTGCTCGGCCCCGCGCGCCGACCAGGAAGCCGACAACGGACAAGGAACCGGATGGCGTTGCTCCTTCCGGTATTGCACCCAGCAGAAAGACGCTGAACTCTCGCCGAGCCGAACGGTCCATCGGCAGCGACAGAATTTGTCACCCTCGCCCGCTATGGCTAAACCCTTGATAAGAGCAATGGTTCGACTCGAAAATTTCGCGGGGGCTTGAGCGCAATGAGAAACGCGGACGTCTCCACCCTGGCAACGGGCGGGGGCTCACGGCTGCAGTTTGGATCGTGTGCATGCCCCAGATTTTGGATGATTTAACTTTGGCTCGGCACTGAATCAGCCTTGCTAAAAATTGGAGAGATCTGAATGTGGGGGGAATTCGAGGCACGCCTCGAAGAAAATGAACAAGAGCGTACCGCGCCATTGCGCAGCGCGCTCTTCGATGTGATCCGCAGCTCAGCTCTGCGCCCTGGTGCAGGCGTCACAAAGAAGATGCTCGCCTTCGAATTTGGCGAAGGAGATCGCCTGCTCTGGGAGATTGAACATCCGGGGCGGAACATCTTCCTGCATGCAAAATGGCAGGCGCTTCTGGCAGCCAGTGGCTTCGCCTGTGACGCCCGCCCCTATCAACAGGGGGTGAAGGATGGCGGACGGCATTCCGCTCTCAGCCGTGACTGGTCCTTTGGAGAATCCGACTGCCTTGTCGTCCGGATCGATGACGCTGACCAATTGCATCGGCTGCTTGACACCCTGTTGCAACCGAACTCTGCACTCGTCCTAGATCCGGCGGCCGTCACCCGCTGGATCGACCGCTTGCGCCATTTCTTTCCGACGCTCGATCGGTTCGATCGCCCCGATCCAGACTTCGACGAAGGAGAGCGGAACTATAAGCTGGAGGTCGCGCTCGAGCTCAGAACAGCGATCGATCAGGCCAGCACCGATGAAAAGCTCGCCGACGCGATTCACACAGCACTGGTCAAAAGCAATTTGTTACAGTGGCGTGCTTATTGGCCAATGTCCCCCAAAGGCGACGCGGATCGCGAGCGTCTCTGGCCAGCCTTGCGTGCTCTTGTAACCGCTGCCTTGGGCTCACCCGATGGCTTTCCCGATGCACTAGCGACCTTTGTCGCTGCCTGGGTCGAGGCGGTTCCGCAGGGCAAGCCTGATCCGGCACGCCAGATTGCGGAGTTCATGTACCTGCATTTGGCGCCAAATGACGGCATCTACATCCGTCATTCGGTGCGCCAGGATTTCTGGCAAGAAGCGTTGGGCCGCCGGTTTCCAGATCATGCATCGATTGCAAAGACCTATCGCGACGAACTCCGCTTCATGCAGGCAGTGCGTCAGGCCTTCGAAGTGCGCGGCCTCGCGCCACGCGACATGATCGATGTACAAGGCGCGCTCTGGGTCGCCCATAATTACAAGGAGCAGGACGCCGCATCCATTGCCCGTGAGGGCATCGAGGCCGCGATGGACGCGTATGACAGCTACCGCCAAGCCGGCGAGCACGGCGCCATATTCGACGCTTTCGGCGACCCGCGCGATTACTGGGTCCGATCTACACTCGAGCGGCCCAATCGCGTCTATCCGACAAAACCGATCGTCGGCTTCTTGCGCAGCAAGACCAAGTTGAATGGAGGCTGGGGCCAAAAGGACGATGCCGCAGCCCTGTTGCATAATGCGGGCTATATCATCGTCGACAGCGATGACGCCCCCGTCACCCCACCCGAGCGGTACGAGCATCTGATCCGCAATGCGGATCGCATCCGACTATGCGCCCGCAACTATTATGTCGAGCCTGCCCGCGACAAAGGCGCGCCAGAGATCTCTATCCGTGCCGGAGACCTGAGCCGGGACATGGGGCTGCAGGATGCGTTCCCCGCAATCTGCAGCGCGCTTGGGAGCGTGAAGTTCCAGCAATGTGCCAACGTCCCCGCACCTAAACACACCACACCAAATCCGAGCAGCTCCACCGTCTTCACTTATCAGCTTGTCGCGCACGAAGGGCAAGAAACCATGACGTCCGAACCCATGGCTGGACCATCCACCGCCACTAATCTGATCCTTTATGGACCGCCCGGAACCGGTAAGACCTACGCCACGGCGTGGGAAGCCGTGCGGCTCTGTCTCGGAGACGCTGCGGCGGCGCAATTACGCCACGACAGGGATAGCCTGATGGCCGAATATCGCCGCCTCGCTGGCGAAGGGCAGATCGAGTTCGTCACCTTTCACCAGTCCTTCTCTTATGAGGATTTCGTTGAAGGATTGAGGCCGACGACCCGAACCGAACTGGAGGGTGACCAGGAGCAGGATGTTAGCGCATCAGGCGGCTTCAGCCTCAAGCCGCATGCCGGCGTCTTCAAGCTCATCAGCGAAAGAGCGCGGCTTGACACGGGTGACGCGCCAACGCACCGGCTCGACCGCTCGAGATCGATTTATAAGATCGCCCTCGGACAGCGCGGCAATCAAGAGGATCGGATTAAGGAAGGGCTCGACGGAGCGCTGATCCATCTGGGCTGGGGTGGCGATATCGACTGGTCCGACGAACGCTTCGACGATTTCGAAGAAATTCGGAAGGAGTGGAACGAGAAAAAGGATCCCGATGCCTCCGGCAAAGACCCCAACATCGAGATGACCTACGCGTTCCGATCGGGCCTTCAGATCGATGATTATGTGATCATTTCCGATGGACGGGATAGCTATCGCGCCTTCGGTCAGGTGACCGGCGAGTATCGATTCGATCCTGATGCCAGCTTCCATCCCCACCGTCGCAGCGTCAAATGGATCTGGCGCGATGACGAGGGCGCAGAGCGAAGCGCCTTCTACCCCCGGAACTTTCGGCGGCAGTCCGCCTATCGACTGGATCCGGACGAGATCGATTGGGATGCGTTGGAAACCGTCGTCATTGGCCCCAACGCGGAGCGCCCCGTCGCCGGCGCACGGCCACATGTGCTGGTCATCGACGAAATCAACCGGGCCAACATCTCGCGGGTGTTCGGCGAGCTGATTACGTTGCTCGAAGTGGACAAACGCTTGGGCTGCGAGAACGAAGTAAGGGTCCGGCTACCCTATTCCGGAACAAGCTTCGGCGTACCGTCGAACCTCCACATTATCGCCACTATGAACACCGCTGACCGTTCAATCGCGCTGCTCGACACCGCGCTGCGCCGCCGCTTCACGTTCCGCGAGTTGATGCCAGACACCGAAGCGCTTCGCGGAGCGCTGGCGGCAAAGCAAATCGACGCCAATAATGTCGACGGAATCGATCTGTGCAAACTGATGCGAACCATCAATGAACGGATCGAGTATCTTTTCGATCGAGAGCACCAAATCGGTCACGCCTATTTCACAGGATGCCGCAGACGTGCGGACGTCGAGGACGTCATGCGCCACAAGGTCATCCCGCTTCTGGCCGAGTATTTCTATGAGGACTGGTCAAAAGTCGCTGCCGTGCTCGGCGAAAGCGACGGCCCGGCGGGTGCTCGGTTCATTGAGGCAAAAGGGCTTTCCGCGCCGGCGGGCTTTACTGAAGATGAATTTGGGGGCGACAAGCTGCGCTGGAGCGTGAAGGCAAGCTTCGATTTTTCGGAATTCGAAATCTGATGCCGTCCTACACCGTTCGCGAGTGGGACAAACTCACCTATGGCGACGGCGAGGGCCAGATTCCCCCGCTCCACGCTGATAGGCTGGCCAGCCTAGCAGCCCAATCTGCATTTGCCGGGCGGGGTGGAGGCGGCGTGCTCGACCACGGTCGACACGCCTTGCGCGCGCGGGGCGTGGTAGGAATTCTGGCGACCCACGATTGCAGCTTGGAGATTCTACCCAAGATAGACGTAGCGCCAGGCGAAACGATCGATCATCAAAATGCGGCGATCCGAAAACGCCTGATCCACATGCTGGCTGTCGCGCTCGATCTCAAAATCGACCTTGGTGCGGTGACTGATCTTGCCTGGCAGCGCGAAACGCTGCTTGAAATCTTGATCCGTATCTTCTGCGACAAGCTGACCGAAGCCCTGCGTAAGGGAATGCCCCGTCGCTATGTCGGGCATGAGGAAGATCTGCCGACACTGCGCGGTAGGCTCGACATTACCCGGCAGTTCACCCGCCATGCGGTCAACCCATCCCGACTGGCCTGCCGCTTCGATCTTCTGTCGGAGGATGTAGCGCTTAACCGCATCATGAAGGCGGCCATTTCCCATGTGTCCCGCATATCGCGTCGTCCGGCCAACCAACAGCGATTGCGCGAACTCGCCTTCGTCTATGCGGACATCACCGATGTACCGGTATCGGGATTGCGATGGGATGAAGCAGTCATCGACCGCACCAATCGTCCATGGCGAGACTTGTTCGCCATGGCCCGGCTATTCCTCCGGGGCCGCTACCAAACCACGACCGGCGGGACCGGTCAGGGGACCGCCCTCCTCTTCGAAATGAACACCTTGTTTGAGGAATATGTCGGGCGGCTGATCGCACGCGCACTTGCCGGAACAGAGTTTACCGTATCTCTGCAGGGCGGGCGGTTGTTCTGCCTCTCTGCCGAGGACAGCGGCCGCGGCCTGTTCCAGACCAAACCGGACATCCTGATCCGTCGTTCGGGCTTCGTGGTGCATGTGATCGACACAAAATGGAAAAGAATCGCATCACGAATCGATGATCCCAAGCAGGGGGTCTCCCAAGCCGACATCTATCAGATGATGGCCTATGCGCAGCTTTATCATGCTCCGCGGCTGACGCTGCTATATCCGCACCATCCAGGCTTGAGCATGACAGAGGCGGTCCACGCCCAGCACCGGATCACCGGCCACACGACCCTTTTAGAGACAGCGACCATCGATGTATCGAGCAGCATCGACATGCTTGCGCGCCTGCGCCGCCTACTCCTGTGTGAAGACGCAGCCGTCAGCGCATCCCAAGAACGCTGATGGAAAATGCCATCGATTGACGGGGGACGGAGAACCAAATTACGCCTCAGAGAGTTTCTTCAGACCTTCGTAGTGAAGCGGCGCCACGGACTTGAT
The DNA here is from genome assembly GCF_002080435.1 of Sphingobium herbicidovorans. Lineage (NCBI taxonomy): Bacteria > Pseudomonadati > Pseudomonadota > Alphaproteobacteria > Sphingomonadales > Sphingobiaceae > Sphingobium > Sphingobium herbicidovorans. Next base: position 580,350 of record NZ_CP020539.1, on the reverse strand, counting down.
CATATCCAATAAATATTCCGCATTCTTTTGCGCCTCTGCCACAAGGGCAGGATCGAAACTCTTTCCTGTATGATGCGACAGGTCGTTTGCAAATTTATAAATTGCTGTCTTCTTGAGCGGGTCATAATCCACGTCATCCATTTTCCGATAAAGTGATTTACGCGATGGAACATGGAAATCGAGAAACGTCTCAAGTATTTTACGGGAAATGTTTGGGACATGATAGCAGCCGAGTATCGTGCCATCTGATTTGAATGTATGGAGAACCTTGAAGAGATAATGATACTCGGTTGCGTGATCGACCAGGAGTCTATCCAGCGGAGTTAGCCTCGCAGATCTCCCTTCCTCAGTTTCTTCGCACAGGACCATAGAATAAGATTTCGTATTCTCTTGGCCATGCGCGTTCTGCAGCCAGTTTATGACCAATTTCAGGAATTCAAAATTATGAGTCAGGATGAATAGTTGTTTCGCGCGCTGGGTCTCATTCTTGAGGAATGCGAAGGCCTGATAGATCGCCGAAGCATCAAGGCTGGAAATCGGATCGTCGATGACGACTATTCCTTCGCCAATGTTAAAATCCTGATCCTTGAGCTGTACGAGGAAATAGATGAAGGCGACGGCCGTCTTTTCGCCCTCGCTTAGGCGCTTGGCCGGCTTGCCGCGCCGCAGGACGCGATAGCCCTCATCGCCGGACTCAAAGCGTAGCTCCGTCCTACCAAGGAACTGTTTGAGAAGGTCGGTCAGACCCACGCCGCCCGCATGCGCACTTGAAACCTTGGCCTGCTTCTCTCGAATTGACTGAGACAGAGCCTCGATCCCGCGTTTCTCCTCAAGATCCTCACCGCCGTTTTGCCACAGCTCGATTTCGGCATTCAGCTTTGCAGCCTTGTCGGTTAATTCTTCGACATCGGCCTTGATGGAAAGAAGATGATGCGCCTCAATGGCGTCGCGGGCCGCCCGCTTCTCTCTCTCGAAGCCTGCCGTTTTGTCATTATGACGCGCGATGAGCGCCTTGATCACGCCAAGCGCTGCGGTCAGCTGTGTAGTATCACTGGCGATTTCCGGCTCATAGGCCGTGGTCCGCAAGGTCAGCTTTTCGGCCAGGGTCCCATCGAGCTTCTCGAGGTCCAGTTGAAGGGTCGCGAGCTCAGCTTCAACCGACGCCTGCGCCGCGTCGCAATCTGCTCGAAGTTCGGAATAGAACATCAGACGATCGGGTAGCGCCGTCCTGCCAAGCGCATCGATGATGGCGCGGAGGCTGAGGCGCTCCGTCTCGATTTCTTCCTTCAGCCTTTGGTCTTCGACACTGAAATGGTCGGAAAGTGCCTTGAGGCGGTCAGCGGGCATGAGCTGGTCGCAGAATTCGCAGCGACCGGTTGCATGTTTGGCATGGATGCCAACGCCTTGTTCGGCCCACAGGGCTATATCGGGGTTTTCCGCAAGACGGGTGATAACGGCTGACTGCGCCGAACGCATCGTCAGTGCCTTGGCACGATCCGCGGCGCCAGCGGCAGCCTGCAAGGCGCTGATGGGCGCCTGCCCCGGTCGTTCGGGACCGCGCGGGATGGTGAGCGGGTTTAACTCGGGCATTTGCTCCTGACGAACCGTGCCGCGGTGAACCTCGTATTCGTCATCGGATAGAACCCTCTCATCCCCAAGCTTGGCGTAGGCGGTCTCGGCGTCGGGCTTACGATAGCTGCGAAGGGTTGACCCGCTGGTGGCCTCACCAATGGTCTTGGCGATGGCGGAAAACAGCTTGCCCTTGTCATTCACAAGCTTGGCTGCGGCAGCCTCATTGGCCTGGACACGCTTTACCCGATCGTCGCGAATGGCGATTTCGGCTTTCAGCTCCTCAGCAATGGTTTTGTTCTCTTCCCCGAGAATGAGAATGTGCCGAAGCGGCCCGTCGAAACGACCGATGTTCGCTTCGACAAAGTCGCTGTTGAAGACACGGACACGGCGGCCGTACTTCACCCCCTTCGTGAGCTGCCCGGACTGCGATTCAACTGTGAACTCAAGATCGGGGTGATCCGGATGCTCCCCCACCTCCAGGCAGGCAAGCAGGCGCGAGAGGGTTGTCTTGCCAGAGCCATTCTCGCCATAGACTACGTTGTAGCGGCCAAAGGCCGGAAAATCGGCGGCCGCCGCGTAGTCGCCAAAAACGCCTAAGCCCTTAATCTTCTTGATTTGAGTAAGCATTCTTCCCCCTCTACTCGTAACGTATCACAGCCGCAGCCCGAGGAAGAGAGCTTCACTGCTAAAATAGCGCACCGGTCACGGCAGGGATCGTAACCCGAATGGGCTGAGACTTGGAAATCCAAGGCTCAGGGCGAAGCCTAGAGCCCGGTCCGGCATCGCCGGAGCCGCCCGTTCAGCTCTTCACGATTCGCCGGAAATTGCCGAGAACAGAGCACAGCTTCTGGCTTTTGCGCTTCAGATCGGCGAGCCTTTCTTCGGCTTCGGCTTGCTCGAAAAGCAGCATCAGGCGTTCAGCCTGCTGCCCGCGGATCGAGACATGGCGCAAGATCACGATCCATTTTCCGGTTCGCTCGAGCGCGATCTTGGCCTGACCATGGGCAAGAAACGACCGTAGGCCCTCAAGTGTGCGGAGATCCGAAAGGGCCTTGGCGGCCGCCTTGCCTTCTTGAGCGAAAGCGCCTTCTGCCTCGATAAGCTTGCTGAGGTCATCGAACCGCTGACCGATCAAATGCCGCAGCCGTACTGTCTCCCCTCTACCCGGAATGGCCTTGAGTAGGAGCAGCGTTTCGGTGACGGCCGCTTCAGCCGCCGAGAAATGCTGCAAACACGCCCCGCGCCACGCGTTCACATCTTGGATCGCCTGGTTCCACAAGGGATCATCGTTGGCAATTTCGATTGGCGCACCTTCATCCATGCCAAATGCCTAGCGCTGCTGTCTTTATTTTCGTTGAATCAACGACGCGCCCTCCATGGCAAAGCCGGGAGCCGTAGGCTCCCGGAGGAGCCATCAGGCGAATGGATCATATTCGGCCACCAAGGCGACGCTGCCGTCCGCATCCTCCGCGGTGATGACCCCATATTGCTGCCCGATCGCGATCACGAAGGTGACCACCATGAGGCTGCGCGAGAGACTGAAGGCGTGACGACGAGCGGTTGCGATGTCGGTGAACATGTCGGGGCTCCTTTGCGCGCCGGCGGGTCCGTCCCGCTCGACTGGCGCCCGACGTGTCCGGCCAGCGGCCGCGATCACTCTTTTGGCGCAGCCCAAAAAGCCGTAGCGCAGCGACCGGACCCCTTGCGGGTTGATCGCAATAGGCCGCTGGTCGGACCAAGGATTGCGCCTGATTGAGAGCGGGTGGACCCGCCGGCCAGGCCCCCATGATCCCGCCGACTTTTGCCCGTGCGTTCACGCCCGCCCGCCGATCCGACGATGGCATACCCATGACAAGCACGCGCCGCTGGGCTAGCGTCGCCGCGATGCTGTTCGCACTCCTGCTTGCCGCCACCGTCATTCCCGATGGCCAGGTCTTCACCTGCACACCGACGCGCGTCTGGGATGGAGATGGGCCGATCTGGTGCCGTGAAGGCATGCATGTCCGTCTCGCCGGAATTGCTGCCCGAGAGATGGACGGGAGTTGCCGGCCAGGTCAGCCCTGCCCCAAGGCGAGCGCCCTCGCCGCCCGTGACGCCCTTGTCAATCTGCTCGGCGGCGCTCAGGGGCACACCAGCACGGGCCACATTCTGGTCGATGGTCACACCATGCGCTGCCTTTCAACCGGCAATGCGCGCGGCAACAGGACCGGCGCCTGGTGCGCCGCGCCCTCTATCGGCGACCTGAGCTGCGCCATGATCCGCACCGGCACCGTGCTGCGCTGGGATCGCTATGCCCAAGGGCGATGCCGATCCCGCTGATCCGCTTGCCTCCTTTCCCGCATGAGCAGGAAAGGAGGCCCGGCGGCGAGGCCGCCGGGCCTGAGGGAACCGATTTCAGAATGGGATTTCATCATCCTCGGGCTCGTGGCCGCCGCCTGCATTGTCGTTCGCCTTGGCGCGGGTAAGGAAGGTCACTTCGTCGGCGATGATCTCGACGCCATAGCGCTCGATATTCTCGTTGTCGGTCCAGCGGGTGTAGTGAATGCGGCCACGGACCATGACCTTCATGCCTTTGTCGACATACTGCTCGACCGTCTTGCCGACCCCGTTGAAGCAGGTGATCCGGTGCCATTCGGTATCCTCGAGCCGGCGGTTTTTATCGTCGCGGAGGATCTTGCCGTTGCTGTCGCGCTTCGGGCGCGAGGTGGCGAGGCTGAAATGCGTGATACGGGTGCCGCCCTGAGTGGTGCGGGCTTCGGGCGTGGCGCCGACATTGCCGGCGAGGATGACGAGATTCTGCATAACTGGAGTTCCTTCGAACTGGGTCCAAGGGACCGTCCCTTCGACTGATCCCCGGCCAAGGCGGACAGGACGGATCATCCACCGGCAGGCGCAGCGCCGGGAAACCCCGGGACAAGGGGTGGTGCGGGCAGCCGTGACACACGGCAACTCGGCCCGAAGGATCGCGGGTTGGATGGGCCGGACGGCCGACTTAGGGGTCAGATGAGGAGAAGGACGGTTCGTCGCTTGGCCGTGCCAGGAACCCCTCCATGGTGATCACAGGCATCCCCGACCTATAGAGCCACGCCGGCCCAACGCCTTGGCGAACCTCAAGCTCGACTTTGCCCCGCCCGCCGTCTCAAACCGCGCGGCGAAACGGACCATGTCCCGCGCCGCCGTCCGGTGGACCCCAAACCATGGCATGCTCATGCTAGGGGACGGGCAAGAAGGCGCAGTTACGGCGCCGGCATCGGCAGGCTCAGTCCGGCCGCCACGGCATCGAGGAGCGAGCCCATCGCGCGCAGCACCGCCGCGAAATCGCAAACATAACCATCCGCCACCAGCGCGTCGATGCGATGCGCAGCATAGGCGGGACCGAGGCTTGCAAGCAAATCGACAAGAACACGGCCCGGGGACGGGAGGCCAAGCCGCCGCGCTTCGTCGAAGGCGACGAGGAGGTCGTGACGAATATCGCGCGCGACCTCATCGTGCGACCAGCCCCGGCTCATGAGATAGGCTTTGAGCCCCAGCTCGCAGGATATCGCCAGCAGGTGCAGCCCCGGGGCAAAGGCAACGGTAGCACCGAGGCGTGCCCTTTCGTGAAAATCGCGCGCGCGATCAAGGAAGATCGAGGCCGTTTGCCGATCTCCAGGCTCCGCCAATCTTTCGATCGCGCGCCAGCGGCGTGGCGATAGCTGCCCAAGCCACGCCGGGCCGGCCTGGTTGCGCAACTGGCGCAGGCACGCGCCATCAGCCTCTTCGACGTCGCGGCCGGTCGACCACAAGAATAGCAGCTTCGCTTTCCAGCGGCGGCCATGCGCCGCGCGAAACGCCAGGAGCGAGCGCGCCGTGGGGTGATCGGGCATGAACATGATGCAAACCTCCGGGAAACGGGACGCACCCGCCCTGCCCTCCTCCCCTCCGGCATTCGCAGCATTTCGAAACGGGGAAAGCCGGCCGCCGAAGCGGCCGGCGCGGCGGATCAGCCGCAGGGTCGCGACGCTGGCGGTGTGCCCAGCGGTCCGCGGCGATCAACGACGTGGATGCCGCGCGCCTTGGCCTCGATCACCAGCCTTTCGGTGACACCATTGCCTTGAAAGGCGATGACGTAGCGCGGCTTGACCGAAAGCATCTGCTCATTGCGGCGGAACCCGGCGCGATCGCCGAGCTTGCGATCGAGCCCGAACCGCAGCTGCTGGATACCGTTCTGCTCGGCCCAGGACGCGGCCAGGCGCTCGATGCCTTTCATGTCACCGCCATGGACGAGATACATGTCGCCCACCCGCTCGCGGACGGCATTGAGGGTTCGCAGCAGATTATCTGCGAATTGCTTGGCCTCGTCGTCGCTGGCGAAACGCAGCCGCCCGCCGGCGAAGATCACGGGCGTGCCATGGACCATATTGGCATCGCGCACCCGTTCTCGCCGCGCCTGGAGATAGGACCGTCCATCGACGATCGCCGCGGTCGTGCCGAGCGAAATGCGATTGCCCGACGCCGGCACCCAGGAACGGCCCGTCTCATGGAGATAATGGCGGGCTGCCGTGTCGCGCATGGTCTCATAGGCCTCGGCGGACTGCTCGATCTTGCGGGCGAGATCGATCTTGTCCTCAAGATCGGCGGTCGCGACTTCCGAGCCATCCTGCTCGGCGAGCAGAAGCCGAATCTCGTCCGTCAGCCGGTCGATCATCTGGTGCTTCTTGGCGGCTGCGCGGTGGAAGAGATTGACCAGGCCCCAGCCCAGATCCTCGATGTCGCGCTCGAGCGCACTAAAGGGGAAAAGTGCGAAAAGGTCGCTCCAGACTGCGCTGACGGTTTGTTCCATGGCTTCGGCGGGGGGCGGCGCTTCTAGGGTGCGCAGGTCGCCAGTGTGATCAAGATGACCGAGTTCGAGGGCGGAGAGTATCGCCGAGAGAGTGCTGGTCATAAGCTTTGCCTTTCGTTCCACTTGGGGCCGGCGGACCATCCGCCGGATGCGCAGCCTCCGGGCCATCGAAGGAAGCGGCGGCAGCACCGCCGGGCAAAGCCCAAGGGAAACCCGGGACAATGCCGGGTGGTGCGGGCAGGCGCGCAAGCGCCAACACGGCCGGATTGGCCCCGGGTTGCGGCCGCCAGCGCGATGGCCCAAGCATGCGCATCCTCTGGCGAGGGGCCAAGGTCTCAACGGGAAGAGCAGGCGCTTACTGGCCGAAGCGGCGATTATGCAGTGCCGCGCTCGCTCATGCAGATGGGGCGGGCGTGCCGGGCCGATCCGTCGTCGGCACGCCCGTCTCCAACATGCGGCTCAATCACCGCACGCGGCCGGTCCATATGACGGCCGGCCTGGTGGGCTTCCTGCGGGATCGCCGCCATTCCCACCGCCATGCTCGATCCGCCCCATCGTGCGGCGTCTCCCATGGTCCCCGCGCTTATCGGGTCCGGGTCCCCATCATCCTTCCACCTGAGCCGGCATTGTGCCGATCGCCTCGATCTCGGCGATCCGCTGAAATTCACCGAGATATTCCTGGCGATGATTGGAAAGCCACCGCGCAACCCGTGCGTTGCCGAGCAGCTTGGCGATATAGCCGCGCGCCACGGTCAGGTGGAGATTGTCGATCCCGTAACTATCCTCGACCGACTTGACCTGGGTCTGCAGGGCGGCAAGCTCGCGTTCCATGCGCGCGATCTGCTGGCTCGTCGGACCAGAGGCATCGGGCCTTGTCGATTTGCGTTGGGCGACAAGCTGCTCATCCGGCGTCGCGGCCAGGAGCGCGCGCGCGAACATGAGAGTGAAGTTATTCTGGCCGATCATCAGGTCCGCCGCCTCGATCTGGCGCACCGCTGACATGCGCCGCAAGATATCGAACACCTTCATCGAGCAATTGGTGTCCTTCAGCATATCGGCGGCTTCCGGGGTGATGCCGTCGAGCAAGCGGAAGCGCCGCCGAATCGACTGCACCTCAAGGCCGAGCGCATCGGCGATCATGGCCGAGGCGACCCCGCGCTCAATGGCACGGACGATCATTCTGTGTTCCTGCACCGGCGGCAGGCGGTTGACCCTTTTGTTGTAGGTATAGGTCTCGTCATCCGTCGCGATCAGGCAATCGACGCTTTGCACTTCAAGCTGCTTGAGGGCCTCGATGCGCAGATGGCCGTCGAGCAGGAAATATTTCCCGGGATGCTGCGTGTCGGGGACGACGGCGGGCGCCTCGACAAGGCCTATCGCCTTGATCGAACTCACGATCTGCGCGAATTTCCGGCTTTCGCGCACACCTTCCCGCAATGACTTCAGCGCGACGATAGCATCGATCGGCACGGTTACGGTCTCGCGCTCGAAGCCGAGGCTCACGCGATTGTCGGTGCCCGTTTCGTCCATGCCGCCGCCATCCGATGCCCAGTCAGTCATCGTCATCTCCTGCGATCCGGAGGGCGAGCGCGCGCGGCATCGTCTCGAGACCCTCGGCGCGCAGCAATGTCACAAACCCCTCATCGGAGAGGAGGTCCTTCATGGCCTCCACGATGAACAGCAGCCGGGTCTGGGTAAAATCGGATTTCTTGACGAGAAGGCGCTGTTTTTCAGCCTCTCGCTGGTAGACCTGCATGAGGTCGTTGGCAGTCAGCTTACGGTTGGCGTTTTTCCGGCCCAACCGCCCCTGGGACAGGGACCTATTGCGGCCGCGCATGCGCAAATCAAGAAGGCGGCGCACAGCTGCCAGCTTCTTGCCGCGCAGCTTGCCGGTTTCATAGGCCTCGAGCAGGAGACTTTGCGCCTCCTCGGTTTCAGCGCGGGATATCTCCATGGCGAGGCTGATCGGAATGAGGCCGGTTTCGACCGCGGCGACGAGCCGCTCCTCGCCGCGCTCCAGCAGTGAAACGACCATGCTGACCCAGGAGCTGGCGACGCCGATTTTCCGTCCGATTTCCGCCTCGCTATATCCGCGATTGCGCAAGGCACCGACCTCGCGCATCACGTCGATCGGGCGCTGCAGCCGGCGCGCAATATTCTCGACCAGGCTCATCACGAGACATTCGTTCTCGCTGGCTTCGATCACCACCGCAGGAATTTCCGACTGGCCGAGCATTTGGAAGGCTTCGAGGCGGCCCTCTCCGCAGACCAGATCATAGCGCGGGCCACTCGGGCCATCATGGCGGCTCACCGTGATCGGACGTTTGAGACCAATGGTCTCGATATTGTTCACGATCTCCCGGTGCTGCCGTTTGTTTCGGGCGCGCGGATTAAGGACGGTAATCCGCGCGATCGGGATGAGCTCGATCTGCTGTGGGCGTGTGGCGGACATCAGGCTGCCTCCGCAATGGCGACCGGTGCGGCAATTTCATACAGCAGGTCGAGGGTATCGAAGCGGTAGGCGTCAAGGCTAAGGCCATTGTCTTCGGCAAGACGCAGGCGGTCGGCGACAAGGTCGAGACGCGGAAACAGATAATAGTCGAAGGCGGCACGGTTGGCGGTATCCATGCGCACGACGATGGTGATGTCGGGCATCCGCGACGTGTCGAAGCGGATCTTCCAGCGCAGCAACCCGGTGGGCGTGGGGTTGCAACGGACGATGACAACCGAGAGGCTGAATTCCTCGTTGACGATCACGCGGTCGGTCTGGACGTCCTGAACGACCTCGCTGCCCATGTCGCGCAGGCCATCGAGCACTTGGCCGAGGATCTCCGGGTGGAGTTTGCGCAAGGCCTGATTGATCGCGACATATCGATAGTCTCGATCCGGCGTATATCCGACCAGATCATAGGCGCGCAGCAGGCTTCCAAACCGGGAGCTGTAGGCACTGCTCGAGGGCATGCCCTCGCATTCGTCGATGATGATCCCCGACAGAAGGCCCCGGCTGACCAAAAGAACCTTCAGCGCGCTCAGCATCTCGGTGTCCGACAATCGGAACGAACGAGCGCCGATGATCGCCTTGGCGGCTTCGAAGAGGTCACGCTCGACGATGGCATCGAATGCGCCGGCCGCCCGGATCCACATTTCCGGGTCGTTGCGGACGCGCTTCTTCTTCAGCTTGAAGGATTGCCGGTTCCACACATTGTCACCGGCATATTTCTCGTTGATCAGCACCTGGTGGACAGTCCCCCGGGTCCAGGGACGATCAAGATCGGTCGGAATATGGCGGCGGTTGAGATCGTCGGCGATGTCCTGTTCGCTGCGCCCCTCATGCACGAAGGCGTGATAGATATCCCGAACAATGGCGACTTCTTCGGGCGGGCCAGGCGTGAGGATCACGCGGTCGGTCTGAATGCTCTTATGCTCTCCGCGCGTCAGAATCCCTTTTGTTTCGCCGCGCTCATCGACGAGGGTGCGCCGAAGCCCAAATCCAGCAGGCCCGCCCTGGCGAAAGCCCTTTTCTATGAGGCGTCCCTGCCCGGCGAACACCTTGACCGACAATTCGCGGCTATATTCTCCGGCCATGGCGCGTTTGACGCCCTTGACGATCGTCGACACCGGACTGCCGTCATTCTCGAACTGCTCGGTGCAATATTCGACGGATATCCCTGAGCGTTTGCAGATATATTCATAGTAGGCGCTTTCATCGGCGTCCTGGAATCGGCCCCACCGGCTGACGTCATAGACGAGCACCATTGTATAATCGGCAACACCCGTCTGAACGTCGTCGATCAGTTGCTTGAGGGCGTCCCTGCCATCGATCTTGAGGCCGCTTTTGCCAGCATCGGCATAGGTCCGGACGATCTCGATACCGTGGGCGGCGGCATAGTGACGGATCGCCTCGGCCTGGTTCTCCGTCGAGTATTTCTGGTGATCGGTGGACATGCGAACATATTCGGCGGCGCGCACGATCGGCGATGCCGGGTCATGGTCGGTGCCGTCTTGAGTGCGCCAGTCCTCCAAGGCTCGCCTCTCCATGGGTTTGCTGCAGCAGCCAGGGCGACCATCCGCTGCCGCACGAAACCCACGACTGCTCGCCTCTACGTTCTCATCAGCAGTGTAGCTGCGAAAGGAACGGGAGATGTTGCCGAAAAAGGGCAAGAAGTTACCGGCTTGGAAAGGGGCGTTGGCCGGGCGCCAGGCCTATGCAGACGTGATGGCCGACTTACTGAAGAAGGAACACGGGGACAGCCACCGCGCCGTCAAGCTGCTCATGCGCCAAACGGACGCGAGCGAACGCACCATAAAGCACTGGCTTGCCGCTCAACATGGCCCGGATACGGTGTTTTTTCTGCGGCTCGTTGCGACATCGCCCGTCATCCGCGCGTTCGTCCTGGGCGTTATTGAAAGCCCTGTGATGGCCCGACAATCCTCTCGCCCCATGCGCTGGGATGTCACGCCGCTATCGCCCGATGCGACTGCAGCCATCACGATGGGTCGGCGTCCTGCCGGAAATGACCCAATAAATGACCCTGATCGTGACCCCATAAATGGCCCAATGACGGAGGGCCTCAATGAACGTCAGCGCTGGTTTCTCGACCGAGTCGGGAAGCAAGCGCGAGCCAAAGCCTGGGATATCATGGCTCACTGGCAGGTCAGCCCCAAGACGGCCCGGCGCGACATCCGGGGGTTGCAGTCTGCTGGCCTGCTGCGTTTCGAAGGCGCCCGCCGCAATGGACGATATCGGCTTGTCCAGTGATCTGCCTGAGCGAACTTGACCTTGCTTCCCTCCAGCCAGCATGTTTGCGCCATGGCTCTCAGTTGCCTTGATGACAGCGATAATCGCCTTCAGTCGTTCGATCTGAGCGATGCGGACTGGCGCGAACTCGAAGTCAAAAACCGGCGTTTGCACCACCTGCGAATGGACTGCTGTTCGGCAGCGGTTGTTCTCAAACGGTCTTCGAGGGGAACGAAATTCTTTGCCCATCGAATTGCCGGTCCCTGCACTTCAGCCGACGAAAGCGAAGAGCATCGTCATTTGAAGATGATGGCGGTCGAGATCGCGCGATCCTCGGGCTGGCAGGCCGCAACCGAAGTGGGCGGCACAACGCCAACCGGCGAACCATGGCGAGCTGACGTCCTCGCGGTGAAGGGAAACGCCAAGGTCGCGATCGAGATACAATGGTCGGGGCAGACCAATGCGGAAACCCTGCGGCGACAAGAGCAATACCGCTTATCCGGGATTCGCGGGCTTTGGTTGCTGCGTCAACCGGGCTTCCCGATCGTCCATGATCTGCCCGCGGCCTGCATCGGCGGCTCGCTTGCCGACGGCTTTCAGGCTCTCATTCCTGCACATGAGCGCATGCTAGCGCGCCATCGTCGTCTGCCGGAAAGCTGGCGGCAGGCATTACCGATGGACGCATTCCTTCGCGCCGCGTTTGAACGAAGATTGGGGTTTCTCACGCCGTTGGAAGCCGTTGGCGAGAATGCGACAATCGTCGTCGAGACCGCGATAGCGGATTGTTAGAACGAGCGCTGCCGGGAAAAGACGCAGATCATCACGAGTATAGAAATCGCGACCGACCAGGGCGCTTTCGATTTCAGCTTGCCCGACCTTACCGATCACCCGCATCTGCTGGCGCAGATTCTGCAACGGCTGCCATCGTCTTTCGACCGTAAGGTCATTCAGAAGCGCTACAGTCATACCCAACGCCGCAGCTATGTCAGCAATGGCTGTGCCAAATGCAATCGGCTGTTCGGCGAATTCATGGTAGCACATGAACCGTCCGAGACCGACCGAATCGCCACTTTTCCTGCCCGCCTCGATTCCCGCTGGTTGGCGCTTCTCAGTTCCCATCCCGATATCGAGATCAGCCAACCAGCATGGTGGGTCCGCGCGTGAGGAAGAGGACCTCCCTCACAGCCGAACATCGCGATCGCAAGTGCATGCCCTCAGGCCGCGGCCAGTTCCTCCGCCACATCCTCGCGGGCAAGAGCTGTTGCGCGCAGCAAGTAGCCCGCGGCTTCCTCTGCCCGCGCCGCCGCCGTGAGCAGAGCACGATTATCCCTGCGCAGGATCGAAAGTAATCGCGAGGTGACAGTAATGTGAAGGAACGGAGTTCGGGCTGCGCTACTCTGCGGCGATCCGAGCCCCGTCCTGCACATTATTTCAGAGGGTATCGAGCCAGGCGAGCAGGCTCGCATCCCGCTTCCATGACGGCTGACACGCTGCTGCTGGAACGCCGACGTGTTCGAGCGCCTTTCGCTTGGTTTCCAGATTGGCTTGGGCGTAGTGGCTGGTCGTATCGAGGCTGACGTGCCCGAGCCAACTGCGGATGACGGTAATATCGACGCCGGACGAGACGAGGTGGACAGCGGTCGCATGGCGGAAGCTGTGCGGGGTCACGTGCTTCGACCGCAGCGTGGGGACTATCTTAGCGGCGGCCTGGACGTATGATGCGAGTTTGAACCGTACACCCGATGCGCCAAGCGGTTCGCCATAGCGATTGACGAAGAGCCGATCGCTCGGTGCCCTTGGCTGCCTGTCCAAGAGTTTCTTCAACAACGTCACCGTTTCCGGCCAGAGCGGACTGATGCGTTCCTTACGCCCTTTGCCGTAAAGGCGCACGCAATGCGGCGCTTCGAACCGGATCGCATCGGGACGTAAATCGAGCGCTTCCTGGATGCGTGCGCCGCTGTTGTACAGGAAGGATAACAGCGCGTGGTCACGCATTCCCTCCAGCGTTGATCGGTCGGGTTGTGCGAGGATCGCTTCGACCTCATTCGGCTCAAGATAACAGGGCGCAGGGATCGCTCCCCGTTTTATCGGGACGGCAAGAACCTCGGCGCATTGGGCGATATATGTTGGCTCTTTACCCGCCACGAAGCCGAAGAAGCTGCGGATGGCGGCAAGCCGGCAGTTGCGCGTGCCGATCGTGCCTTTCCGCTCATGTTCCGCATGGGCCAGGAACGCGCCGAGCTCACCGGCGGTGAGATCGGCCAGCGCAACCGCCGCTACTCCACCACCTTTTCGTGCAGCGACGAACCGGAGGAACAACCGCCAGGTGTCACGATAGGACCGGATGGTATGGACGGACGCGTTGCGCTGCTCGGCCAGCCACTCATGGAAGAAGGCGCGCAGCAGGGCGGGGAACGGATCGATCTTTCTCATGCCCGCGCCTCCTGCGTTATATTGAGGCAGGCGGCGCCGATCATGCGGAACCTCTCGCTTGCTTCCTGCATCAGGTCCTGCGTGACCGTGATGTAGACCAGCGTCGAGTTGATATCCCGATGCCCAAGATAAGTTGCAAGGAACGGCAGCCTGTCCTGGGGATTGATGCCGGACCGATACCATTGAAGCATCCGGTTCACGACCATCGAGTGCCGCAGGTCATGGATGCGCGGTCCGGTTTTTCCCGATGGTGGTTTGAACCCAGCACGGCGAAGGATATCGACAAGCATCCAGCTAACCGCTGCGGGGCTGTAGCGGTTATTGGATTGGTCGTGCCAGAACAACCCCGATTGGGGATACTGCGGCCCGCCGGCACGCCCTCTATCCTCGATATAGGCACGCAGTTCGACCATCACGCTATCGGGCAACGGCAAGATTCTGGTCTTGAAGAACTTCGTTTCGCGGATTGTGATCGTACCGTTTTCGAGGTCCACGTCCCCAAGGTCGAGGCGTGCTATCTCACTACGGCGCAGCCCCGCGCAATAGGCCAGCAGCAGCATGGTATAAATGGCCATTGGCCGCAGCGGCGCGCGCGGTGATGGGTAGGACCGCGCGATGTCCAACATGCGCTGCACATCGGCGGGGCTGTAAATATGCGGCTTGCGATAATGCCGTGCCACTTCCTTCAGCGGCCGTGTATTGGGCCGACGCACTGGCAGGCTCGGGTCCCGATGCCGGAGAGCCTTGGCCAATGCCTGTTTGAGTCTTTCGCATTCGGCCGCATGATTGCGGGTGGACTTGGCCTCCGCCCAATGTTCCAGCATCACCGCTAACGGCTTGGTTGCCAGCTCCGGATTCGCCTGGAGGAACCGATCGAACCGAAGGAACCATGCGCGTTGGGTCGTATAGCGATAGCCCCTGTTGCGCATCAGCGCGATATGATCGCGCATGATCTCGCCAAGCACGCTGCCGAAGGGCTTGGGCCGACGCAGTGCGGCAAGAGCATGATCCGGCATAGGTGCTATCAGCGCCCGCCAGATTGGCTTGCTATGTTCGACGCCGTATTCGCTGCGCAGGTCCGCGATGGGGTTGCGGGCGATCAGGTTCACTTCGACCAGATGGTCGAGAAAGCGATCAACGATCCGGGTACGATGCAACAAGGTGGAGGGGTGCCAGCGCGCTCCCCATTCCCGCAGCCACGCCTCCAGTGTCGACCGGTCGATGACCGGATGGCGCTCAGCCACTTCCCGGAAGCCATTCAGGACCTGGCGATAATAAATGTGGCTGATCTTGCTCCGCAACCGCAGCGTCGCCAGATACCTGGTGATGACGGCACGATCAGGATTGGGCAACGCGGTCATGCCAGCACCTCCGATCCCGGCACATCAAGAGCGATTGCCCTCAGATCCTCGGTGGCCAGCTTGAGATAGGGGATTGTGGATTCGCTCGATCGATGTCCGAGCAGGTCGCCGATCACCTTTTGCGGCACCGACGCGCGCAGCAGTTCGACGGCCCTGGCGTGGCGGAAGATGTGAGGGCCGCATTTTCCTGGCGGCTTGATCCCGGCAGCCCACAGCCGCCGTCGCACTTCGCTATGCAGGTCTTGCAGGGGCCGGTACGGCGCACGCGAGCGGATAAAGATTTCCCGCCTGTCTGTCTCAGGGCGTCCATGCCGTAAATAGTCGAGCAATGCCTCGCCAACCGGCGCCATCAACGGCAGGTACGAACAAGCGCCGGTTTTTGTATGCCGGATGCGCAAGGATTCCGCACGCCAGTTGACGTCCTCCAACAGGAGATTGCGGATTTCACCGGAGCGCAGCCCATAGGTCGCCAGCAGTTGCAATATGGCATAATCACGCAGCCCTTTGGGCGAGGTGTCGCGCCTCGTGATTTCCAGGACGGCCGCAATCTGGTCACGGCCCAATGTCGAAGGCACGCCTTCATAGGCGTACAGCACCGGGCCTACGACATGACCCGTGAGATCGGCGGCGACGTACCCCATGCGGTGCATGTAGCGCAGCAGCGAGCGAAGGCGTTCAGCGACATCCTTTAAGGACCGACGGCTCAGACCCGGCGCGCGCATGTCCATGTAGAGATCGATGTCCCGCACGCTCAGTTCCATGACGCTCGCCGTTCCGCCGTGATCGAGCTGCCATGCCAGAAAGTGACGCGCTTCCCACATCAGCGCGTAGATACTTGCACGGGCCAGGCCGCGGTCCTCATGCAGCCAGCGATCATATTCGCAGCATATCGCGTGCCGAACCGTCGCCTCTGGTCCGATCACTTCCGGTTCAGGCGGCCATTTGCCTTGGGCGAGGCGCAGCAACGCGTGGATTCCTGAGCGAGGGATCGCGTGCCACCGTGACGCGGGTGCTCGGTCATGACGCTTGCGAAAGCACCGGATTGCGTGGTGCAGATATTGTTCGATCTGGGGCGGCTTCACCGCCGCCACGTCCAGCTTCCGCCGTGCCAGGTATTGGAGAAAGCCGCGCGCGTAGCTGCAATAATTGGCCGCTGCCACCGGGCTATATTTCTGTCGGGCAAGGTCTTCCGCAAGCCTGGCGATCAATTCTTCATCGGGACTTAGCATCATTGGCTCCTCAGTCGGTTCGACGACCGCTGAGGTTCGCAACGTACTGGCTCCAGTCAAATAATGCGGATCCTTCCGCCTTCCGTCAGCAATGAAAAATAATGCTCAGCACTGTAGTTCGATTATCGCTGAAATTCTGCGGTTTTAACGCAGCCCGAACCTCGTTCCTTCACATTACCGTCACCTCGCGATTACTGTCCTAATGTCGAGCTGCCCATTACTCCAGCCAGGAACCGATATAGGCCGCATGATCGTCGAGATGGGTGGTTGGGAGACCCACATCGGCGCCAACCAGCGCCGCCGTCAGTTCGGCGATATATCCTGACAGTCCAGCCCTAATTTGAATTTTTGGGGGTCGAGCGGAGGTGCTGGTCATGCTGCCAACTCCTCGCGCTGGGGCTGCTGCGCCCACATCCAGTCGGCGGCTTGCTGGGCCTTGCTGGCGGCGGTGAAGATCGCCCGTGGATCTTTCTTCAGAGCACTGAGCCACGATGCCACATAGGCGGCGTGATCGGGGCGCGGATGATGGGCAATGCCGAGGTCCGCCAGGACGAACGATGCGGTGAGTTCGGCGCAGGCTTCTTCGATCGGCAGCCAATCGCGCTTGAACCGGTCCTGGAAGTTGCGGTCGAGCCGATGCTTTGCCCCTGTGGCGTGGCCGGACTCGTGCAGCAGGGTGCCCATGTGAGCGGCTGCATCGTGAAACGCCGAGAAAGGCGGCATGAAGATCTGGTCGAGATCGATGCGATAATGGGCATCGTAGGCGCCTTCGGTGATCGGAATGTTCAGCGCCGCGACGAATGCTTCGGCATGGGCGAGGCGTTCGGTCTCCGGCAATAGGGTGACCGGCGCAGGCTCATAACCTTCGACCTGCGCGAGGTTGAACACGGTGAAAGCGCGAGCGAACATACGACCGGGCCGCTGATCGCCATCGTCATGGTCTTGATCGACGTTGGACGCAGCCTGCTTCCAGAAAACGACTGTCGTGCCGCGTTCGCCCTTGCGAACCTGGGCGTCGACCGCCTGCCACTGCCGATAGGTGCCCCACAGGCCGCTGGCATAGCCGCTCACCTGTGCGGCCGCCCACAACGCGAGCACGTTCACGCCCCGGTAGCGCTTATGGGATGAGAAGTTCTCGGGCCGCGTGACGGCGGCGCCATCATGATGCCAGGGCATGCGCCAGGTGCCCGCGCCCGCCTCGATGGCGGCAATGATCTCGGTGGTGATGCGGGTATAAACGTCGGCGCGCTCGGCCGGCGCTGATGAGCGGGACATGTTCGATCTCCACGACGGGCGAAGCAGGCCTCTCCCGCTCCTCATCCCGTCACCCCATCTCCAGGCCCTCCTCTCCCTCTACCGCCGCCCGAAAGGGCGGCGTCGCGCCTTCAGGCGCGATCTGGGCCAGCACGCCCTCGATCCGGTCAACCTCGTGCTGGAGCGCTGCTCGTTGCAATCCAGGCAGGCGCTTCTCGCGCAGCAACATCCGCGCCTCGGTGGCGCTCCGCTCCCAGATGGGCCGGTGACGTTCGGCGATGCAGGCGTTCGGACAGCGGGTCGGTTCGCAAAGTGCTGTCAACGGCCGGTTCGCCGAGGAATCTGTCGCACGCTTGAGGCACAAGGCTGTTGCCGGATCGAAGAAGCAATCGGCCAGCGTGCCGACATGCAGGGTGCGGGCAAGGCTGGCGAGCATGGTGCGCAGACGGGACCGGTCGGCGATCATCGCTGGCAATGGGCTGAGTTGCGTGGCCGTCTCATCGAGGACGCGCTCGATGCGCCGGCCCGCTGGTCCGGAAAGGGAGGCCCCACCTCGCCGCCTGTCGAAATAATCGAGCAAGTCGTCGAGCTGGCCGAGTCCGCGCTGCGTCTCCACCTCGGCGCGGAACCCGGAGGCGCTGCTTCCTGCGTAGCCCTCGAAGGCGGCAACGGAGGCATGCTTGTACTGGATCATGCCAGCCACCGTTCCGAAGGGGCGGTTGGCGATATGCCATGCAATGGTGCGGCGAAACTGGCGGGTCGTAATCCGCCAGGGCTTGCCGTCCGGTCCTGGCGGAATAGCGGGCGCCTCGTCCGAACCGAACAGCGTGTTGAGATGGTCACGGTAGGCGTTGATCTGACGGACGATCTCCGCGGAAACGTGCGACTTGCGGCTCCGCGTCAGTGACAGCACGGGCCAGAGTGTATCAAGGCCGCGAGCGTCGGCCGCACGCTTGCACAATAGCTCGAGCACACTGATCGCATCAGCGACAGGAGCAATGGTCACCCACTCGGCCGGCGCTCCCCCGCTACCCTTGCCCTTGTAGGCGGTGGAACGCACGCGGTGCCGTGACACGACGCCATCCTCACTCCGCTTGAGGGTCAGGCATCCCCGACGCATCGCCTGCACCTCGCAATCGCGCATCCCGGTCAGATAAGCGCAGACCACATAGGCTGCCGCCTGCAGCATGCGCTCTTCGAGGATAAGGGACTTGGCATCGAAACGGGGCCGCCATGGTAAACCACGATCGGGATCAATCGAGATCGGCGTATCCATACCGCCAGGTTCGACGCCCATATCCGCGATGGCAGCTTCAATGAGATCGGAAGCACCGCCAGCGAGAGTAAGGTGCATCGCCGGTTCTGCGGCGGCGTCGACCCCGACGTGGAGATGGAGAAGCTGCACGTTGACGACTGGCATGGTCGTCCCGCTGGCCGGATCGATGGAGGCAGATCCGTTGGGTGGGCTTACCCAGACCGGTACGCCTCGGCCTTGCCGCGCGCGCGACCGGAAATAGCGCTGCAATCGCATCCGCTGCCGTTGACGACGCTCGGCGTGTGCCAGTCCCCGTTCGGCAGCAAACCAGCGGTCACGTTGGGCTTCGAGGCGATCAAGCTCACGCCGGGCCGCGAAAATATCCTGCGCGAAGACGGTGACATAGCGCAGCGACCAGGCCAGCAGCGGGGTGATGATCCCCTCGGGCATACGCGGTGTGCGGTTCTCCCGGACATGCCGATAGCCAGCGACGCGCGCAGGAGCCCGTCCTTCCCAAGGCTCAAACGACAGGCCGCCACCGGGAAGATGGTCGCGGTAATGGTATAGATCGATGATCACCTCGAGAAGGTGGCCAACGATGACGGGCCTCCTTGCGGGATCATCACGCAGATGGCGGGCATAAGCATCGATCAGCGCGGGATCGATGCGGCTAAGGTCGAGCACACCCAGTCGTCCGCGCGCAAAACCGAAGAAGCGCCGCGCCCGATTGAACGCTTGCCGGATACAGGCGGGCAATAGCTTCGGACGGTAGCCGGGGAGATCGACGTTGAGACGGGCATAGAGATAGGCGCGCATCGTCGCCTGCACATCGGCATGTTCAAGCACGTCGAAATGCACGGTGACATGGCAGCGCCGGGCGTTCTCGCGGAAAACAGCGGGTCCAAGATCCCAGCTCGGGTCACCGACACGCGACAGTGCCTCACGGGAATGGCCCGGCTTGAGCGGCACAATCGTCAACACGGGCCGATCATCGAACGCGAGCGCCGGGACATAGGCGGGGGCCGTCATGCGCGCGTCTCGGGCGGGAGATAGAGATGCTCGTCGGTTGCGCGCAGCCGCGCTTCGGCGACGACCGCATCGGAAAATGCTGGCAGAATCTGGTTGACTATCCGGGCATGAACCTGCCCGAACTTGGCCATCCAGTCAGAACCAGGCAGGCCCTGCCGTTGATCTTCGACGAATGCGAGGAAGGCCAGGATCGCGGGCAGCTTGCGCGCGGTGATGACAGCGTTGGGGCAATGGAGACACCCCCAGAAAGGCTGAGAACAGGGCGAACCAACCTCGGCGAAGGGACTGCGATGGAAGCCCGCACAAGCGGCGAGCCAGACATCCTGTTCGCCGTCGAGCAGCGGATCGACCGTATCTGGCGGCATCAGCGGCGCGGCCTGTTCGGGCCCTTCGCGCAGTGCCTGCTCCGCAGTGGGCGGGAGTATGGTCGGCATCGCAGCGGCGACCGCCTCGCGGAAGGCATCGGCGACCGCGGCCTCGTGCAGGGGCCGGAGCGAGGGTAGATCCGCGTAATGGCGCGCGGCGACCTCACGGCTATGCCCGACCGCGAACCGAGCCATATGCCCTTCGGTCTTGGTGTACCACAGCGCCTTGTGGGTCTTGCGAAGGCGGGAAAGCAGAAGGTAGAGCGGCTTGCCGTCGTCATCGACAATCCGGTGCCGAGCCACCCACGCATCGAGACGTTCGCGCGGATGACGAATACCGGCGTGCAGCCCGCCAGCGTTGTGGTAGACCCAGAGACAATCAGCGGACAGATGTTGGCGCGCAACTGCCGTGACCTCGATCAGCCGGCGGATAAGGCCACCTGGCGTGCCGATGCCGCCGTCGCGCACGCGCATACTCTTGTGCTCGGCAGCGCGGGCGCGTCGCTTCAGGTAACGCAACTCGACAGTGCCAGCGGATGGGTTGGCCAGGCAATCAACCGTCAACGCCTTCAAGCACTCGGGCTCCAGGCCAGTATCGAGCGAAAGTAGCACGAACAATGGGGGGATATCGGTGACGTGAAGATGATGGCGGCGATGCAGGTCATCGACCAGCGTGCTGATCGGCAGGCCGCGCCGTGCGCGCATGAAATAGAGGCTCTTCAGCGCGGGATGGTCTGCGACGATAAAGCCCTGCCGCGCGATGACCGCTTCGACTTCAGCGCGCGCCCTGGCGATGATCGGATCGCCCTCATCGGTGTGGTCGTCATCGGCGCCGAAACGGCGGAACATCGCTTCGATATCGGCCCTTGCGGCGTCGCGCAGTGCGCGAGCGACGAACGGACTGTAGGCATCGCGCGGGGTCGAGCGACCTGCCGAAGTGGCCAACGTGTAACGAAGCCGCTCATGCAGGTCGGGCGCGATCCGGTCGGGCCGATCTGCCTCCATCATGCGCAATGTGTTGATCACCTTGCCCACGATTATGTGCCGGTGGATCGCGCTCTTCCCGAGTCGCTCGAGCGTGGAGGAAAAACCATCGATATGGGCCGCGTGGAGATCACTGATGCCGGCCACCTTCGGCGCTTCGTCGGCAAGCCAGGCGAAGAAGTGACGATAGACCTGGAGATACTGCTTGATGACGCTGGCCGCACCGATTGATCCGCCGAGTGCCGCTGACCGATGGAGCGCGCCGGCAAAGGCAATGGCGAGCGGACGAGGCTCGAGCCCGGTCATATCGACCAGGACGGTCCCGCCATGCCGCGCCTCGATGGTGAACTTGAGGCCGAGCACCGGATCGGGCTGCACAGCCTCCGGGGTGATCGGAGCGAAAGCGACAGGCCGGCCCCTGCGGGGACGCCCGCTCATGCGCCCTGCGGTCCCGGCAGCAGCGCGAGTAGCTCCTCTACGGCTGCGTCGACCGTATCGGCGCGGGTCGCGATATGGTCGAGGTAGATATAGGTGGTCGTAAGGCTCGCGTGGCCGAGCAGGCGTTGCACCTGTTGCAGCGGGTCGCCCAAGATCAGCCGGTAGCTCTCTACCGCCCCCGCCGGCAATGCGGCTTCGCGTAGTCGCTGCTGGATCAGCAACGCGAGCATATGGACTGCGAAGGTGTGGCGAAGCTGGTGCGGGCTGATCGACAGCGGAAAACCGTTCTCCGCGCACCGCTTGCAGGCCCGAGTGAAGATCACCTCCCACGAGTTGGGACGGACAGGTTGCCCGACCTCGGTCAGCCATAGCGCCGCCGGCTCCCGGAGCGTTCCATCCTCATCACACAGGATCAGGCGGCATCGTTCCTCCGGGGTGCAGATATCCCGCATGCGGTCGAGACCGGCGCGAGTGACAGGGATCGGTCGCTCAAAACTGGCCGCGCCATCGCGCGCGGCAAACTTGGCAACGCCTGCGGCCCGTTCGACGGCGACATAGGCGGCGATCTGACGAAGCAGCCGGCGCGGGACCAGAACGCTGCGTCCTCGGTCGCCCTTGGTGAGCGGCGGCGGGAGAGGCAGCCAAAGTTGTTGTCCATCACCGTCTTCGCGGTCGATCGCCGTGAGCTCGGCAGCGAGCAGGCACGACGCCTCTTCGAGGCGCAGGCCGGTGGTGACGAGAAGATCGGCGAACAGCGCGTTGCGCAGCCCGTTCCGATCGCGCGCGCCAGGGCGCTCGGTGCCGTCAGGGGCGAGACCGCGCAGGCCGACCTCACGGAAAATGCGGTAGTCGTCCATCGGGACGAACCGAACATCCGACCGCCTCGCGACACGTTCATAGGCGTCGTTGCGCGCCGCGATCATGCCGCGACGGCCGCCCTGCGCCGGTCGCCACACGGCACGGCGGCTGAACGGCGCCTCGGCGATCAGCCCTTGCTGCTCGCCCCAGCGGTAGAGGCGATCGAGACTGGCGACGGCCCGGTTCCAGCTTGCCGCCGTGATCCGGTTATCAGCCTCGTCGCGGCGTCGCTCACGATGATAGGCGACCACATCGTCGCGGGTCGCAGTCCACACGGTCTTGCCAAAGGCATCGAGAAAGCGAAGCCAGACCGCGACATCGTAGGCACAGGCGCGAAGCGAGTGCCGCGAGCGGACGCCCGACAGCGGCAGGTCGAGAAAGAAGCGATCCAGATCGGGATCGTAAAGCGCGTCGTCGCGCAAGATCAGCGGCACATGCGCATCGAGACCCTTGGCCTCGCGACGCTCGCAGACAGAGATGATCGACATCAGCGCGAAACCCTCCCCCGGACCCCCCACCCGGAAGCTGACCTCGCACCGTTGCGCCCTATGGCCCGTCAGTTATCAGGCTGGCCTCCGCCAGCTCTTGGGTCAGCGCTACGGCCAGCCTGATAACTGCCTACCGTCGGCGTCCATCACCACATCCTACTGCAAAGTGCCATGCGGTGCAGACTGTCCAGATAAAGCCACCAATTCCTCGAAAGCATAGGCCTGATCGCCGAAGCGCTTGCCGAAGGATCGGGCAAGCCGGTCTGGATGACCCGTCCAGTGACCGGCCTCGTGCGCGAGCGTGGCCGCCCATACAGCACGCGTGTCGAACTGTTCGACGGGCGGCATCGTGATGAGGTCTGCGCGCAGGTCGTAATAGGCTCGATCGCCTCCGGTCCGCAGCCGCGCCGGCAGGCAATCGACGAAGCGTTGCGCCCGCGGATCGAGCTGGTCGCCAGGTGGGACGAGCGATAACGGTTCTGGATAGAAATCGGACGGCAGCGCGTCGATCTGGTCGGCATTGAAGACCGCATAGGACCGCATCACCCGGCGATGCTCATCGACCAGCTCGCCGGGGCGTTCGCTGGAATCGACCTGCTTCGAATAGGCCTTATAGAAGATTGCAAATTGCGCCTGCTCACCGGCACGGACCTGCCCGCCAAGGGTCTGCGCCTGACGGTAGGTCATCCAATGGGGTGACCGATAACCGCATTGCTCAGCAGCCAGCCACAGCCAGAACGTATTCATGCCGCGATAGGGCTCGCCATTAGCGCGCAGCGGGCGTCCTTGCCCGGCGCATGATCGCCAGGGCCGCACCCAGGGGCGCACACCGGCCTCGAGCCGGTCGATGATGGCGCGCGTGATGGTCTCGGCCGGCGAGGGCCGGCCCGATGATTGGGTCATGATAAATACTCCGCGAAAGAGCGGCTGTCTCAGCGCCGCCGATGAAGGGCGACGGGCGACACGAAAGCGCCGCCCGCCGTTAGGCGTTCGCCTCAGGCCGCCTGTTCGAGGTCGCCAGCATCGCCATCGGGGGCGATCTCCCCTGCCCCGCCGTCGCTGTCGTCTTCGTCGCTGAGGAAGGCGGAATAGCTGCGGAAGCTTTCGGGCTTCTCCACAGCGCCAAACCGCATCTCGTCGGGCAGCCAGGAGAGCGCCTTTTCCCGGACTTCGGCCTCGACGATGCCCTGCCCGGAACAGAGCGCCGCGCAGGCATTGGCAAGGTCACCCTTCTTGGCGTCCTTGTATCGGCCGCGCAGCACCGGCCCGCCGATCTCGTCGAGCGCTTCGAGCATGACGTCCTTCTTCACCCGCCCAAAGAAGTTCTGGGCATCGGGCCGCCACCATTGCGCGACATGGCTCTGTTGCAAACTCTGACACGGTTTCCAAGATTGGGCTCATGTACTGTCAAGGTCAGTTGCGATGAACGATTTCAAAGGACGGCATTTTACCGGCGAGGTCATCCTATGGGCGGTGCGCTGGTATTGTCGATACGGCATCAGCTACCGTGATCTCGAGGAAATGCTGTCCGAGCGTGGGATCGATGTCGATCATACGACGATCTATCGCTGGGTGCAGCGCTACGCGCCGGAGATGGAGAAGCGTCTCCGCTGGTTCTGGCGGCGCGGCTTTGATCCGAGCTGGCGTCTGGATGAGACCTACGTAAAGGTGCGGGGCAAATGGACCTACCTGTACCGGGCGGTCGACAAACGGGGCGACACGATTGATTTCTATCTGTCATCGACACGCAGCGCCAAAGCGGCGAAGCGCTTTCTGGGCAAAGCTCTTCGTGGCCTGAAGGACTGGGAAAAGCCGGCCAAACTCAATACCGACAAGGCACCCAGCTACGGCGCAGCAATCGCTGAGCTGAAACGCGAAGGCAAACTGGCGGCGGAAACCGAGCACCGGCAGGTGAAATATCTGAACAACGTGCTCGAGGCCGACCACGGCAAGCTGAAGATGCTGATCAAGCCGGTACGTGGCTTCAAGTCGATGCCAACGGCCTACGCCACGATCAAGGGCTTCGAGGTCATGCGCGCCCTACGCAAAGGACAGGCCCAGGCATGGTGCCTGCAGCCAGGTATCATGGGGAGGTGCGCCTGGTTGAAAGAGCATTCGGAATTGGACCCTCGGCCCTGACCGAAACCATGATTATGCTCAATAAGCATTTCGCCAATGCTGCCTAATCCCCCAACTGGGTGACGCCGCGCGGCCGTGCCCCATGTTTGCAACAGAGCCATCCCGATTAAGAAGATGACGGTTGGCAAAGCCCATACCCTCCCGATTTGGAGGAGGACGTGGAATGACAGGAACAAAATCCCCAAGCGCGGACGCATTGGCGATGGTCAACCCAGGCGCTGCTGCCATAGACATCGGTTCGACCATGCACATGGCGGCCATCAATCCGCAGGCGACGATAATCCCGTGCGAGCCTTTGGCACGTTCACCTATGTCTGGACATCGGAAGGCTGGCTCTACCTTGTCGTCATCCTTGACCTGCACAGCCGTCGTGTCGCTGGCTGGGCAGTCAGCGATAGGATGAAGAAGGATCTGGCGATCCGGGCATTGGATATGGCGGTGCGCCTGCGCAATCCGCCGCATGGCTGCATTTTTCATTCCGATCGCGGCAGCCAATATTGCTCCTATGACTGCCAAAAGAAGCTGCAGGCCTACGGCCTGCGTCCATCCATGAGCGGCGAAGGCAATTGTTACGACAACTCCGCCGTCGAGACATTCTTCAAATCCCTGAAGGCGGAAATGATCTGGCGGCAGAGCTGGCCAACCCGGCGGCAAGCAGAGGCCGCCATCTTTCAGTACATCAATGGCTTCTACAACTCACGGCGGCGCCATTCATATCTGGGCGGCATCAGCCCACTCGCCTTTGAGGCCAAGGTCGCATAATGAGATAGGTGACTGGCGCAAAACCGTTACAAGTCCATCCCAAGCGGGAGTGGCCTGGTCGATCGCAGGTCTGACCAAGCCGCGAAAGGTGTTACGCCGAGCACCCGGTGAACATTGTTGTGATAGATCGAGACTTGAAAAGCTAACCAGCGTTCAAATTCTTGCAAGGTCATGCAAGACCGACCCTCGGCGTCGTAATCCCCTTTGTCGACGACATTGGAGAAGGTGGTACCAGGCAGGAGGTGAACCTCACCAATCATGGTCCCGATTAGGCGCTCGATATGGCCGCCATAATGGGGTGTACGGATCGGACGATAGATCAGTTCGATGCCGTATTGCTGGCATCCGCGCGCCAGAGCTTGAAAGTGGAATTCCTTGGCATTGTCGAGATGTTGGGCATCTGGAATGCCGGAAATCGGATAATCCACGACGATGCGACGTTGCTCGAGCCATTCCTCCTTTGGAAGAACCGCATGACGGATTGCCATGCCTACAGAGGTTGCGGAGGAACTTTCGAGCGAGATATAGAAGCCGGGATGACCCGCGTTGCAATGTCGATTTGAGGGACAGGTCGACCGACACCGCGGTCCTATAGCGGAACAGTGGCCGTAACGCCAGAAAAAGCACCGGAAAATAGGCGTTTTAGCCCGCGAGTGACGGGGTAAATGTTCGCTCCGGCCGCCGCCAGTCGATGCCTTCCAATAGCATCGAAAGCTTAGCGGCCGTCATTACCACCGATCCGGTCTTCGTCGATGGCAGATGAACCGGCCCCGGACCATCCGCTTGGAAAACAGGCACATGCCCTGGCCGTCATACCAGAGCAACTTCACCAGATCGCCGCGCTTCCCCCGGAAGGCGAACAGCGCGCCGGAATGCGGGCTTTGCTCCAAAACCTGCTGTGCCATCACGGCCATAGTGGCAGATATCGTTGAAACATGCCCCGGATCGCAAGCTTTCCGCCCTCACACTGGACACACTGGACATCCACAATTGTGGCAATGATATTAACATAATATATATTATCGTATATATTGCGTGTAAGCACCATTTAGAAATGTCACCCCCTGCAAATTAGAGATGTCACTGGTGGCATGGTGCTCCCTGGATGCAGGGAGTGCGCGGATGACGGTGGTATCCATGAGCCATGGCGAGCTTACACGCTTCGATACGCTACTACGGGTTGAACGTCGCGAGTTGCGAGCCGAGGATGCAGCGACGCTGCTCGGATTGTCCCGGCGGCAGGTTTATCGGTTGCTGATACGCATGCGTGCAGACGGTGCGCCAGGCCTGGTTTCGCGTCGTCGCGGGCGCCGTAGCAACCGTTGGCTTGGCGATAGCTTTCGCAACCATGCGATTGCGTTGGTCCGGGAGCATTATCATGATTTCGGGCCGACGCTGGCCGCCGAGTATCTGGCGGAGCGCCATGATGTGCATATTTCCCGTGAGACGCTGCGCAAGCTGATGATCGAGGCGGGGTTGTGGAAGGATCGAGCAGCGCGTCGCCCGCGCCCATATCAGCCGCGTTACCGGCGGGATTGCCGCGGCGAACTGGTCCAGATCGACGGTTCGAAGCATTGGTGGTTCGAGGATCGCGGCCCGCAATGCACCCTGCTCGTCTATATCGACGATGCGACCAGTGAGTTGATGCATCTCCAGATGGTCGAGAGCGAGAGTACCTTTTCCTACATGGAAGCAACGCGCGCCTATATCGAGCGGCACGGCAAGCCGGTGGCTTTCTACTCCGACCAGCACAGCGTGTTCCGCAATTCCCGCGCCAGCGCGGCGCGCGGCGATGGCATGACGCATTTCGGCCGCGCGCTTGATGCGCTGAACATCGAGATCATCTGCGCCAACTCGCCGCAGGCCAAAGGCCGGGTTGAGCGGGCCAATGGCACGCTGCAGGACCGGCTGGTCAAGGCGATGCGGCTGGAGGGCATATCGTCGATTGGAGAAGCGAACGCTTTTCTGCCGAGCTATATGGTTCGCCACAATGCGCGCTTCGCTCGTCCTGCTTTCGACAGTCGTGATCTCCACCGTCCGCTTGCCCCGCATGACGATCTGCACGCGATCATGGTGTGGCGCGAACAGCGGACAGTCACGGCGGCGCTAACGCTCCATTACAACAAGACGATGTTCATCCTGGAACCGACCGAAATCGCGAGGGAGCTGGTGCGCAAGCGGGTGCTGGTGTGCGAATATCCCGATGGCCGGCTGGAGATCCAGCATGAGGGCCATGTGTTGCCCTATCGCCAGTTCGACAAGATGCGTCAGGTGAAGCAGCCCGCGATCGTGGACAACCGCCATCTCGACGCGGCCTTGCTGCTGGCGAAGCAGATCCAGGCGATCGCCCCGCATCATCGGCAGCGCAACAATAATGCCCCTACCCGCCGCGACCAGCCCACGCACCTGTTCCCCGAACCGGAGGCAACTGTGAAGATCGATGGGCGCCGGTTGGGCGGGACTAAGCTCAAACGCGGTCCCCGGCTCAGCCAGGCGGAGTTACGGGCGCGCGGCACACTGGAATTTGTGAAGGCGCGCTGACCTGGTTGACCGGCGCTGACCGAGCCCGCTGCCTGCGCAGCGGGTCCATGCCCCTCCCCCCAAATGTCACGCCATCAGCAGGGTCTGCGCTGCGCTATCCCGAGGGCTCCACGCAGCCCCTGCTGGCCTCAATCGGTGACATCTCTAATTTGCGGAAATTGTGACTTCTCTAACCGGCAGGAACATTGCGTGTAAGCGGTGGATTCTAAATCGAAGTGCGAAATCCTGCGATTTATAGGGGTTTGATCCCCTTTCCAGGAAGGCGCACGATGAACGGCTATCAGCATTTGGGTTTGGACGAGCGGTGCGATATTTATCGGCCGGTCGCAACTGAACGGTCTGTAAGGCAAATCGCGGATGCGCTGGGACGTCATCCTGCGACGATCTATCGAGAGCTCAAGCGCAACCGGCATTTGGATGAGCATCCGCTATTTCCGGGCTATTATCCGAGGGTCGCACAGACCATCGCGCGCGGGCGTCGCGTGCGCGGAGACAAGATTGCGCGCAAGCCAGAACTGGCTGCTTACATCGCTGATCGCTTGCTGGCAGCCGGGTCGCCCGAACAGATTGCAGGTTACCCTCGTCGTCATCGGGGTATTCGTGAGGCGGTGTGCCACGAAATTATCTACCAATATGTCTATGGACCTGATGGACGGCACCAAAAACTGTGGCGCCATCTGCCAGTTGAGCGCCGTCGCCGACACGCTCGACCTCTCACGGCCGTACATGTCCGAGATGCGTCATCGCCCGGAGCCACGACGGCGCGGACGGCCACCGCTACCCGACGCCGGGCTCGTCGCCGACATCCGCTTGGCGATCGCCGACCTGCCCACCTACGGCTACCGGCGCGTCCATGCACTGCTTCGCCGCCAAGCTGAACAGACCGGGCGCGCAGCGCCCAATCCAAAGCGCGTATACCGCGTCATGAAGCTGCAGGGCCTCATTCTCCAGCGCCACAGAGGCCGAAGCGAAGAGCGCCGTCACGACGGTCGCATCGCGGTGACAACCCGCAACAAATGTTGGTGCTCGGACGGGCTCGGAATCGGCTGCGAGAATGGCGAAAAGGTGCGGGTCGCGTTCGCGCTCGACTGTTGCGGTCGAGAGGCGATGGGCTATGTCGCGACCACCGGCATCACCGCCCAGGACGTGCGCGACCTGATGGTCGCCACCGTCGAGCACCGCTTCGGGCAGGTGAACAAGCTGCCGCATGCCATCGAATGGCTCACCGACAAGGGCAGCTGCTACACCGCGCGCGATACCCGACGCTTCGCCCGCGACATCGGCCTGATCCCGCGCACCACCCCCGGCGAAAGCCCAAAGCAACGGTATGGCCGAGGCGTTCGTCCGCACGCTTGAAAGAGACTTCGCTCGCGTCAGCCCCCGACCGGATACCCGGACCGTTATTGAGCAGCGGCCCGAATGGCTCGACCACTACAATCGCGTGCATCCGCATCGAGTGGACCGAGGTCGAAACGTCCACGATGCGTTCACGCCCGGCTGACGACCTCTTCAATCTCACAAGTCCCTGTGGATTGGCGTTAGCGCGGTCGTGGATTGTGGGCTGCGCGCGCCAAGCAGCCGGAAAAGATAGCCAGTCGCTTGACAGCCACTGGTCAATCACCTTCCGGCCCAGTTCGTCTTTCATCCATCAGCAGATAACGCCACCTCGCGCCACAGCTTGCGTAGAGGTTCACCCAGCGGGTCGTTGATTACGTGGCTCTTGTTGTCGAAGGCCATCGCCTTCGGCGCGTCCGGGCTATAGGCTGGCCATCCGGGCAGGCCAACTGTGTTCGGGTTCCCGGTTTTTGCGAAGGCGACCCACGCGGAACTCATCAGCTTCGCAAGCGGTCGGGCCTGCGGCGAGTCTTGGATAAGGAAGGTCTGATATTCGAGGGTGTCGTTGACAAACGGGACCTCCAGGCCATGTGTCGCGCCGAACGCAGCGCCGGGGCACGGTTGGTATCGGAAGAGAGTTCCTGCTTCAGGTGCAGAATATGGCTTCCTCGTCAAGGTCGCATAATCCGTCTTCACATCTCTCACGCACCCGACGAAGCACATTGTCACCTGGGCTGCTCTATCGCATCTTGTCAGGAGGCTTGCGCTCTGGCGACTTCGGACCTTCCTGCCTTTTGCTTTGTTGCTCTCTCGCGATCCGCACTCGATCGACCGCATCCTTCAACACGCGATCCGGCACGCTTTCAATGGATGGTCGATCTTTCAGGAACGATCGAAGCTCCCGCGCAAGATCCTTGTCACGGCGATCTTCCGAATCATCCAAACGGGCAGCGGCCCCTTCATATTGCTCTCTGATGCTGGTCCAACGCCGCTTCGCCTGAGCAACAAACGCCGGCGCCTGCGCCTTTCCGGTGGCAATCGCCAGTGCTTCGCGGGCCTGACGTAGGTCGGCTTCTGTCGGCTGCCGAGACACGCCACGCCGGATCTTCTCGCGCATCTGTGCGAGCGCCATGCTGGTGCCAGCCCGCGCCTGCCCGCGCGACCAACGGGGGGTCGCTTCACATTCGACGCCGCGACTGCGCAGGCCTTCGGCAAACGCCTCGCGAAATTTGAAAAGATCCGCCCGCCGTGGATCGAACCGTGTGCCGTCCATCCCCTCGGCCTCAACTGTCATATGCACATGCGGGCGCGGCGTGTCTGTGTGGAGTGCCAGCAGATAATCATGATTGTCGCCCAGCATCCGTTCTGCCGTTTCGCGCACCGACTGTTTTACCGTCTCAGGATCGGTGCCCTCCGGCATCGAAAAGACCATCGAGACCGCAGACACCGTCGCGCGCGGCCGCCAGTATAAGGGATCAGACCACTCCTCAGCGAGCTGCTGGACATCCGCTTTGTTGGTGAGCAGTTCGCCATCGCGGGTCTCAAGCGCGATCTCACACTTACGGCCGATATAGGCAAGGTGAGCGCCAAGATGGTCCGCTCCCTTTTTGCGCCCCGTCACCTTAACCAGCACCTCAGGCGCCTTGCGGACTACGCGGGCCAGCACCGCACGGGCATCTGCTCGTGGGCCAACCAAAGGTCCCCCATCCTTTCCGACCCTCTTTTGTTTCAGCAGGCGCTCGGCATATTTAAGATTGGGGTCGCCAAACACGCGCGGCTTGAAAGTCGGCTTCAGCACACCCCACAGTTCGTCCTCGCGCTCGCCGAATGACATCAGTCAGCCACCTTCCAATAGTTAAGGTCACTCCGCAGGGCTTCCCCCAAGGCGACGATCTGATCATTGACCTCCTGCCGCATCTCGATGATGCGTCGCAACTCACCCTCGATCTGCAATCCATTGTCAGCCAGCGCTACCGCATTGCCGGCGCGCGTGGCCTGATTGAGATTGCGGCCAATGCGCTGCAACTGCTTGCGCACTAAACGGAGGCTCTCACGGATACCTGCGTCGACACTGCCCTTCAGACCAAGATGGCGGCGGGTCAGAGCCTTGACCCACCCTGCCCGATCCGTTCCGCGTTCAGCCGCGCGCGTTTCCAACACCGCCATCTCGGCATCAGTCAGGCTGATGGTGACCCGATTGGTGCTGCGCTCCGCTTGGGGCTGCATAAGGGGCGCATCGGCAGCCTGCCGAAGAACCTGAGCCAGGACGGCTCGCAGCAGTGCACTGCGCCCTCCCCTGCCCTCGGCCAGAGCATCAAACGCGTCGAGCGTGGCCCGGTCGAGCCGAATGGTAAGGTGCGCTTTGCCATCCTGAGATGCGTTCGCAGTTGTCATCCTCGTCCCTTGTCCGTGATGCCACTGTGTTACAACTACGACCCTAACCCCTATCCTGCCATCAAAGCAACCCCTTAAAAAGACATGCGAATCTGTGGCCCGGGCCACAGTCCTCTACCATGGCCGGAACGCTTAAGGACGCGGAAAAGAAGGGGGGCTGGGATTTAGCGATCGAAGCGGACGAGGCGCGGCTGGTCTTCGCCAGCGAAGTGGATCAGCGCCTCGACCAGGCGGCCACTCTTGCCGCCGACAACAATAGCGCGTGCACCATCGGGGCACTCCGCTTCCGGGCCGGACCGCTTCGGCTTGGTCCGCCCTTCCGGTGCTGTGCGTACCGGACGGGGGTCTAGAGATAGCTGCTGCACCGGCGCCACGTTGCCAGCTTCAAGATCAACTGACGGCAATGGTCCCGGCCGCGACAGGCCTTCGCAGCCAGCAACCGTGACCAGGCCCGGAGGCGTCGCATCCAGAAACGCCATCACGGTTTCGGGATCGTTGGCTGCGGCTTTCATCAATGCGACTGCACCGCGGACCGGAATATCATCGAGGCGGGCGGCTATATAATCAGGTGCCGAGGCGAGGCTGTGCAGACGGGAAAGCCGCGCCCGGTCCCGACCGGTGGCGCGGGCGAGATCGACGATGCTCATGCCCGACGCTACCTGGTCGGCAACGAAGGCGATCATGTCCTGTACGGACAGCTGTTCGCGCTGATCGTTCTCGATGAACTGATCGATCCTGATCTGGCTAGCATCCAGAACTTCGCGAATGATGGTGCGGACCGGCTGGCCGAGCTGGAGGCACGCACGCCAGCGCCGCTCGCCGAACTGGATCATGTAGCGCCCATCTTCGTCCGCCGGCGCGACGATGATGGGCTGCAACTGACCTCTGGCTCGAATGGTTTCGGCGAGCGCGTCAATCTCTTCCGGGCGGATCGCGCGACGTACATTGTGGGGATCGGGATAAACCAGCTGCGGTTCGAGCAACAGCACCCTATCCTGTTGAGCAACTTCGTCCTTGGCAGCGAATATGTCGAAGTTGCCGAAATCCATCAGGAACCGATCCTCTGCAATGCCTCGTCCAGGAACGCCTGCATCGGCTGCAGGGACGATCTTACATCCTTATCGAACCGCCAAACCGGAACGCCGGCCTGCACAGCCTGGCTATAGTGAGCGCGATCGGGAAGATGCGTGGAAAACAGGTTGCGGCCAACTTTGGCCTTGAGCTCAGCCAGCATCGTCTGCTGGTTGCGGTCATTGGCCTTGACCCGGTTCGCGACCAAACCCGCAACCCGGATCGGCGTCTGGCGGCCGCGTTGATTGACGGTCTGGATCGAGTTGGAAAGTTGCCGGGTGGAATCGGGTCCGAAGGGGCCCAGTTCGACCGGCACGATCAGATCGTCACAGACCATCAGCGCGGCAAAATTGATCCAGCTCCATGCTGGCGGCGTGTCGATCACGCAATAATCATAGGCCGCCTTCAACGCCGCGAAATTTGCGCGGAAGCAAGTCAGCGCCTTGCCATAGTCGGCATCATATTCTCCAGCCATGCGGTTGGAGTAAATGGCCCGCTGCAATCCCTCGAGCGCGGCATAGCCCGGTTCGAACAAGGGTTTGCACGAGCCAAGCTGCTCGAAATCGCGCAGTGCGGTCGATGCATTGCACTGCCGATCAAGGTCCAGCACCAGAACACGGTGCCCGGCATCCGCAAGGTGCCAAGCGAGATGACAGGCGATCGTGGTTTTGCCTGCGCCGCCCTTCTCGATGTTCACGGCGGTCGTCTTCATCGACGGTCATTCCACCACGATTGACGGGCATGCCACCAGGTCTCGGCATCCTCATCGCGGATCCGAGGGCCTCTGCTCTTGCTACCCGCACTGAGAAACATGGCGACGAACAGCAGGAAAAAGAAAAGGCCAGCTTGCGCTACACCGCTCATGTCCTTCGACCTCCTCAAGATTCCCTAGCCGCGCTGGCGCATAGAATAAGCTCATGGGCAAGATAACTCAACGAATCAGACAGAAGATTCAGAGACTTAAAGGTCGCCCTCAGATCGCCCGGGCCAGCTGGAGGGGCCGCCAAAGCGGCCCCGATCCTTTACCGGTCGTGATTTTCGCTGGCCTTTGTGAGGACCGCGAGGCCATCGGCGATCAGTTCAACCGTGTAGCGTTTGCCGTCAGCCGTGTCGTAGGAGTTCTGCCGAACCCGTCCGGTCACGTGGATCAGGTCTCCCTTGTCGATCTTGGTTGCGCGCTCGATCAGGCGACCAAATAGCGTTACTTCATTCCAGTGGGTGTCGGTGACCCACTCACCATCTTCCTGGCGGTTGTAATTGGCGGCGACCGAAATCTTCGCCACCTTCTCATGCTCCGTGACCTTGTTGACGCGGCCGATGATGCGAAATTCAGCGATGTTCTGCATGGGTCTTTCCTCTTGCTCGATCAGGCCAATTCCTGATGGGGTCTTCAAGGGAGTAAGGCTGGCGCGATCCAGAAAATAAACGGATGAGGTGGATGGCTCCCGCTCACGGCATCTAAGTGCCAAGATGGGTTGCTGTCATGCAAACCCGAGCAAGGAGCCACCCGCCATGGAGATTAGCACGATCGGCCTTGATTTGGCCAAGAACGTTTTTCAGGTTCACGGTATCAGCGCGACCGGTGAGGTCGTGATTCGCAAGGCGCTGCGGCGATCGCAGATGTTGCCGTTCTTCGAGAAGTTGCCGCCGTGTCTGGTAGGCGCCGAGGCCTGCGGGACGTCGCATCACTGGGCGCGCGAACTGACCAAGCTGGGTCATGAGGTCCGGCTGATGCCAGCGGCTTACGTAAAGCCTTATGTGAAGCGCGGTAAGAACGACGCTGCCGACGCCGAGGCGATCTGCGAAGCTGTCACGCGTCAGACGATGCGGTTCGTGCCCGTCAAGTCGCGCGAACAGCAGGCGGCGTTGTCGCTGCACCGCGTGCGTAGCCTTTTGATCAAGCAGCGCACGCAACTGGTCAACATGATGCGCAGCGTGCTCGCCGAGCTGGGCATCGCCATCCCGGTCGGGATCGTGAAGGCACTGCAGATGGCGCGAGAGATCGTCGACCGCGAGTCTAGGCTCGATCTGCCGACCGAGGCGACCAACGTCGTCGCTATGCTGGCAGAGCAACTGCTCCAGCTTCACGTTCAGTTGCGCAAGCTCGACCTGCGTCTCGCCGCCCTGCAGCGGAGCGACGACAGGGCCCGACGCCTGGCGACTATCCCTGGTATCGGGCCGATCGGCGCGACGGCGCTCGCGGCATCGGTCACCGATCCCACGCAGTTCGCCTCGGGGCGCCAGTTCGCCGCCTGGCTGGGGCTAACTCCGCGGCAGAGCTCGAGCGGTGGCAAGGAACGCTTGGGGCGCATTACCAAGATGGGCGACAGATATCTGCGGCAGCTTCTGATCGTTGGCGCAACCGCATTGGTTCGATACGCCAAGGAGAAACCCAGCACGGTCGATCCGCGCTTTGTCGCTCTGCTCGCCAGAAAGCCCGCGCGCGTCGCGTCGGTCGCCATCGCTAACAAGATGGCGCGGATCGCATGGGCGGTCATGGCGCGCGGTGGGGTCTTCGAACGCGGGCATGCGCCTGTGCTGGCGGCAGCATAGATCAAGAATTTAGCTGAGGAGATCAGCTTCACGAGGTTGTGAGAGCGAAGGATGTGATGGCAAAACCGGTCGGACCGGGAACAAGGACAACCCAAGGACCCTCCTAGGCGTAAGAGCCTGCTAAACCGATCGGACCTTGTTCACGGACCCCATCAGGGCCAGCAGTCTGCACCGACTGCATCAACAGGCCGGACAGACGACTGCACCCGACCAAACGCCAGATCATCACTTTATGCTTGCAACGCGGGAGCCATCCACAGAGGAGGGTCCGCACCGCGGAAACCGTAGCCAATCAGGCGGTTATTTTCTTGATCGTAGAAGGCGGCCTGCGACCATGTCCCCATCGCAAACAGGAATTGCGCGGTTGAGCAAGGGCGGATGACACAGAATATCGTTCAAAGGCATCAGGGTAGCTCAAGGCTGGGGCGGAAGCGCACTAAGGTGCCATCCGGCGCGCCTGAACACCATCAGGAATGCCGGGTGCGCCTCACCATCATGATGAAATGTGGCAGTCATCCGAAGTGCGTGCGCTTACGCAATTCGACCGGACACAAATCCGGCTCCGGCATAATGCCAGCATCTCGTGCGCAGGCTGGAACAAAGAGAACGGACAAATTGCCGTGCGGGGCCTGCCGGTCCAAGGCCTTGGACTTGCCGGGCTCGATGCCCGGCCGGTCCAATCGGCGCTAAAAATTGAAACGGGAGAGCGTCACCGCCCTCCCGCTCATCAGAAGCTGTCGTCCCGGTTGCCGGGCACAGTATGAACGATCCGGCCTCTGATTCATAATCTCCTTCATCAATCGCCGTGAAGCCACCATCACGGATGATATGTCGCGCATAGTAGCTGCGGATCGACCCGGTCTCGGCATGGACCGAAGCCCCAATGTAAGTGGATTGGGCGGCGAAAATGGCGGAGTGGTCGATGGTCATATGTGCCTCCTCATCTGTTGAGGAGCGCCGCACATGATGATCAACGCAAACGCCTCCGGCATCGGCGCGCTCCCCGCTGCCGGCACACTCGTAGCGCAGAGATGCCGCCATTTCTTCGTTGCTCATCTGAGCGAAGCTGTCGATCTTGAGACAATCCTGCGTCCCGGCATCGCGCTCTACGTGCTGAACGGCCTTCCCCCGGAGGCGAAAGCCGTTGCGCCAGTGTAGGCGCAATCCCCGTCCTCAACTCGCTCGACCAGATCGCCCGCTGGGCTGCCACCGCCAAGGCGCTCGCCCGCCTTCTCCCCGCCGCGCTTCAGGTGGACAGCGGCATGTCCCGCCTGGGCCTGCCCCCCGAGAAAGTCTCGGCGCTGCTAGCCGATCCTACCCTGCTCAACGGCATCGAAGTCAAACTCCTCATGAGCCATCTGGCCTGCTCCGATGACCCGGGCGACGACTTCAACCAGCAACAGACCGCCAACTTCGAAGCGCTCGCCCGCCACTTTCCAACAGTCCCTCGCTCGCTGGACAATAGCGGCGGCAGTTTCCTGCAGCGCCCACATTTCGATCTCGTCCGCGCAGGTATCGCCCTTTATGGCGGCGCGCCCACCGCAGGGGTCAATATGATGGACGCCGTGGTGACCCTGACCACGCACATCACGCAGACCCGCCTTGTGCCCGCTGACACTGGCGTCGGCTATGGCCTCACCCACCGCACAAAACGCGTTACCCGCATCGCCACCATCCCGGTCGGCTACGCTGATGGCTGGCCTCGCCAGCTCAGCAACCGCGGCGCGGCCTATATCGGTGGCCAGCGCGTGCCGATCATTGGCCGCGTCTCGATGGACAGCATCACCCTGGACGTCACCGACATCCCCGAAGCCCTGCTGCACCCCGGCGCGCCGGTCGAGCTGATCGGTCCGCACCAGAGCATAGACGATGTCGCCACGGACGCCGGCACGATCTCCTATGAAATCCTAACCCAACTCGGCCCTCGCTATCGCCGTATCTATCATAGCGAACGGCCCGCATTGCGGAGCATGTCAGCATGAAAGTCACCATCCTGGGCAGCGGCGTAATCGCGGTAACATCGGCCTGGTATCTTGCCGAGGCGGGACATGAAGTCACTGTTATCGACCGCCAGAGTGGGCCGGCGCTGGAAACCAGCTTCGGCAATGCGGGTGAAATATCGCCTGGCTATGCTTCCCCGTGGGCTGCACCCGGCATCCCTCTGAAGGCACTGCGCTGGCTGTTCATGAAGCATGCGCCGCTGATCCTGCGCCCTCATCCAGACATGGCGATGTTGCGCTGGATCGCCGCTATGTCGGCAACTGCACGGAACGCGCCTATGCGATCAACAAGAGCCGAATGGTACGCCTGGCCGAATTCAGCCGCGATCAATTGATCGAGCTGCGCCGCTCAACCGGCATCACCTATGGCGAGCGCAGCCGGGGCACTCTCCAACTGTTCCGAGAACAATATCAGCTCGACGGCATCGCCAAGGATGTCGCCGTCCTTCAGGCAGACGGCGTACAGTTCGAGGTGCTCGATCGCGCAGGCTGCATCGCCGCTGAGCCAGGCCTTGCGAACAGTAGCGAGACGATCGTGGGTGGTTTGCGCTTGCCCAATGACGAGACGGGCGACTGCTTCAAGTTCACCAATGCGCTCGCCGATCTTGCCAAGGGAAAAGGCGTCAACTTCGTCTATGACTGCACAATCAAGCGCCTCGCCAGCGAGCAAGGCCGTATCGCCCATGTTGAAACTGACAAGGGTGACGTCAAAGACGACGCCTATCTGGTCGCAATGGGGAGCTATTCGCCCCTCCTCCTCGCACCACTGGGCCTAAGACTTCCGGTCTATCCCGTGAAGGGCTATTCAACCACCATCCCCATCACCGACGACAGGCGCGCGCCCGTCTCAACCTTGCTCGACGAAAGTTTCAAGGTCGCAATCACGCGGCTGGGCGACCGCATCCGGGTCGGCGGCATGGCCGAGCTGTCGGGCTATTCCTCCAACCTGCCCCAGGCCCGCCGCGATACGCTCGACCATTGCGTCAGCACGCTGTTCCCCGGTGCAGGGGATCTCAGCCGAGCAAGCTTCTGGATCGGCCTGCGCCCGATGACCCCGGACGGCACGCCAATCATCGGCGCTACGCAAATCCCCAATCTGTTCCTCAACACGGGACATGGCACGCTGGGCTGGACGATGGCTTGCGGATCGGGCCATGTCATCGCCGACATCATCGCTGGCAAGCGCGCCGCCATCGAAACTTCCGACCTTGCAATCAGCCGCTACCAGCGCGGGAAGACATCCTCCGCGCCGTCACCCGTTCCAGCCTTAGCTCGTTCATAGGGAGCCAGAAAATGATCATCACTCGCATCGATCAGGGCCCACGCATGAGCGAGGCCGTCATTCACGGCAACACCGTCTATCTCTCCGGCCAGATCGGCGCGCCGGGCGAAAGCGTGACCAATCAGACCAAAGCCGTTCTCGCTGAGATCGAAGCACTGTTGAATCGGGCCGACAGCGACAAGAACCATATGCTGACGGCGCAGATCCGGCTGGCCGACATGAACGACTTCGCCGAGATGAACACTGTCTGGGACGCGTGGATTGCCGATGCGCCTGCGCCCACCCGCGCCACCGGCGAAGCAAAACTGGCCAGTTCGGATTACAAGGTCGAAATTATCGTAACGGCAGCGAAGATAAGCTGAGGCGTCGTCGCGGAGCACATCCGGCACTTCTTCCGGCGGGCGCCATCCCGTCGATCAAGCACGTACCGCCATCCGCTCAAATGGTTCGAATGGCATATGAGCAAGGCTTGCGTTTCCTCGCAATTCCGGTTGCGTATTTCCGGGGTTCAACCGGCGTCGCAATGCCCTGCCTCATCGACCCCGTTGAAAAGCGCAGGATCGGCCCGCTCTGCGCGGCTGTGCTGCGCCATCAGCGCCACAGCGGCCGCCACAGTGGAAGAGAACTTATCCGGCTGCTCACGCGCGATCTCGATGATTTGAGCCCTCATCCGAGGATCCCAAAAACTGGTGAGGTGCTCATTCAGCGCCACCACCGCCCGCTCCTGACCCATTGGCGCAAAATTTCGGTCAATCTGGTGCGCCATGTATACCAGGCGATCTGCGGTCGACATGACATGGCCATCCTCGCTCATACCGATCTCCTTATTCCGCCGGTTCCACAGGCGCGACACGCCGGCTGCGCTTGGCCTGCTCGGCATATTCCTGCTGCCAATCGCTTGGACCGTTGGACAGGCTCACCTGAACCGCCGTAACCTTATATTCAGGGCAATTGGTGGCCCAGTCCGAATAGTCGGTGGTGATCACGTTCGCCTGCGTCTCTGGATGGTGGAAAGTGGTATAGACGACGCCGGGGGCGACCCGTTCGGTGACGAGCGCACGGAGAGTCGTTTCCCCTGCCCGGCTGCGCAGCGCCACCCAGTCGCCGTCCTTGAGGCCCCGGTTTTCCCCGTCACTAGGATGGATTTCCAAGCGGTCTTCAGGATGCCAAGCCGTATTACTGGTCCGCCGCGTCTGTGCACCGACATTATAGTGACTGAGAATCCGCCCAGTGGTCAGCAACAGAGGAAAGCGTGGCCCGGTCTTCTCGTCAGTCGGCACATAGTCTGTCACCACGAACTTGCCCTTCCCCCGCACAAAACCGCCAATGTGCATTGTCGGCGTGCCGTCAGGGGCGACATCATTGGCCGGCCATTGCAGCGAGCCTTCTTCATCCAGCCGGTCATAATTGACACCGGCAAAGGTTGGCGTGAGCGCCGCGATCTCTTCCATGATCTGCGAAGGATGCTCGTAGCTCCAGTTCAGCCCCATGGCGTTGGCGACCAGTTGGACGATTTCCCAGTCGGCATAGCCGTTGAGAGGCGTCATGACCTTGCGCACCATCTGGATACGCCGCTCCGCATTGGTGAAGGTGCCGTCCTTCTCCAGGAATGTGGAGCCTGGCAGAAAGACATGCGCGTAATTGGCGGTCTCGTTCAGGAACAGGTCCTGCACGACCACGCATTCCATCGCTGCGAGGCCCGCCGCGACATGATGGGTATTGGGGTCCGACTGCAAAATATCCTCGCCCTGGATGAAGATGCCCTTGAACCTGCCGTCTGTCGCAGCATCGAGCATATTGGGAATGCGCAGCCCCGGCTCCTTGTCCAGCTTCACGCCCCAGGCCTGTTCGAACTGCTTGCGGGTCGCATCGTCCGATACGTGGCGATAGCCTGAAAATTCGTGCGGGAAGCTGCCCATGTCGCAGGCGCCTTGAACATTATTCTGGCCCCTGAGCGGGTTCACGCCAACGCCTTCGCGTCCGACATTGCCAGTGGCCATGGCAAGGTTCGCGATCGCCATGACGGTGGAACTGCCCTGGCTGTGCTCTGTCACACCCAAGCCATAATAGATCGCTGCATTACCACCCGTGGCGTACAGCCGCGCAGCCGCGCGCACCTCCTGCGCAACCACGCCCGTCAGCGGCTCGATCGCTTCAGGCGAGCGGCTCGGTTCGGATACGAAGTCCGCCCAGTCCTGAAACTCGTCCCAGTCGCAGCGCTCGCGGATGAAAGCCTCATCATAGAGCTTCTCCGTCACTACCACATGAGCGAGCGCCGTCAGGATCGCGACATTGGTGCCAGGACGCAGGGGAAGGTGATGCTCCGCCTCTACATGCGGCGATTTGACCAGATCGGTACGACGCGGGTCGATGACGATCAGCTTCGCGCCCTGCCGCAGCCGCTTCTTCATGCGGCTTGCGAACACTGGATGGCCGTCGGTCGGATTGGCGCCGATGACCAATATGACGTCTGCCTTCATGACGCTGTCGAAGTCCTGCGTCCCGGCGGAGGTGCCGAAGGTCTTGCTGAGACCATAGCCGGTCGGCGAGTGGCAGACCCGCGCGCAGGTATCGACATTATTATTGCCGAAGCCCTGGCGGATCAACTTCTGCACCAGAAATGTCTCTTCATTGGTGCAGCGGCTGGACGTGATGCCACCGATGCTCAGCTTGCCAAATTTTTCCTGGATGCGGCGAAACTCGCTCGCGGTATGGGTGATCGCCTCTTCCCAGCTGACCTCGCGCCATGGTTCGTTCACCGAGACGCGGATCATGGGGCTCAGGATACGATCCTGATGCTGGGCGTAGCCCCAGGCAAACCGGCCCTTGACGCAGCTATGACCGCGATTGGCCTTGCCATCCTTCCACGGCACCATGCGCACCAGTTCCTCACCCCGCATCTCGGCCCGAAAGGTGCATCCAACGCCGCAATAGGCGCAGGTGGTGACGACCGCGCGGTCAGGCGTCCCGGTCTCCACGACTTTCTTTTCTATAAGGGAAGCGGTGGGGCAGGCTTGCACGCAGGCGCCGCAGGATACGCATTCCGAGCCGAGGAAATCCTCGCCCTGCGAAGCGGACACTTTCG
Source organism: Sphingobium herbicidovorans (assembly GCF_002080435.1). NCBI lineage: Bacteria > Pseudomonadati > Pseudomonadota > Alphaproteobacteria > Sphingomonadales > Sphingobiaceae > Sphingobium > Sphingobium herbicidovorans. The sequence continues at coordinate 538,362 of NZ_CP020539.1, read as the reverse complement.
ATCCAAAGCCCTTATCCTCGATGGTGAGGGCAAAGGTGCCCTGAACCTCTTCACAGGCCCTGACGCAGCGGGAGCAGACGATGCATTTGCTGGGATCGAAGTCGAAATAGGGGTTGGACTGGTCCTTGGGCTGACCCATGTTGGTCGCGCCGTCATAGCCATAGCGCACATCGCGCAGGCCCACCGCCCCTGCCTGATCCTGCAGTTCGCAATCGCCATTGGCGGCGCAGGTCAGGCAGTCGAGCGGATGATCGGAGATGTATAGCTCCATCACCCCCCGGCGCAGCTGCTTCAGACGATCGGTCTGCGTGCGTACCACCATGCCCTCAGCGACGGGGGTGGTGCATGAGGCAGGATAGCCAGCGCGCCCTTCAATCTCGACCAGGCACAGGCGGCAGGACCCGAAGCTTTCCACGCTGTCGGTGGCGCAGAGCTTGGGGATGGAGCAACCCGTCAGCGATGCGGCGCGCATGATGCTGGTGCCTTCGGGCATGCTGACGCTTTGCCCGTCAATGGTAAGCGTGACGCTTTTGCCGGTTGCGACGGCGGGCGGGGTTCCATGATCGGTTTCGCGGGTGAAAGTCATTCCGCAGCTTCCTTTGCCGGTGCGGGCGCAACGAAGTCCTCGGGGAAATAGTCGAGCGCACTCAGGACAGGATAAGGCGTGAAACCGCCCAACGCACAAAGCGATCCATATTTCATCGTGTCGGCAAGGTCGCGCAGCAACGCGATTTCCTGCTCCGCCCCGCGCTGCGCCGGCGCAGGAGACCGGGAATAGAGCGCCTTCGCCAGACCTGCCGGTATCGCCGGATCAGGCCGTGGCGAGTCCTGCTCCCTTCGCGCCATGATCCGCTCCATGATCTCCACCCCGCGCGTCGATCCGATGCGGCAGGGCGTGCATTTGCCGCAGCTTTCCGCCGCACAGAATTCCATCGCGAAACGCGCCATATGGGCCATGTCGACGCTGTCGTCGAACACCGTGATGCCCGCATGCCCAATCAGCCCGCCAGCCTCTGCGAAGGCTTCATAGTCGAAGGGCAGATGAAACATGCCCGGCGGGAAATAGGCGCCGAGCGGGCCGCCGACCTGCACCGCGCGCACCGGGCTTCCGCTCGCCGTGCCGCCGCCGACTTCGTTGACCAGATCGCCAAGCGTGATGCCAAAGCCGACCTCATACAGGCCGCCATGCCTTACATTGCCTGCAAGTTGCACCGGCATGGTGCCGCGCGAGCGGCCAAAGCCGACCGCAGCATAAGCCTCCGCCCCCTCCGCAAGGATGAAGGGCACTGCGGCCAGGGACAGGACGTTGTTGATGACGGTCGGTTGGCCGAACAATCCCTGCAACGCGGGCAGCGGCGGCTTCGCGCGCACCTGGCCGCGCTTTCCTTCGATACTGTCGAGCAGCGCCGTTTCCTCGCCGCAGACATAGGCGCCCGCCCCCTCGCGCACCTCCAGCGTGAAGGGAGCGATCAAATGCGCGCAGGCATCGATCGCTGCCCGCATCGTGCTTATGGCGAAGGGATATTCCGACCGGATGTAGATATAGCCGTGGCCAGCGCCCACCGCATGCGCGGCGATCGCCATGCCTTCGATCAGGCAATAGGGGTCGCCCTCCATCAGCATGCGGTCGGCAAACGTACCGCTGTCGCCCTCATCGGCATTACAGACGATGAACTTCGCCAAGGACGAGGCATCCAGCACGGTCTGCCACTTGATCCCGGTCGGAAAGCCAGCCCCGCCGCGGCCTCGCAGACCTGAAGCCTTGACGGCATCGACCACTTGTTGAGGTGCGCGCGCGCGCGCGGCCTCCAACCCTTTCCAGCCGCCATGTGTCGCATAATCGGACAGGCTCAGCGGATCGGTCAGGCCGCACCGGGCGAAGGTGAAACGCGGCTGGTTCGCGAAGAAGGGCAGCGTCTCCACCCTGCCCAACCGGTTGGCATGGCTGCCGTCCAGCACGGCGGCGACATCGGCGGGCCCGACCGGACCGTAGCCGATGCGTCCTTCCTCTGACTCCAGCTCGACGAGCGGCTCTATGCTGAACAGCCCGCGCGACCCCGTGCGGATCACCTCGCACCCTGCCGCGACGAAAGCGCGCGCCACATCGTCAGCGCCAAGCGCGACCGAGGCCATGTCGCGGCTAATGAAGACGCGTGTCATGCCCCCACCTCCGCGGCGATATGTCCAAGCGCGGCGGCATCGATCCGCGCCACGGGGCGTCCATCGACCAGCGCATTGGGGCCAATGGCGCACAGGCCAAGGCAATAAACCGGTTCCAGGCTCACTTGCCCGTCGGCGCGCGTCTGGCCCATGGCCACGCCAAGCCTTTGCACGGCTTGCGCTTCAATCGCCGTGCCTCCCCGCGCCTGACAGCTTTCGGCCCGGCACAGCTTGACGATGTGGCGCCCTGACGGCGCGCGCCGGAAATCATGATAGAAGGTGACGACGCCATGCACGTCCGCGCGCGAAATATTGAGAGCCCGCGCGATGACCGGCACGAGTCCATCGCCTACATAGCCACATTCTTCCTGGATCGCGTGCAGCAACGGCAACAGCTTGTCGCGCGACCTGCCATGACGCAGCGTCCAGGCATTGATGAAATCTTCCATGCTACCCACCCCTTGCGGCTATTTTCTTGCCACCATGTTGCGACGTTGCGGGGGCGCGGTCAAATCGATCTCAGCTATGATTGATAGGGAAATACTATCATGTGCCCAGGAACTCGGGCGGCAGCCGGAGTTCCCGCGCTACGTTCAGCACCGCCTGCGCCAGCCGGCCAAGCGGCGCGCTGTCGGCAACGATGACCCCCACCCTGCTTCCTTCCTCCATGTCGGGCAGCGGGCACGTCCTGACCCACTCCAGCCCTTTCAGCAGAGCGGCGTGGCTATCCGGGATGATGGAGCAAAGGCGGCCATGCTGTACCAGTCCGAGGAGCGCTATATAGCTGTCGGCGGTTACGCGAGGCTGGAGCGCGAGGCCTCGTTCAGCAAGGCGGGAATCCAGGATGCGGCGGTTCTGCATTCCCTGGTGCAGAAGGCAGAGCGGCAGTTGCGCAAGATCCGCCCATTCAAGCGGATCGGGGATCGGGATCCCCGCCACCGCGCTCACCAATATGATACGTTCGGAATAGAGCGACACGGAAAGCGCGTGCGCCGGCGGTTCGAAATCGAGATAGGTTATGCCGGCATCCAGTTCGAACGCCGCCAGATCGCGCTCGATCTGTCTGGATGTCAGCGCGCGTACGGAGATGTTGAGCCCCGGATATCGGCTGAGCATTGCTTCGGCGAGGCTGCCTATCACCGGCATGGCCGCAGGGATGGAGCCGATGCGTAATTCGCCTTTAAGCGGGCCTTGGGCGGTCTCGGCCGCCTGTCCCATCGCGTCTGCCGTCGCAACCAATTGTCGAGCCCAGGGGAGGATGGCTTCTCCCTCCGGGGTCAGGCCGACAAATTTGCGGTCCCGCCGGACAAGCCGCTTTCCAAGCTGTTCTTCCAGTGACGCAATGCCGGCGGACAGACTTGGCTGCGAGACATGGCAGCTCGCCGCAGCGCGGGCAAAGTGGCGCTCTCGCTCTAGCGCCAGGAAATATTCGACCAGCCGAGTTTGCATTCGGTAGCCATAGCCCGCAACTGGACGCTTTCATAGCCACGCTCTATGAAGCGCTGATGGTGACCCGGATCGTTTCGTAGCCTGAAGTCGCCCCGTCAAAGACGCTTCATCCAGAAGCGCATCAGATGTTCGCTTTCCTGCGCCGCCCCGACCTCCTTCCACGACAGCTGCGTGTCATAGCCCGGCGCAAGGCTGTAACCGCGATTACGCCAAAAGCCCTGAAGGTCTCGCGCGCCATCTGGACGGCGAGGATCATCGTCCTGCCGGACGACCGCGCAAAAGGTGGCGCAGTTCGCACCTGCTGCACGTGCAGCCGCTTCCCGCTCGTCAAAAAACCGATGCCCGATGCGCCGCCCACGAAATTGGGGCAGCAACACCGATTCCCCAAAATAAAAAAGGGTGTCGATGGCCGCTCCCGCGGCAAGGAACGGCGCTTTGATCACGTGCGATTGCGTTGCCATGGGAGAGGCCGTCGCCATGCCGACCGGGATATCACCGACCCGGGCAACGACGACGACTGCGTCCTCGGCAGTCAAAAACTCATCAAGATAGGCCGCTTCATAATCAAGGCTACCCTCGTACAGATAGGGCCATGATCGAAATACGGTCATGCGCAGCGTGGCGAGCGCGCGCAGCGACAGATCGTCGCGGCCGACACGCTCCACCACCAGCGAATCCGCCAGATCGGCCATCACGCCGGCTCGTTCACCTGCCGGATCCAGTCAGCCAGATTATAATGGTTGCTGACCCGGGCGATCCGGCCATCGACAATCTCGAAAAAAGCTCCCACGCGGAGCCGGTAGCGCTGACCGCGCGCGGGCGGCAGATCGCTGTCGGTGCGGCGATATTCGCCTTCCAGTTGAAATTCGGCCGCCGCGCGGGCGCCGTCCGGGGATGTCAGAAACACCGGATCAATTACCTGCTCCTTGTAGCAGCGATCCATATGCGCAAGAAATTCCGCGAAGGCCGCCTTCCCCGTTCGCACCGCGCCTTGCGAGGGTTCATGGACGACATCCTCGGCAAGCAGATCGAGCATCGCCGCGCTGTCGCCCCGATTGAAGGCGTGATAATAGGCCGTCAACAATTCCGCGCTCATCAAATCCCTCAATTCTCCGGTGCAATCGTCATGCACAGAATGTGCGGCCGCCCAGCACATGCCGCACTCCGCCGCTTCCAGTGCGTCGATCCCAACCATCATTCGCTTTTGACGCCCAGCCTGCCGGCATGCCAGCGCAGATGATCTGCCATGAAGGTCGAGATGAAATAATAGCTATGATCATAGCCCTCGCGCAAATTCAGCGTCAGGTCGATCCCCGCCGCTTTGCACGTATTTTCCAACAACTCCGGCCGCAGTTGCTCCGCCAGGAAAGGGTCTGCGCTGCCTTGATCGACCAGCAGGGCGGACAGGCGTGCGCCGTCTTCGATCAGCGCCACTGCGTCATGCCCGCGCCAGGCGGCTCGGTCTTCCCCGAGATAGCCGGCCAGCGCCTTTTCGCCCCAGGGCACCTGGCTGGGCGCGACGATGGGCGCAAAGGCTGACACCGACGCATATCTGCCGGGATTGCGCAGGGCGATGGTGATTGCCCCATGCCCGCCCATGGAATGGCCCATGATCGATTGCCGTTCCATGTCCGCCGGGAAATTTTCCACAATCAGGGTTGGCAATTCTTGGGTCACATAGGACCACATGCGATAATGGCGGTCGAAGGGCGGCTGTGTCGCATCGACATAGAAGCCTGCACCCAGACCGAAATCATAAGCCCCTGCCGGGTCATCCGGCACGCCCTCGCCGCGCGGCGATGTGTCGGGCGCGACAAAAATCAGTCCGAGTTCCGCGCAGAGACGGCGAAACTCACCCTTTTCCGTAACATTGGCGTGGGTGCAGGTCAGCCCGGACAGATACCAGACAACCGGCAGCTTGGCTCCCGGCTGATGCGGGGGAACGAAGACCGAGAAGGTCATCTCTGTCCCGGTGGCGGCAGAGACATGCTTATACACCCCCTGCTCGCCGCCGAACGACCGGTTCGTGCTGACCTGCTCCATCGCCATCGTCAGTTGCCGTCCGTGAAGGTATAGGCGCAAATCTTGTTGCCTGCCGGATCGCGCAGATAGGCAGCATAGGCGCCGGGAAGATGGCCACGGGGACCGGCTTCACCTTCGCAGGCGCCACCGGCGGCGATGCCGGCCGCATGGAAGGCATCGACCTGATCGGTAGCCGCTGCCGCAAAACCGATGGTCACGCCGTTACTGGATGGCGCTTCGCCATTGCCCGGACGCATGACCAGCAGAGCTGGCTTGTCCTTGCCGTAGAGAATGATGTTCTCGCCGAAGGGCCCAAGGTTCTTGACGCCCAGCGGCGCCATTGCCGCGTCGTAGAAGGCCGCGGAAGCTGCAAGGTCGGCGGCGCCCACGCAGGTATGCGAAAAGACGCCGTCACCGGAAATGACTGCCATGATATTTTTCCTCTCGTCAATATAAAGCTTTTAGAAGACGACGACCGAACGGATGCTCTTGCCGGCATGCATCAGGTCAAACGCGGTATTGATCTCCTCCAGGCCCATGACATGGGTGATCATCGGGTCGATCTCGATCTTGCCTGTCATGTACATGTCGACGATCTTGGGGACATCGGTGCGACCCTTGGCCCCGCCAAACGCGGTGCCACGCCAGTTACGGCCGGTCACCAGCTGGAAGGGACGGGTTGAAATTTCCTTGCCCGCCTCGGCCACGCCGATGATGATCGATGTGCCCCAACCGCGATGGCATGCCTCCAGCGCCGTGCGCATCACTTCGGTGTTGCCGGTCGCATCGAAGGTATAGTCGGCCCCGCCATCGGTCATCTCGACCACCTTCGCGACCGTTTCTTCGCGCGAAAGGCCTTTCGAACTGAGGAAGTCGGTCATGCCGAACTTGCGGCCCCATTCCTCCCGATCGGGATTGATGTCGACGCCGATGATCTTGCCAGCGCTGGCAAGGCGCGCGCCCTGGATGACGTTGAGGCCGATGCCGCCAAGGCCAAAGACCACGACATTATCGCCGACCTGAACCTTCGCGGTGTTGATGACGGCGCCCACGCCCGTCGTAACGCCGCAGCCGATGTAACAGCTGGACTGGAAAGGAGCATCCTCCCGGATCTTCGCCACCGCGATCTCGGGCAGGACGGTGAAATTGGCGAAGGTCGAGCAACCCATATAGTGGAAGATCGGCTGGCCCTTGTAGGAAAAGCGCGTCGTACCGTCAGGCATCAGCCCCTTGCCCTGCGTCGCGCGGATCGCGGTGCACAGGTTCGTCTTGCCCGACAGGCAGCTTTTGCACTGGCGGCATTCCGGCGTGTATAGGGGGATCACATGGTCGCCCGGTTTCACGCTGGTAACGCCCGGTCCCACTTCGCGCACGATGCCTGCGCCCTCATGACCCAGGATCGAAGGGAAGATGCCCTCGCTGTCGAAACCATCCAGCGTATAGGCGTCGGTATGGCAGATGCCAGTCGCCATGATTTCCACCAGGACCTCTCCAGCGCGAGGTCCTTCCAGGTCGACCTCCACAATCTCGAGGGGCTTTTTCGCTTCAAAGGCGACAGCAGCGCGCGTTTTCATTGCTTGTTCCTTGCCATCAAAAATTGCCGGATGGGGTTTGGAGGTTCGGCTGTGCGGCGGTGTGCGAACTACCGAATGATTCCACCTTTGAGAAAACACTCTAGTCCTATTCCAACTGCGTGATAATATGCTGTTTTGGAAAATCATTATTTCATATTTGGGATAATCATGTCGAAGTGGGATGGGATCGACGAGTTCATCAGCGTTGCTACCGCGGGCTCCTTCACGTTGGGCGCCAGGGCGCTGGGCATGTCGACGACACATGTCAGCCGTTCGATCATGGCGCTGGAGCAGCGTGTGCAGGCCCAGTTGTTCAATCGCACGACCAGGACGGTGAAATTGACCGACACAGGGCGAGTGTTTCTGGAGCGCTGCGAGCGTATCGTGCAGGAACGAGACGAAGCCATCGCCCTCATAGGGGAGCAGAACGAGCCACAAGGTCAGCTGCGCGTGACATGTTCAACTGCCATGGGCGAAAGGTTCCTGGCGCCGATCCTGCGCCGGTTCGCCATGCAGCATCCCAAGCTTTCGCTGTCGATCGATCTGTCCAACAGGGTGGTGGACCTGATCGCGGAAGGTTTCGACCTGGCTATTCGGACCGGGGAAATTTCCGACCAGCGGTTGATTGCGACACGGGTAGCCTCGCGCACGGTGTATACATGTGCCGCGCCTAGCTATCTGGCATCAGCAGGCCGCCCCGCCTCGGTCGAAGCGTTGGACAATCATGAGTGCATTGCCGGAACGGCGGCCACCTGGCACTTCAAGGTGGGCGCTCAGGAAGTCGTCCATCGGCCCAACGGCCGCTTTCGATGCAACAGCGGTCACGCCGTCATCGAGGCATGTGTGTCAGGCCTGGGGATCTGCCAGTTGCCCGACTTCTACATATTGCCGTTTCTCAAGCATGGCATGGTTGAACTGCTGCTGGAGGACATGCAGCCAGACGACGAGCCGATATGGGCTGTCTATCCCCAGCGTCGCCATCTACTGCCCAAAGTGCAGCAGGCTTTAGAGGCCCTGCGTCGGGAACTGGGACCGGCGATGAGCCGACCCAAGTCGGAAGGCTAGAGTTCATGTGTCCTCGAAGGTAATGCCTTCGGTATAGGTATGAAGCTTGGCCAGGATCGACCGAAAGGCGACTTCTTCAGCCGGAGTAAGACAGTTGAGCAACTGCCTTTCCTTTTCGAGCGCCTCCGGAATGATTTCGCGGCAGACCTCATGGCCGAGCGCCTCCAGCGACAGCACCTTTCGCCGTCCGTCCTCGGGATCGTCGGCTGTGGACACCAGTTTGAGATCGCTCAACCGCCGCTGGGCACGGCTGACCCGCGCTTTGTCCATCGCGGTTTTTTCTGCCACTTCGTTGGGCGGCAGCGGGCCATATCTGTCCAGCGTCACGAGGATACGCCAGTCCGGCACCTGAAGATCGAAGCTGGAACTGATCAGATTGCCAATCATCTGCGAAATGCGGTTGGCAATCACCGCGAGCTCGAACGGCAAAAATGCATCCAGCTGCAGTCGCGGCTCTGTTTCCTCGTCGATTTCTGCCCGCTTCGCCATGCGCGTCCTCATGCAATCAAACCCGTCATTATGCTACCGTATCAAAATCTTTACGTGAGCGTTATCAATTTATCGATTTAAGCTCGCCGGCATGAGGATCATGTAATTACACTGACGGGAAAGCAAAGCGCAGTGAGTTGAAAGGTTGAACGGGCCTACCCCCGTACCCCATGCAGTTGTCACAGCAGTCTGTCTGCCGCTGGTTCTTTCACTTCCGAACCGTAAGGAAGTGAGCGGCGAAGCGGAACATATCTCGGTAACCGACATCAAGCTGTAGTCGTTGTCCGGTTTTCTGCCGTTCTGTCGGTGCTGCTATCTTCATCGGTTATGCTGCGGCTCGGACCTACATGGCTTTAATCGGGCGGGATGCAGGTATTGACGAGTCTGGCGGTCTCGCACATTCTTTCGATCTCACAATTTGCGGGCGTTGCCGGCGCATTGTCTATCGTGCTTCTTCAAGCGGCTGTAATCTTGCTCGTCGGAGCCGTGTCGATCTTCGCGTTCGCGATCGACCAGAGCTATGCGCTGTTTCTGGGCCTGAATGGTCTTTTTCACTTCTGCTGGAATGCGGGCCAGCCTCTCCTGCTGGGTATCATAGCGTCACGTGACACGGGGGGGGAGGGCGGCTTTTGCGGTTCGCCATACCGATACAATATATTGGTCTGGCGATTGGCCCAGCTTTTGCGGCTTCCCAACTTGGGCCAAACAGCAATTATCCTGCGGTGATGATCGGGTCTGGAATATTTGCGACTGCTACCGCTCTGACTATAATACCGATCATTCTCGCAAGCCAACGTAATTCCATGAACTTTTAAACAGCGATGAAATCCATTTTAGTATAGGATGACGATCATCAATAAAAAGATAAGGCACGCAGGAGGAATTCGTAGCTATCTCGCAGAAAGCAGAAGCTGCGACTTCGTTGCCGCTCAAAGGCAGAGGTTCTACAATGACTGAACGATCCACCGTTTTGGTAATCGGGACCGCCGATACCAAGGCCGACGAGATGAAGTTTCTCCGCGCATGCATCGAAAAGGTCGGGGGCCGCCCAGTGGAAGTCGCCAGACGCGGAAGCGGTCGCTTCGGCCCTTGCGCGAGCGAAGGGAGCAACAGCATGAAGCTGATACCGAACCAAAGCTGGCGGACCTGGATGGGATCTACGCCAGGCTGATCGCGCTGCACGACAATCGGAGCAAGGAAGAATCGGCGCGGATCAATGCGCGTCTCATTCTGCTGCTTGCCAATCATATCGGGCATCAAGACATCCTGTTGGAGGCCATGAGCCTCGCCGGGCGGGAGAAACTATCGTGACACAATATCAAACCGGCTTTCTGAACCATTTTGCAACCGAGGCGGTGCCGGGCGCCCTGCCGGTGGGGCAGAACAGCCCGCAACGTCCATCGTACGGCCTTTATGCGGAGCAATTCTCCACAACGGCATTCACGATGCCACGGGTCCAGAACCGCCGTTCATGGTTGTATCGGATGCGCCCGATGGCGGCGCATGCGCCGTTCGAGCCGATAGATCTGGCCCCGCGTCTCGCGAGCGCGCCGTTCACCGACGCGCCCGTCAGCCCCGACCGACTGCGTTGGGACCCGCTGCCCATGCCCGACGGCTCGCTGGATTGGGTGGAAGGACTCGTCACCTACGGGGGCAATGGCGATGTTGGCACCGGCGCAGGCATCGCCGTCCATGTTTACGCGGCCAACAGGTCGATGGATCGACGCGTCTTTCAATCGAGCGATGGCGAATTGCTGATCGCTCCCCAGATCGGGACACTGCATATCAAGACCGAGATGGGGCGCATGGACGTCCCGCCGGGTCATATCGCGCTCATTCCCCGGGGCCTGCGCTTTTCGGTTGAACTGGACGGGCCGTCGCGCGGCTATGTTTGCGAGAATTACGGGGCGCATTTCCAGTTGCCCGACCTGGGGCCGATCGGCTCCAACGGACTTGCCAATCCCCGCGATTTCGAAACGCCCGTTGCCTGGTATGAAGACGTCGAGGCGGAGGTCGAGTTCATCCAGAAGTTTCAAGGGCGGCTGTGGCGAACGATGCTCGATCACTCGCCTTTTGACGTCGTCGCGTGGCACGGCAACACGGCGCCATGCCGTTACGACCTTGCCCGCTTCAACACGATCGGCACCATCAGCTTCGACCATCCCGACCCGTCCATCTTTACCGTGCTGACCAGCCCAAGCGAAATTGCCGGAACCGCAAATTGCGACTTCGTGATCTTCCCGCCCCGCTGGATGGTCGCCGAAGACACGTTTCGCCCGCCCTGGTTCCACCGCAATATCATGAGCGAGTTTATGGGGCTGATCCACGGCGTCTATGACGCCAAGGAAGGCGGTGGCTTTACGCCTGGCGGGGCGAGCCTCCACAACCAGATGAACGCGCATGGGCCGGACGCCGTATCGACGCGCGCCGCCATGGAAGCCGAGCTGGCGCCGTTGAAGATCGACGGCACGCTGGCGTTCATGTTCGAAAGCCGCTGGGTCATAAGGCCAACGGCGCATGCAATGGCAATACCAGAAAAGCAGGATGATTATGATAACTGCTGGGATGGTTTCGTGAAGGCACAGCTTCCACTATGACAATGATCGACAAAACCCATGACCCGCGCGCCACAAGTTGGGTGGAAGGCGCCGACAGCCATGATCAGTTTCCGGTACAGAATCTGCCTTTCGGCATATTCAAGCGGGACCCCAGCGATCAGGCGCGGGTCGGCGTAGCAATCGGCGACTGGATCCTGGATGTCAGCGCGCTTGCCGCAGACCTGCATGGGCAGGCGAAGGCCGCTGCGCAGCTTGCGACGGCATCGACGCTCAACCCGCTGTTCGCGTCGGGCAATGCCATGGCCGATGCCTTGCGGAGTGCGTTGTTCGATCTGCTCACAAATAGCGAGTCCAGGGCGAAGCTGACCCCGCATCTCTACGCCGCAACGGACTGCTCGCTGCAGTTGCCGTTTGCCATCGGCGATTATACCGACTTCTATACCGGGATTCACCACGCGGAAAATGTTGGCCGCCTGTTCCGGCCAGACAATCCGCTCCTGCCCAACTATAAATATGTCCCCATCGGCTATCATGGACGCGCTTCTTCCGTCCGGCCGAGCGGGGGGACCGTGGTTTGCCCTCATGGCCAGCGCAAGATGCCTGATGCCGATGCGCCCATCTTCGGGCCTAGCCAATGGCTGGACTATGAGCTTGAGATGGCGATCTGGCTCGGCGAAGGCAATGAATTGGGGCAACCCATAGGGATTTCCGACGCGCAACGTCATGTTGCAGGCCTTTCAATCCTGAACGATTGGTCCGCCCGCGACCTGCAGGCATGGGAATATCAGCCGCTTGGACCCTTTTTGGCCAAGAACTTCCATTCGACCGTTTCGCCATGGCTTGTAACGAGCGCGGCGCTTGCGCCTTTCCGCATCGCTCAACCGCCTCGGCCGGAAGGCGATCCGGAGCCCCTCCCCTATTTGTTCGATGCGGGGGATCAGGCGAAGGGCGCCTATTCGGTGATAATGGAGGTATATCTTTCAACCGCTGCGATGCGCGCCGCCGGCCATGCGCCCGCCCGGCTGAGCCGCGGCGAGATGCGCAGCATGTACTGGACCGTCGCGCAGCTGGTCACCCACCACGCGGTCAACGGATGCAACATGCAGACCGGAGATCTTCTGGGCACCGGCACGCTGTCCGGGCCGAGTAAAGACAGTTTCGGCAGCCTGCTGGAACTGACCGAAGGCGGCAAAACCCCCATCAATCTGCCGAACGGTGAAAGCCGGACCTTCCTGCAGGACGGGGATGAGATATTGATGAAGGCATCGGCGGAGGCCGAAGGATATAGAAGCATCGGCTTTGGCGAATGCCGCGCCAGGATCGTAGGATGAGCCCGGCGCCGCTAGTCCTGCACGGCTATTGGCGGTCGGGCACAAGCTATCGGACGCGGATCGCACTTAACGTCAAGGGCGTGGAGTACCGGCAGGAATCACTTGACCTGAGCACCGGCGCGCAACGATCGGAGGACTATCGCAAGCTCAACCCGCAAGGCTTGGTCCCCGCGCTGGAAACTGAATCCGCGGTGCTCACGCAATCGACGGCGATCCTGGAATGGCTGGAGGAAAGCTGGCCGCATCCCCCTCTCCTCCCCGGCATCCCCAACGACCGGGCTATCGTGCGCGCCATGTCCCTGCTCATCGCTTGCGACGTTCATCCTCTCAACAATCTGCGCGTCCTCAACCGCCTGCGGTCTGAATTCGATGCCGACGAAGCCGCTGTCAGCGGCTGGATCAGCCATTGGATCGTGGAGGGATTTACCGCCCTTGAAGCCATGATCAGCCATCATGGCGGACGTTATTCGTTCGGCGACACGATCACGATGGCTGATTGCCACCTCGTTCCCCAAGTCTATTCGGCAGAGCGGTTCCGCGTGGCGCTGGACGCGTTCCCAAAAATTCTGGCAGTGGCGGCGCGCCTTGGGGAACGGCCGGATGTCGCTGCCGCGCATCCCGACCTGCAGCCCGACAGCGATCTGGCGCTTAAAGACAAGTAAGACGTCGCGTCGAACAGGAAGCAGACGACAGCATTTTCCGTTTGCATCCCCGGACATGATAAGATAGTTTGGTTGACAACGAAGTCGCATTAGGTCCTGTTGACAAAGTGGATTCCCAAAAGCGCTGAACTCTGATTCAAGGCTGCTCTTTGCGGGGAGCAGTATGGCGCGTGGAGACCTGACGGACGAAGATTGGGGTGTGATCGAGGTTCTGCTGCCCTCCGAGCGAGGGCGCAAGTCCCGTCCAGCCCACGACAATCGGCGCTTTCTCAATGGCATGCTTCACGTGCTGCGGCTTGGCTGTCCCTGGCGCGACATGCACGAGCGCTACGGCAAGTGGAACTCGGTCTACGTCCGGTTCCGGCGCTGGGCCGAGCAAGGGGTCTGGGATGCGATCCTGGCAACGCTGGTCGAGTTCGGGTTGACCGACGACTGGCAGCACATGATCGACAGCACCACAGTTCGCGGCCATGTTTCGGCAGCGGGCGCTAAAGGGGGACTCATAAGGAGGCTTTTGGTCGATCACGCGGCGGCTTTACGTGCAAGGTCCACGCCCGCTGTGACAATCAAGGACGCCCTCTCGGCTTTATCCTGACCGGCGGCGAGGCCTCGGATTACGGGGCCGTCGATGATCTGATGGCGCTCCCGCTCAACAAGCCCAAGGCTCTGTTGGCAGACAAGGGATATGACGGCGACGCTGTGCGCTCGAACCTGCTGATGCGCGGCATTCTGCCGATCATCCCGCCCAAGGCCAATCGACGCGAGCACATCCCATGCGATTTCCGTCGCTATCGAGATCGCAACCGCATCGAGCGCATGTTTGGCTACCTCAAGCACCAGCGCCGCATCGCCACACGCTACGACAAAACGGCGCTGTCCTTCGCCAGCTTCCTCAATCTCGCAGCCATCCGCAAATGGCTACCTAACTTTGTCAACAGAACCTAGGAATCTGATATGTCCTCAACTGCCCCTTCGGTTCCATCGCGCGCCAAGGTCGTCATCATCGGCGGCGGTATCGCCGGATGCTCGACCGCTTATCATCTCGCAAAGATGGGTGAGCCGTAAGCGCTAAAACACTCCCACTGGGAGGCGTTAGGCGGCCTGATCGATGACGGCGCTGACGGGGGCGCGGCTATCTAGCCAGTTGTAGGGGAGCAGATCATCGATCGGATCTGCGTCGCCGCGCAGGACGATACGGGCGAGGACGTCGGTGAGGTAGGCCTGCGGGTTGATACCGCTCAGTTTGCAGGTTTCGATGAGGCTGGCGAACGTCGCCCAGTTTTCAGCCCCCAGATCATGACCTGTGAACAGGGCATTTTTACGGTTATGCATACCTTTCCATAACCGAAATTATGCGAAGCGCCGGATTATGCGCAGGTGCCAACGGCGGGGCCAGTTGTTGCACTAGACCCGCAGCCATAAACTTCACATAATCACAGCGACTGCAGGAAGCTCATCAGATTGTCCGAGGCTCGGAAGCGGCCCGGCGCGGCGGCGCTTGGTTGCAGCTTCATCAGAGCCTGTTCCTTCATCGCGAGATCGGCTTCGACGTACATATGCGTCGTGGCCGTATCTTCATGACCGAGCCACAGGGCGATGACGGTGATATCGACGCCCGATTGAAGCAGGTGCATCGCTGTTGTGTGCCGAACCGTATGGGGTGTGATCGGGCGGTCAAGGAGACTTGGATTCTTGCGACCTGCGGTCACAACGGCAAGGTTCAAGCGCTGAGTGAGGTTCGAGCGGGTCATGCGGCCGCCGCTTCGGTTCGGAAACAGGAAACTATCCCCAGAGGGATCGCCGATCTGGCGGCGCCAGGACCTGATGAGCGCGGCAGTCAGACGCCAGAGCGGCACGCTGCGTTCTTTGCGGCCCTTGCCACGCAGATGCACGGCGGGCTGACCTTCAAGCACAACGTCCCGGCACCGCATGCCGATCATCTCGGAAACGCGGGCGCCCGTGTTGTACATCATGCTGAACAAGGCGCGGTCGCGGTGTCCAGCCCAGCTAAGCCGGTCAGGTGCGTCGAGAATGGCGCTGATCTCGGGCCGTGACAAAAACCCGACCATTGATCGATCAAATCGCTTGAAGGGGATTGCCAGCGCCCGTTCTATCGTTGCTAGCGACGCAAGGTCGTGATGCGATGCATATTTAAGGAACGTCCTGATCGCGGCGAGACGTGCGTTGCGGCTTCGAACGCTGTTGCCTCGATCCTTCTCGAGATGGTCGAGAAAGGCGAGCAACAACGGCGCGTCGAGATCGGGCAACGTGATAGCGCTGGGCGTTCGATGGAGTGCCACGGCCGCGTAGTTGAGGAGCAGGCGCAAGGTATCCCGATATGCCGCTACGGTCTGAGCGCTGACCGCGCGCTGCTCACCGAGATGATCCAGAAAGAAGCGCTGGACGAGCGTCGGCAATGTTGGAGGGGTACGGTCAGTCATGAACCGCCTCCCCGAAAGCAAAACTCTCGAAGCGGTTGCCTGCGGTGGCCATCAAATCCGGGATGCCGGTCAAATACCAGTAGGTGTCTGACACCTTTGCATGACCGACGTAGGTTGAGAGGGCCGCGATCGCATTGTCGATATCGACACCCTCAGCTTGCCACCGTTGAATGCGCCTGCAGATAAATGTGTGCCGGAGGTCATGGATGCGAACGTTGCGATAGGCACCGCGGGCAACGATGGCGGCTTCGTCGCGCAACTTCTGGAATGTCCAATGTACCGCACGCTTTTTTAGCGATCGTGATGGGGTCGAGACGAAAAATGGATCCTCAGCCACGCGTGGCAGGAAGCGGTCCCGCATGCCAAGATAGTCGGCGAGCGCAACGGCGACGGTGGCGTGGAGCGGCACATGCCGCGATTTGCTGAACTTCGTCATCCGGACCGTCAAACATCGACTTCCGAGGTCCACATCGGCGCAGCGCAGCTTGATCGCTTCGGAAACGCGCAGGCCGGTTGCGGCAATCAGTCCATAAAAGGCTTCGAACGCAGCAGGCCGCAGGCCACCTTCTGGGTCGAGGCGACGTGCCGCTGCAAGCAACGCCGAGATCTCGTCCTCAGTGTAGATATGGGGCGTGGCCCTGCGCTGGGACCTGCCGAATATCTGGGCCTGCGGGAACTCAGTGGCCGGATCTTCCCGCAGAAGGTAGGCGGCGAAAGGCCGAAGTATGTCGAGCCGGCGCGCCCACGCTCGCGGTTCACTGCCTCGCGCATGCCCCTTTGCCCACTCAATGGCTAGGTCCGATGTCAGCGAACCCTGGTGGCCAGAACTATCGAAGAAACTGCCGAAGGATCGAAGCTGGCTGGCGTTCGGCCCATCTCCACGGAAGCCCAGCGATGTACGCTCGGCAAGGTAGGCCTCTACCTGCGCTGTCATGGTAATCGACATCATGAGGCCCTCCCTGGCCAGGGCATGGCCACGGCCGACAGCCGACGGAGATCGATCTTGGTGTAAATCTTCGACGTGTCGAGGCTACGGTGACGCAGGATATCGGCGATGTGCTTCATGGGCGTGCCGTCGCTGAGCAGGCGGCTCGCGATGCTGTGACGAAGGATGTGGGGATCAGTCCGATCCAATCCGCATCGTGCGAAAGCCGCGATCACCGCATGCTTGGCGACGCCCGCCCTGATCGGGACGTCATACGGCGCTACATGGCGAACGAAAATCGCACGGTTACTGGTCTTCGGCCGCTCATGGCGCAAATAGTCTGCGATGGCGTCGCCGGTGGCCACCGGCAATGGAAGGCTGTCGGTGAAATGCGTCTTGGTCCTGGCTATACGAATGATCCCGTTGCGCCAATCGACGTCGTCGAGGCGAAGTTTTACGACCTCGGAACATCGTAGCCCGAGATCGGTGACGCATCTGACCATTGCGTAAGCGCGCCGCCGTGAGGGCAGATGATCGTCGAATGACGCGAGAACCTCGTCAATCTGGGTTGGCGACAACACGTCGGGCAACTCCGCCAGGCGCCAATGCGCGGCCCGCGGAATCGCCTGCAAGAGCCGACCGACATCATCGCCCAACATCTTGCGAAACTTGAAATAACATCCAACTGTGCCGCCAGCGACACGCACGGCGCCACTACTCCAACAACGGCCTTCGCCGATGACAAAGCGCCGGACGACTGCCGGGTCGAGCTTCTCAGGATCAATCTCGCCATCACCGAACCGCTCAAGGAGCAGCCGGCGAATGATATGGATCCGCTGCCGCCGCGTTGTGTCCGCCAGGCCACCGACATCGCGCATGTAGCGATCGAAGGCCGCCAGTTCACCATCGAGCCAGCCCCTCTGTTCGATCGCCGCAATCCGCCTTTGGGCACGAAGCACACGCAGAAGGTGCCGGATAGCCACGCGCAACTCGTGGTGCACCTTGCGGACCGGGTAAGGGCAATCGCAAGACGGCACATGGGTATCCAGGAACCTCCATTGCGCCGCCTCATCGATCAGCGCGATGTCCAAGCCTTCCTCGGTCGTCCACTTCGCGAAATGCGCGACGCAAGCAAAATACACTCGCACTGTGTGCGGATGATATCGGCCCGCTCGAAGATAAGAGACATACTCCTCCTCCACGGACGAAAAGACACTGTTCGTCAGCCAGCGGCGCGGACCCGGCTGCAATAGATCAGACTTCATAAAACGCTCCTCTCCAGATGGTGGTCGGAGAGGGGAGCGTATTATGTGCAGCTAAAGTTAGTCATGCTGCAACGTATGCGGCGGAAAATAGCGGACTGGGCACAACCCGCCGTTGGCACCTGCGCATAATCCGGCGCTTCGCATAATTCCGCTGGAGGGTAAGCGGCCTGATTGACCGCTCAACGGTGTTGTTATCAGGCATGTAGGGGATGGCGCCCTGGCAATGGTGTTAGCTCCGCTGCTTTCATGGTAGAGGGAGAACACCGGGACAGGGGCGCCGGGAGTGCATGAAGGTGGGCAAGCCGCCTAGACAGTGAGCTGAGAGCTCGTGTTGTTATCTGGCTGCCCCTGCGACTTGCCCGGTTGCGCTGAGAGCGCGGATCCGTAGTTGTCGTGCAGGCCCGCTGCGCTCCCGATCGTGCAACGAGGGAGATGTCCCATGCGTGTGATCGGAATGGACGTGCATCGAGCTTTTGCCCAGGTGGCGGTGCTCGAGGGCACACAAATCGTCGAGCAAAAGCGGGTCGAACTGGAGCATGACACGGTAGTCGAGTTCGGCCGAAGCCTTCGCCCGGATGATGAACTCGTTTTGGAGGCGACGGGCAATACGACGGCTATTGTCCGCCTCCTATCGCCGTTTGTACGACGGGTGGTGATCGCCAATCCGGGTGAGGTGCGTGCGATCGCCCATGCTCGCGTAAAAACCGACAAGGTTGATGCCGTGATCCTGGCTAAGCTGCATGCCTCTGGCTTTTTGCCTGAGGTTTGGGCGGCTGACGACGATACGATCGGGCGACGCCGCATGGCATCTGAACGTGCGGCGCTGGTGCGCTCTGTCGGGCGGTTGAAAAGCCGCATCCAAAGCATTTTGCACACAAATCTCATCCCCAGATACGCTGGCGCTCTTTTCACTAAAGGGGGACGCATCTGGTTGGAGAAAGTGCCGCTGCCGAAAGACGAGAAGGCCATGCTCTTCCGACACATCGACGAGTTCGATCGACTGACAGGGCAATTGCACGATCTTGATCGGCAGCTCGCGCGGCGCGCCTTGGATGATCCGCGGGCCCGCAAGCTTATGACCATCGCCGGCGTAAATGCGATCGTTGCGACGACTGTGCTCGCCTCCATCGGGGAAATTAGCCGCTTCGAGAGTGCGCAGAAATTGGCGAGCTACTTCGACATCAAGCCGGCTCGATATGTCGCTGTCTATGCAATGCAGCGCGCCTCCACAGCAGGGACATTCCTTCTCGTCTGGAAGGATCACTTCCTCAATGCGTGTCAGGTGCGCGGGCAACGACGCCCGTGCTGTCCCGCTTTCCCTTCGTGCCCGTTCCTTCTTCTGACCAGCCGCCTGCTCGCCAAGCGCCTCCAGTTCAGCACGGGCGACGTCAAGATCATCGAAGGCAAGCGCCAACTGATCTTCGCTCAGCTTTTCTGAGCGTTTCCCGAATGTCGTGCGGGTGATCTGGTCGATGATATGCTGCATCCGAGCTTCACGCTCGAGGCCGGCCAGGACCATCGCCTTGAGGGTGGCGACATCGTCAGGAAGGTCGGCTGCAGTGGCGGACATGCCCCATTTCTGGCAGCTTCGGAGCACTCGGCAATGGCATTTCGATCAGGGGAATCGGGCGTGCGACCTATCGTGTCGTTACCGGAACCTGAGTGCGCGGCGTGTGCATCGACCATTGCAGCCCTTCGAACAAGGCTGATGCCTGCGATGCCGACAGCCGCATCACGCCATCGTGCGCCCGGGGCCAATGGAAGACTCCGGTCTGCAAGACCTTGCTCACAAGCACCAGGCCCGTGCCGTCCCACACCAGTAGCTTGATCCTGTTCGCCTGCTTCGAGCGGAAGATGAAGACCACCCCAGAGAAGGGCTTGAGTCCGAGTTCATGCTCGACCAGCGCCGCCAGGCTGATCGCGCCTTTTCTGAAGTCGACCGGCTTTGTCGCCACCATCACCTTGAGCGGCCCTGGCGGAATGATCATCCCGACCGGCTCACAGCGGCGAGCACCCGGGCGATATGTTCCTCGCTCGCGCCCGGCGGCACGTGGATCGCGACGGCGGCCGTACGGATCACGATCTCATCGCCTCCACCATCAGCCGAGCTGGGACCACCCGCATCTTCGATCACCGCCGGAACAAAGCCCAGCTTCTTGCTCGCCAGGCGCTTGCCCGGAATGCTGTCATGCCGCCATGCGTAGAGCTGCTGCGGCAGCAGCCCATGCGTTCGCGCAATTTCCGCGATGTTGGCGCCGGGTTCAAAACTCGACGCGATGATCCGTGCCTTGGCCTCGGCCGACCAGCGCCGCCGCATCGGCCCTGCTGGAATGACATCCATACGCGAGGGCCGCTGACCCTCCTGCCTTTCGAAACCTGTTTCGAATGTTCCTACATCATCAGCCACTACGATACCCCTCGGATGAGGGGCGAAACATAGCCAGATCGGCGCCTGCGAAAATGTGGGGAGGTTTTCGCGCTTACGGTGAGCCCGATGTCGTGCTTATCGAGCGGAAGACGCTGACCTGCGGTACGACCTGGCATGCCGCGGGCATCGTTGGCCAGCTTCGTAGCTCGAAAGCGCAAACCGACCTTGCGATATGCACGACGGCGGCTGTTCCGTGAACTGGAAGAGGAAACGGGTCAGCCGACCGGTTACATTGAAAACGGATCGCTGGGGCTCGCCCTAACGGAGGTGCGTGACGAAAATGTGCGTCGAAGCGTTTCGCGCGCGAAATATGCCGGTTTTGAGGCGCAATATCTTTCGCCAGCAGAAATCGCCGAGCGTTTCCCTTATGTTTTCACCGACGATCTGTGGGGCGCCTATTTCGTGCCTGGCAATGGGCAGGTGAACCCGGTCGATGTCACGAATGCTCTCGCCAAGGGAGCGCGCAACCGGGGCGTCAGGATCATTGAAAATCTCAAGGCGGATCGGATCATCACCCGCAATGGCGTTGCCAAGGGTGTCGTACAAGAACGGGGGGGCTACCCCATGGCAGCACCCCACAAATTCGATCATCAGACGATCCCGGCACCCAGGCCCACGGCCTTTCGTTCCTGCGCCTTGCGTTCGCGCCACTGGCTGGCGCGGTATGTCGCCAGCACATCAATTGCGCCGCCGGCATCGGCTCGCGCCTTCGCTATGATCGGCGCAACATCGACATTATAGGCCCGGCGCAGCGCCTGGAACGCCATCATTGTGTCATTGCCTTCCTGCGCGGCATGAAGCGCCTCGCGATCGACGAGCAGCGCCTTTGCGAAACAGGCCGTAATCGTTTCGGCCGAGGACAGCATCGATTCGATGGGATCGGTCACATTGTGAGACTGGTCGATCATGTAGCTGGGGTTGAACCCGTCACGCGGATGAAGTTCCGCCTCTACCAGCTCGTTGAAGACCAGAAACAGCTGGTGCGGGTTGATCGAACCGCTGTCGAGATCGTCGTCGCCATATTTGCTGTCGTTGAAGTGGAAGCCGCCCAGCTTGCCGAAGCGATGCAGGCGCGCCACGATCTGTTCGATATTCACATTGGGCGCGTGGTGACCAAGGTCCACCAGGCACTTCGCCTTGGGTCCCAGCTCCTGCGCCGCGAGTATCGACGACCCCCAATCGGAGATCACGGTCGAGTAGAAGGCGGGCTCGAACATCTTGTGTTCCAGCAGCATGCGCCAGTCATCAGGCAGGGCCGCATAAACCTGGGCGGCCGCATCGAGATAGCGGTCAAGGCTGCGCGCAAAGTCCTGCTGGCCAGGGAAATTGGTGCCATCACCGACCCACACGGTCAGATCGGTTGAACCCAACTGGCGCCCGATTTCGATACATTCGATATTATGTTCGACCGCCTGTTGACGCGTCGCTTCCACCGTGGAGGAAAGCGATCCGGTGGCATAGGTCTGCGCCTGTCCCGGCTGATCCTGGAATGTGTTGGAGTTCACCGCGTCAAAGCCCAGACCAAGGCTCCGAGCTTCGTCCCGCAAACCCTTGTAATCGCTTACCTTGTCCCATGGGAAATGCGGCGACACGCGCGGCGTTACCCGGCTAAGCTGGTTGATGACGGCGCAATCTTCCAGCTTCTCATGGATATTGGTCGGCTCGCCCGCGATCGGGAACTTGGCGAAGCGCGTACCGCCCCGGCCCGCGCCCCAGCTCGGCACCGCGACCGAAAAGCCCGCGACGCGGTCCTTGATCGCGTCGATATCGATGCCGGTGCGGGACAGCTTGCGGCCGAGCGCGGCATAATCTTCTTCCAGGGCTTGCGCGTCCCGGGCATTGGCTTCCGCGATCAATTCGGCGGAAATGGGCAGGTTGCTCATGATATTACCTCTCCTGGCCGATCAGCGCGTGAACGCCTGGGCGTTGCCCGCATCGACATTGATCATGTTGCCGGTCGATTTGGCGGACATGTCGCCAGCCAGGAAGTAAACCGCTTCGGCAATATCGGACGGCAACACGTCCCGCTTCAGCATCGAACGCTGGCGATAATGCTCCTCCAGTTCCTTGCCGGAGTCGATACCATGTGCGCCAGCGCGTTCCTTGCGCCAGTCGCCGTCCCAGATCTTGCTGCCCTTGATGACCGCATCCGGGTTCACCGTATTGACGCGGATGCCAAAGGGCGCGCCTTCCAGCGCCAGGCACCGCGCTAGATGGTTGGCGGCTGCCTTGGCAGAGGCATAGGCCGACGCGTTGGTCGCGGCGGCGACGCCATTCTTCGAACCGATGAACACGATTGACGCGCCGCCCTGCTCCTTCATCCGCTTCATCAACGGGAAGGCGGCGCGAGCGGTGAGGAAATAGCCCTCCGCCAGCACATCATAATTTTTCCGCCACAAAGCGACGGTCGTTTCTTCGATCGGCGCCGACGATGCGATGCCCGCATTGGCAACGAGGATATCGAGACCGCCGAACTCGCGAGCGCAATCATCGAATGCGGCCTGGACCTGCGCTTCGTCGGTCACGTCGCAGACGGCGGCACGGATCACATCCTTGCCGAACTGCTTGGCGAAGCCCGCGCGAACCTCTTCGATAGCGTTGGCGTCACGATCGGCCAGCAGCACGCAAGCGCCGTCCGCCAGCAACCGCGCGGCGGTCGCCGCGCCGATGCCGCCCGCACCGCCCGTCACCAGCGCGATCTTGCCGACCAGCGGCTTGGGCTTGGGCATGCGCTGCAGCTTGGCCTCTTCGAGCAGCCAATATTCGATGTCGAACGCTTCCTGCTCGTCCAGCGCGATATAGCTGCCGATCGCCTCTGCGCCGCGCATCACGTTGATCGCATTGCCGTAGAATTCACCGGCCAGGCGCGCCGTTGTCTTGTCACCAGCGAAGGTGATGCGGCCGACGCCTGGCACCAGCACCACTATCGGATTGGCGTCCCGCATGGCGGGCGAGTTGGACCGCTTGCAGCGCTCATAATAGGCCGCATACATGTCGCGATAGGCCGCGATCTGATCTGCCAGATAGGCGTCATCCTGCAGCTTCGCAGGGTCGAGCGGCAGCGGCGCGATCTTGGTGCGCAGGAAGTGGTCGGGGCAGGACGTACCCAGCGCGGCAAGGCGCAGAAATTCGGCCGAACCCACAAATTCCAGCGCTTCGGCATCATCCGAATAATGACCGACCTTGGTGCGTGCGCCAGTCATCAGGCCGCGCAGGCGGGGCATCAGGTCAGCAGCGATCGCTGCACGATCCGGATTGGGCGAGACCACCTGACCACCGAAGGCAGGCTTCTCGGCCAGCTTCGCGTTGAGATACTTGGCGGCGTCCGCGATCAGCTGAACGGTATGTTCGTAGCAGGACTTGGCGGTATCGGCCCAGCAGATGATGCCATGGCCCGCCAGCATCACGCCTTCGACGCCCGGATTGGCCTTCACGAAATCGCGCAGCTGCACGCCGAGCGTGTAGCCGGGGCGCTTCCACGGCAACCAGCCGATCTTGCCGCCCCAGATTTCCTTCGTCGCCGCTTCGCCGCCCGAAGAAGCAGCCAGCGCGATGATGGCGTCGGGGTGGACGTGATCGACATGTGCAAAAGGAAGTAGCGAATGCAGCGGGGTATCGATGGAGGCAGCGCGAGGATTGAGGTTGAACGTGCAATGGGGCAGGTAGCCAACCATCTTGTCATCGTCGTCAGGGCCGCCATAATGCTTCTCAAGGCCAAGCAGCTTGTCCTGATACAGCGTTGAAAAGCCGTCGATCTTCATCGAACCGATGTCGCCGCCAGACCCCTTTACCCACAACACATCGACCTGATCGCCGGTCAGCGGGTCGATTTCGCGGATCTTGGCTGAGGTATTTCCGCCGCCAAAATTTGTCACCGTCAGATCCGAACCGAGCAGATTTGAGCGATATAGCAGCAATTCGGCTGGGCTGAGCGTGGCTGCAACGCCATCGTCCCAGCGGCTGGAGGGGACGGCAAAGGGAATGGCCGCCGACGAGACTGGATTTTGCATGTTCATGGCGCTCCCATTATCATTTGCGCTTTTCCTGATCAATCCTTTGCGTTATTAAACGATCAAATTCGATCAAACAATATGAGAAACACATCATGGCGGAGGGCAGGCTGAACCGCGGTTTCGCTATCATCGTCGATATCGGCAAAACACTGAGCAAGGTGTCCCTATGGTCGCGTGACGGCGAGATTCTCGATCGTCAGGTGCGGCCCAATCAGCTGTGCACGAATCTCGGCGTCCGTTGCCTGGATACGGCAGGCATCGAGAAATGGCTGATCGAATCGCTTGGCCGTTATGCGTCCAGCGGCGCGCAGTATATCGTGCCTGTCGCGCATGGCGCCGGTGTAGCCACGCTGGTGCGCAACCGGCTTGCCTTTCCGCCGATCGATTATGAGCAGGCGATCCCCGATGAAGTGATGGACGCCTACCGCGCGGAACGCGATGACTTTGCGGCAACAGGGTCGCCCGCCCTGCCGGACGGCCTGAATATCGGATCGCAGCTTTTCTGGCTGGAGCAGCTTTATCCGGCGGAAATGGCCGCCGCCACACTTCTGCCATGGGCGCAATATTGGGCCTGGTTTCTTTCCGGGGTGGCGGCGACGGAGGTTACGAGCCTGGGTTGCCACAGCGATCTGTGGTCGCCGGACGGGTCGCAATTCTCGCCGCTCGCCGAACGCATGGGCTGGGCCGATCGCTTCGCACCGCTCAGGAAGGCGGCGGATAGCCTGGGCGCCTTGAGACCTGAACTGGCAGAGCAGACGGGCCTTTCAAGCGAGATCCGCGTGCTCGCAGGCCTCCATGATTCCAACGCCGCCCTGCTCGCCGCGCGGGGCTTCGATGAGATTGCGCTGGGCGATTCGACCATATTGTCCACCGGCACCTGGTTCATTGCCATGCGCCTGCCCGCCGAAGAGGTGGCGACCGGTTCGCTGGCGGAAGGGCGGGACTGCCTCGTCAATATAGACGCATATGGCCGCCCGGTGCCATCGGCCCGGTTCATGGGTGGGCGCGAGATCGAAAGCGTGATCGAATTTGACACGCGGCGCGTCGATATCAAACCGGACCAGCCTGCCCTGCTCGCCGCCGTCCCCAACATTATCCGGTCGGGTTCGATGCTGTTGCCGACGCTGGCGCCCGGCTTTGGTCCCTACCCCACCGGGACAGGTGAGTGGATTGCGCGCCCGGACGACTGGTATGAACGGCGCGCAGCCGTGTGTCTCTACTCTGCCCTGGTCGCAGATACGATGCTGGACCTGATTGGCGCGCGCGATCGCCTGCTGATCGAGGGGCGTTTTGCCGACGCCGATGTTTTTGTCCGCGCATTGGCCTCGCTGCGGCCGGATATGGCGGTCTATACAGCCAACGCCCATAATGACGTGTCGTTCGGCGCGCTGCGGCTGATCGATCCGTCGCTCAAACCTCAAGGCTCGCTCAGCCGGGTACAGCCGCTTGACGACGATATCTCCACTTACCGTTCCCGGTGGCTGGCCGGGATCGGCGAGCCTGCCCTTTGAGGATCCTGCCAATGCCGATCGCCAGCGTCGCCGATTTCCGCGAAGCAGCGCGCCGCCGCCTGCCCCGTTTTCTCTTCGAATATATCGACGGCGGCTCCTATGCCGAAGTCACGCTGCGCAAGAATGTCAGCGAGCTCTCGGACATCGCACTGCGCCAGCGCGTGCTGCGCGATGTGTCCAGCATGGACCTGACGACCGAATTGTTCGGCCAGAAACAGGCGCTGCCGGTGGGACTCGCGCCGATCGGCCTTGCCGGTCTCAACGCGCGTCGCGGCGAATGTCAGGCGATCCGCGCTGCCGAGGGCGCAGGCATTCCCTTTACCCTCTCAACCGTCGGCGCCTGCTCACTGGCCGAAGTCGCACGTGCAGCGAACAAGCCGTTCTGGTTCCAGCTTTACATGATCCGCGACCGCGCCTTCATGAAAGATCTGCTTGCGCAGGCGGCTGCGGCTAATTGTTCCGCGCTGGTGTTTACCGTGGACATGCCTGTTCCGGGCAGCCGCTATCGTGATTATCACACCGGCCTGGCCGGGGCCGATGGCCTGCGGGGCGCCGCATGGCGGATGGCGCAGGCGGTGACCAAGCCCGACTGGGCATGGGACGTAGGCGTTCGCGGCCGTCCCCATACGCTGGGTAATGTCGCGCCAGTGCTGAAGGGCAAGACCGGGATCGAGGATTTCTTCGCCTGGATGCGCAACAATTTCGATCCGTCGATCAACTGGCGCGATCTCGACTTCATTCGTGCGGAATGGAAAGGGCCACTGATCATCAAGGGCCTCCTCGACCCAGAGGACGCGCGCGAGGCGGCGGCATTGGGCGCTGATGGCATTGTCGTTTCCAATCATGGCGGCCGCCAGCTTGACGGCGTCCTGTCGACCGCGCGCGCCCTACCGCCGATCGTGCAAGCCGTGGGCGACAAGCTCACCGTGCTGGCGGACGGCGGGGTCCGTTCGGGTCTGGATGTGATCCGCATGCTCGCTTTAGGGGCCAAGGGCGTCCTGCTGGGCCGTGCCTGGGCCTATGCTCTGGCCGCGCAGGGCGAAGCGGGCGTGACGAAGATGCTGCAACTGATCGAGGCGGAGATGCGCGTGGCGATGGCGCTCACCGGATGCTGCAATATCGCCGATATAAACCAGAGCATTCTGGCTGGGAGGGACATTTAATGACTGCGGGAGCGCAAAAGGACGATTGGCGGAACACGATTCTCGCTGGTCTCGCCAATTATATCGATGCCGGTTCGATCGTGGCCGGTGCCGCGGCGCTCGCGCTGTGGCAGGAAAGCTATAACCTCTCCAACGACTTCATCGGCATGATCGGAGCCTTCGGGCCGAATGCGATCGGCGCGGGCGTGGGCGCCTATATCGGTGGGCGGCTGTGCGATAAACTGGGCCGCAAGAAGATCTACCAGTGGGATATGCTGGTCTATGCCGCCGGTATGGCGATGCTGGTCTTTGCCTTCGCGCCCTGGATGATCGTCGTCGGCTTCATGATCGTCGGTCTTGCCGTCGGAGCGGACATCCCCGCATCCTGGTCGCTGATTGCCGAGCAGGCACCGGATGGCCGGCGCGGCAAACATTCCGGCGTCGCGCAGGTGCTATGGTATCTAGGCCCTGTGGTCGTCCTTCTGCTCAGCCTTGCGCTGACCAGTCTGGGAGAACTTGGCGCACGTATCGTCTTTGCCCATTTGATGCTGATTGCATTGGGTCTCACGCTCTTGCGCGCGCGCATGAAGGAATCGGAACGCTGGGAAGCATCGCAGGCGGAAGGCGTACCCAAACTGCCGGTGTCCACGTTGTTCAAACCCAAATATCTTACCTCGATCCTGGGTCTCGTCGGCATGTACGGCTTCTGGAACCTGTGGGCGGGCACGAACGGCTTTTTCTTCCCCTACATTCTGCGGACGGTCGGCGCAGCAACGCAGGCCCAATCGGTCGCGATCCAGGCGCTGTCCTTCGCCATCGGCATGGTCTCCATCGGCCTTGTCTTCATGCGCTATGCGGACAAGGTGAACCAGCGCAAGCTGTTCGCCATTTCAGCGATTATCCAGGTGATCGGCATGGCGCTGCTCGCTGTTTTCCCGCTGACCATCCCCGTTGCGTTGCTCTATGTCTTCCTGCTCCAGTTCGGCGGCGGTTTCGGCGCGCAGAGCTTCTTCCAGCTTTGGAGCGCGGAGATGTTCCCGACCATGCTCCGATCGACGGCGCAGGGCCTGTGCTTCGCCATCGTTCGTATCAGCCTTGGCGTGTTTAGCTTCTTCGTTCCGATGCTGAGCGCTACGGGCTTCACCACGCTGGCATGGATTTTGACGGGCTTCCTCGTCATAAGCGGCGTGATCGGCACCCTTTGGGCGCCGCGTAACGAGGGCAAATCGCTTGAGCAGCTGGAAGCGGAACGGCAGGCGGCTTGATCAAAGGGGTTGGGGACAATGCACGCGACGGAACGCGAACGGCTGATCATCGAAGCGATGGGCCCTAGCGGCTTCGTCAGCTATCGCGACCTTGAATCGCGGCTTGCGGCGTCCCCGGCCACCATTCGCCGCGATCTGACGCGGCTGGAGGAAGAAGGCGTCATCCACCGGGTGCGGGGCGGCGCGAAGCTGACCGAACGTCATGGCGGCAAACCGGAAAACGCCGCCCGTCTGGCGGGTACGCCCTTCTCCCAGTCGATTACCGAGCATCTGGCGCAGAAACAGGCGATTGGCCGCGCCGGCGCGCAACTGTGCCAGCATGGCGAAGGCATCATGATCGATGGGGGAACGACGACCCTTCAAATGTGCCCGCACATTGGCGGGCTGGATCTGTCGGTGCTGACCAATTCCCTGCACATCGCTAATGCCCTTCTGCCCCAGGCGGGAACGCAGATCCTGCTTCCTTCAGGCACGCTTTTCCGGGAGCAGAATATCATCCTGGCGCCAGCGGGCGAGGAATCGATGCCGCGCTTTCACGCGCCCAAGCTGTTCATGGGGGCTGCTGCCGTGGGTCCGCAGGGCGTGATGCAGCAGGACGTCATCCTGGTCGCCGCTGAACGTCGGCTGATCGACCGGGCGGAACAGGTCATCCTGCTGGTTGACAGTTCCAAATTCAATTCGTCATCCGGGGCCATCGTATGCGGGCTGGACGAAGTGGATATCGTGGTAACAGATGACGGCGTCCAGCCCCCGGCACTGGCCATGCTGGAAAAGGCTGGAACGAAGGTCATCGTCGCAAGGGCGTAATCTTGGGGGCCAACCAGGAAAATGGGCCAGATGTCATCCAGTGCCGGATTGGCATGGGTGACATCTGGCCCTGACGTGTTTCCACAAGCAACCTTGGTTACACAGGTTACTCTTCGCCATTATCCTTTACGCCGACGGTAGGAACATCGATCGTTTCCTTCTTGGAGCCGACGACCACTTCCTTGGAGTCCACATCCACATTAGGCAACGCGCCGCCCTGTACGCTCACCTCTGGGACATCGCCGCCCGAAACATCGGCCTTCCAGAAGCCAGTCGCAAACAGAATGCCAACGATCGCGAGAATGGCGATTAACACAATGGCGAGCGTCCTGCCGCCTTTGCTCTTGTGAACAACGGTCCGATCACCGGTGTAAGGATCTCTATGAACTTCAGCCATAATCAACCTCCTCCTGACGGACATTGAACAACCAGCTCATCACCTTGTTCCCAACCGCTCTGGATTGTACTTCGTCCCTTGGCATGAAGTCTTTTATATCAACGAGATTTTATTCCACTGCAGCAAGATCGACGCCGCGTGTTTCGGACGCTGCTATGACTGCCAGGATTGTCAGGATCAGGCTGCCTACCACATAAGCCGTCACCAGCGTCGTTCCGCCGCTCGCCTGGTAAAGGGACAGGGCGATGAGGGGCGCCAGCGACCCTGCCACGATCGAGGTGGCCTGATAGGCGATGCTTGCCCCGGAATAGCGCAGGCGGGTGGGGAAGAGTTCAGTTATCATCGCGGCCTGCGGCGCATACATGGCCCCGTGCGCCACCATCGCGACCGTGATCGCCGCCCCTACACTCCACGCATTCCCATGATCCAGCAGCGTGAAGAAGATCAGGAACCATGCCGCCATGCACAACGCCCCGCCGCCATAGACCAGCCTGCGGCCAACCCGATCGGACAGCATAGCGAAGAACGGCATGGTGAGGCATTCCAGCGCAGAGCCGATCAGCACCGCATTCAGCACCAGCGACCTGTCACCGCCCCGGATTTCGGTGAGATAGGTCATGGAAAAGGTGGCGGCTACATAATAGCAGATATTCTCGCCGAACCGCAGACCCGCGCCGGTCAGCAACGCGCGGCCCTTGCGCCGTACCGCCTCTACCGCCGGGAAGCGTTCCACTCCCGCGGCGGCCGCCTCGCGAGCGAAAACCATGCTTTCCGACACGGCCCGGCGCAACCACCATCCCACGAGCACCAACAGGATCGACAGGAGGAACGGGATGCGCCAGCCCCAGGCGATGAAATCCGCCTCGGTCAGCAGCCCCGACGCTGCTGCGAACACCCCGGCTGCCAGCAGGTTGCCCGCTGGCGCACCCACCTGCGGCCAACTCGTCCAGAAGCCGCGCTGCGATGGCGGCGCTACTTCCGCCACGATCAGCACCGCCCCGCCCCACTCGCCCCCAACGGCGAAACCCTGGATAAGCCGTAACAACACGAGCAGGATCGGCGCCCAGCTGCCAATCTGTTCGTAGGTGGGCAGAAGGCCGATGGCTGTCGTCGACAGGCCCATCATCAGCAGACTGATCATCAGCAGCGTCTTGCGCCCTATCCGGTCGCCGAAATGACCGAATATCACGCCGCCCAACGGTCGTGCCAGAAAACCCAGCGCGTAGGTGGAAAATGCCAGCAGCGTCCCCGTTAACGGTTCGAAGGACGGGAAGAACAACCGGTTGAAAATAAGGGCCGATGCGACTCCGTAGATGAAGAAGTCGAACCATTCGATCGTCGTGCCGATCAGGCTGGCGCCTACGACGGTGCGCAATTCACGCCGACTGACGCCCTGTGGCGTTGCATTCGCCGTCGCTGCTGCTGATGCGGTAGGCATGCCCCCTCCTGCGCTTCATGTGCCGGATGCCTGCATAGAGGCGGAGGAGAGGAATGAACAAGGGGCATCAGGAACCGGGGCGGATGTGCCCGCCCCGGTCCGAACGATCACACGATGCCACGCGCTTCCTGCCGCGTCTTCCACAGCGACCAGCCGACGCCACCGGCAATGAGCGCGAAAGTGACGCCCAAGCTCAGCACGGGCGGGAATTTGCCGCCGTCCAGCAGGAAATCGGCCACAAAGATCTTCGTGCCGATATAAACCAGGATCAGCGCCAGCGCATATTTCAGATAGTGGAAGCGATGCACCATCGCCGAAAGCGCGAAATAGAGCGCGCGCAGGCCGAGGATCGCCATGACGTTCGAGGTGTAGACGATGAACGTGTCGGTCGTGATGGCAAAGATGGCCGGGACGCTATCCACCGCAAAGACCAGGTCAGCAAAGTTGATGACCACCAGCGCCAGGAACAGCGGGGTGGCGGCAATCACCATCTTGCCGGTCTTTGGATGGGGCGTGCGTGCGAAGAAATGTTCGCCATGCAGTTCCGGCGTCATGCGGATATGCGTAGCGATAAACTTGATCGCGCGATTATTGCTGATGTCCATCGGCGCATCACCCGAAAACAGCATCTTGATCCCGGTGAAGATCAGGAAGGCAGCGAAGAGATAGAGCACCCAATAGGCTTCATGCAGCAGCATCGCGCCGCCCGCGATCATCAGGCCGCGCAGCACGATCACGCCGATGATGCCCCACAACAGCGCACGATACTGATACCGCGCCGGGATGGCGAAATAGGAAAAGATCAGGCTGATCACAAAGACGTTGTCGATCGATAGCGCCTTTTCGATGAAGAAGCCGGTGAAATACTGCATCCCCGGCTCAGGCCCGCGCGCGAACCATATCCAGCCCCCGAACAGCAGCGCCACGCTGATGTAAAAGGCCGAAAGGCCAAGGCTTTCACGGATGCCGATTTCCCGATCATCCTTATGCAGGAAACCCAGGTCAAAGGCGGTCAGGGCTGTTACCAGCGCGATGAATACCAGCCAGAACCAGGTGGGTGTGCCCAACCAATCGGCAAACAGAAACTCCATGAAACAGCTCCTCCAGTTCAACATCATGTTGATCGGAAGATTCAGAAACGAAGGAAAAGCAGAAGCTGCTCCCATGCCTTTCGCACCGGATCATCCGATGCGGTCCGACATCACGCGCAAAAGCCAGGGCTAGCGCGCCAGAGGGGCCCGGTCCGCAACCGATAGCTTAAGAGCTTCTCTGCGAAATTCAATCGGCTGTTGCTCAGACTGCCGGAAGACGCGAACAAAATCACATTATTGGGCGGCCGGAGCCCCAATAGGTCAGAATAGGGAACCAATTTTCCTTTCGTTGGTTTGGACGCGCCAAGGTGAACTGGAATCCGGCTGGGCCCTGGCGGCCTTTCTGGTGAAGTTATTGCGAAGGGGGTTGGGGGCACGGCGCCGCGTCGATGACGTACGCCGTCTCTGTTGGAAGATGCTGCAAACAAAGCCTTTAAACATGCAAGCCTGGCTTCATGCCGCGCTGATCCTGCTGCTTGCCCTCCCCTTCGCCGCAGACCTGATCTTCCCCTTGGGGACGGCCGTGTGGGTGGCGTATCTGCTGCCCGTTGTGCTGTCTTATGCGGCGGCGCGGTCGCAATTGCCTCTTTTCGTCGCGGCGGGTGCAACCGTGCTGATGATCGTCGGCATGCCCCTCGCGCCGGCAGGCGTCGATCCGCAGGTCGCGATCACCAACCGCACACTGGCCTGCCTCACATGCTGGACGCTTGCGATTGTCGGCCTTTTTTTCATCCGCAATCGCGTCGCCATTGCCCGCGAAGAATGGATGCAGGGCGGACAGGTGGGCCTTGCCAAGGCGGTGGGCGGCGAGCAGCCGCTCGACACGCTGGCGACCAGCGCCCTGACTTTTCTGGCCGACTATCTGAAGGCGAAGGCTGGCGCGCTGTACATCGCCAATGGCGAGGGCTTCCGCCGCTATGCGACCTACGCAGTGCCTGCACACGCGCCGCTTCCAGAAAGATTTGACGTCGGCGACGGGCTGCTGGGTCAGGCAGTGGCCGACCGGCGGAGCTTTTTACTGAACGATGTGCCCGACGGCTATCTTTGCTATGGATCGGCGCTGGGACAGGCCAAGCCGGAAAGCCTGTTGATCGCCACCGCTCAGGCCGATGGCGTCATCAATGCAGTGGTTGAACTGGGCCTCCCCAAAGGCGCGGATGCACAGGCCCTTGCCCTGCTCGAACGGATTGCGGGACAATTGGGCGTCGCCATCCGATCCGGCAAATATCGCGCCCGCCTGCGCGAACTGCTTGAAGAAACGCAGCAGCAAGCCGAGGAGTTGCAGGCGCAAAGCGAGGAATTGCGCGCTAATAACGAGGAGCTGGAGCAGCAGAGCCGCCATCTCCAGGAATCGGCGGCCCGTCTGGAGGCCCAGCAATCCGAATTGGAGCAGACCAATTCCCAGCTGGAGGAACAGGCAAGGCAGCTGGAAATCCAGCGCGATGACCTGACCCGCGCCCAGCATTCGTTGAAAAATCAGGCCGGGGAACTGGAGCAGGCGAGCCGGTACAAATCCGAATTTCTCGCCAATATGAGCCACGAACTGCGCACGCCGCTCAACTCGCTGCTCATCATGGCGCGGTTGCTGGCGGAAAACCGGGGCGGCAACCTGTCGGCGGAACAGGTGCGGCATGCCGAAACGATCGAAACGTCCGGCAACGACCTGCTGGCTCTGATCAACGATATTCTCGACATTTCGAAGATAGAGGCGGGCAAGCTGGAATTGCAGCCGCGCTGCATGAGCATTCCGGCGCTGCTGGAGAAAATGGATGCGATCTTCGCACCTTCTGCTCAGTCAAAAGGCCTTGCGTTCAGCGCCAGGCGGACTTCTGAAGCGCCGGTCGAAATGGAAAGCGACCCGCAGCGCATCGAACAGGTGCTGAAGAATTTCCTGTCGAACGCGATCAAGTTCACCGATAGCGGATCCGTGGCGCTGGAAGTCGACAGGCGGGCCGATGGCCGCGTCGCCTTCACCGTGCGTGATACGGGCGTGGGCATACCGGCCGAGCATCAACAGCTGATCTTCGACGCTTTCCGCCAGGCTGATGGCACGGTCAGCCGGAAATATGGCGGCACCGGCCTTGGCCTGTCCATTTCCCGCGAACTCGCCAGGCTGCTGGGCGGCGAAGTGGAGGTGCAGAGCGTGGTGGGAGAAGGCAGCGCATTCAGGCTGATCCTGCCCGAGCGATATGATGGCGCAGCCGCGGTGCAGGCTGACCTGCCGCGGTCCGCCGAGCTGGTGCGTCCCCGGCCATCCAACCCCAAGCCCGCGCGCCGCCGCCCGAACGTGATGACCCAGGATGACCGCGAACAATTGTCGGGCGACGCGCGCGTCATCCTGATCGTTGAGGATGATCCGGTCTTCGCCAAAATCCTGTGCGATGTCGCGCATGAACTGAACTTCCAGTGCCTGATCGCCAGCACAGCCGATGAAGGCGCGCTGATGGCGCGGCAATATGTGCCCAATGCCGTGATCCTGGACATGAACCTGCCCGACCATACGGGCCTGTCCGTGCTGGACCGGATCAAGCGCGACGTACGCACCCGGCACATCCCGGTCCATGTCGTATCGGTCGATGATGACAGCCAGGCCGCTTTGTCCAGCGGAGCGATCGGCTATCTGTTCAAGCCGGTGAAGCGCGATGCGCTGGTCGAGATGCTGGAGGGCTTGGAGGCGCGGATGTCGCAGCGCCTGCGCCGTGTATTGGTGGTGGAGGACGACGCCCAGCAGGCCGAAAGCGTCAAGCTGCTGCTCGCATCCCGCGACGTCGAGACGGTTGAGGCGCATTCGGCCGCGCAATGTTTCGACCTGCTGGGCCGCGAAACATTCGACTGCATGGTGCTGGACCTGAACCTGCCCGACGCCTCTGGGCTTGACCTGCTGGAGCGGCTCAGCGCGGACGAAGCGGTCGGCTTCCCTCCGGTCATCGTCTATACCGGCCGCGACCTGGCGCAGGAAGAGGAGATGCGGCTGCGGCGGTACAGCAAGTCCATCATCGTCAAGGGGGCCAAATCTCCCGAGCGGCTGCTGGACGAAGTCACGCTGTTCCTGCATCAGGTCGTGTCCGACCTGCCCGAACCGCAGCAGGCGCTGATCGTCAAGTCGCTCAACCGCGACGCCGCGCTTGACGGACGCGAGATCCTGGTCGTCGAGGACGACATCCGCAACGTCTATGCGCTAACGTCTATCTTCGAGCCACATGGGGCCAAGGTGCGGATAGCGCGGAATGGCCGGGAAGCGCTTCAGGCGCTTGATGAGGCTGCGCGCGGCCTTTCCAACGTCGTCGATCTGGTATTGATGGACGTAATGATGCCGGAGATGGACGGCCTTACCGCCACGCGCGAGATTCGTGCCCAACCCTGGGGCAAGCAAATGCCGATCATCGCCCTGACGGCGAAGGCGATGGCGCGCGATCAACAGGATTGCCTGGACGCGGGCGCCAATGACTATCTCGCCAAGCCGCTCGACGTCGACAAGCTGCTCAGCCTGACCCGCGTGTGGATGCCGCGATGAGCGAGGAGGCCTTCGAGGCGCACGAGGAACTGGAACTGGACCTGCTGCTGGAGGCGATCTGGCGACATTATCATTATGATTTTCGGGGCTATTCGCGCGGTTCCCTCCACCGCCGCCTGGCCCGCGCGCAGCAGCGGCATGAATGTGATAGCCTGTCCCACCTCCAGCATCTGCTATTGCGTGATCACGCCGTGTTCGCCGACCTGATGGGTTTCCTGACCATCCAGGTGAGCGAGATGTTCCGCGACCCAGCCTATTTCCGGGCGCTGCGGGAATTGGTGGTGCCGCATCTGAAAACCTATCCATCACTGAAGGTTTGGATCGCCGGGTGCGCCAATGGCGAGGAATTTTACTCCCTCGCCATCCTGTTCCGTGAAGAGGGGCTGGAGGATCGCACGATTTTCTATTGCACCGACATCAGCCCGGCGGCGCTTCAAAAGGCGCAGGCGGGGATCTACGATCTGGACCGCATCCAGCAATTTACCGAAAATCATCGTCTGGCCGGGGGCAAGCGATCGCTGTCCGACTATTATACGGCAGCCTATGGCGCGGCCGTGTTCGACAAGTCATTGCGCCGCCGAGCGGTTTTTGCCGAACATAATCTAGCCAGCGATCAGGTATTTGCCGAGGTCCAGCTGGTATCGAGCCGCAACGTTCTCATCTATTTCGACCGTGAATTGCAGGACCGCGCGCTGGGGCTGTTCGGTGGGGCTTTGGTGCGTGGCGGCTTCCTGGGGCTGGGGTCGAAAGAAACGCTGCGCTTCTCCCGCTATTCCGACGCCTTCGCCGATTTTCATGAAGCGGAAAAGATATATCGGCGTAACCTCAAGGCACTGGAGGAATTCAGCGATGCCGCCTAAACCCGCCAAAATCCTGGCCGTCGATGACATTGAGGAAAATCTGACGGCGCTGGAAGCCCTGCTCGCGGAAGAGGGCGTCGAACTGCTCAAGGCGCGGTCGGGCGTGCAGGCGCTCGAACTGCTGTTGGTCCATGACGTTGCGCTGGCGCTGCTGGACATTCAGATGCCGGGCATGGATGGTTTTGAACTGGCCGAACTCATGCGCGGCACGGAACGCACGCGCCGCGTCCCCATCATATTCCTGACCGCCGTCGCGACCGATGAACGCCGCCGCTTTCGGGGGTATGAGACAGGGGCCGTCGATTATCTGCTGAAGCCGGTCGATCCGCACATCCTGCGTAACAAGACCGCCGTCTTCGTCGAACTGTTCCGCCAGCGGGAAGAACTCGCCAGGCAGCGCGACGAGCTTGCCGGGGCGCTGTCGCGGCTGAACGCTCATAGCGATAATTCGCCGCTGGCGATCATCGAATTTGATGCCGATCGGCACATCGTTGCCTGGTCAAAGGGGGCGGAACGGCTTTTCGGATGGCGCGCGCCGGAGGTTGCGGGCTTCAGGGCTGTCGAACTGGACTGGATCGACCCAGAAGACGAGGCGCTGTTCGATCAGTTGACGAGTGACCTGATCGCCGGGCGATCCGTCCGCGCGATGCAGCATTTGCGAATGCGAACGGCGGAAGGCCTGACGCTGGAATGTGAATGCTATTGCTCGGCGCTGCTCAATGGACAGGGTCGGCTCGTTTCCATCAATGTTCAGGTGCTGGACGTCACCGAACGCAAGCGGGCGGAAGATACGCAGCGCCTGTTGATCAGCGAACTCAACCATCGGGTGAAGAACACGCTCGCCTCTGTTCAGGCGATCGCGGTGCAGACGCTGCGCCATTCTTCCGGTCCATCCGACTTCGCGCCGACATTTACCGGGCGCATCCATGCGCTGGCGCGGGCGCATTCGTTGCTTAGCAGCACCACATGGCAGGGCGCGTCACTGCGCGAACTGATCAGCGGGCAGCTTGAAATCGGTGCGATCGATCCGGCTCAGCTCGACATTGTGGGACCGGACCTTGAACTTGCGCCCGAACTGGCGCTTCACGTCGCCCTGATCCTGCACGAGCTTGTCACCAACGCTCACAAATATGGCGCGCTGTGCATCCCCGCCGGAACAGTGTCGCTGTCGTGGACGATGGATGGCAAACAACTGGCGATCGTCTGGGCAGAGGATGGCGGCCCCGCCGTCACTCAACCAAAGCGCAGGGGCTTTGGCACCGCCCTTATAGAACGAAGCCTCAAGGCAGAGGGCGGACAGGCCAGCGTCGATTATGACAAGGCGGGCGTTCGATGGACGATGACCCTGCCCTGCGGCCCGCGCATCAGCCGGATCAACGCCACCGCATCCCCCGCCAGCGCGGATGATGACATGGCAGCCGGGCGCGAGGAAACAATAGCGGGCCAATCGTTCCTGGTCATCGAGGATGAGCCGCTGGTGGCGATGGAAATTGCCAGCATATTGGAGGATGAGGCCGTCGTCGTCACCATAGCCGCGTGCGCCGACGAGGCATTGGCCCTGCTTCAGACCGGCGATTTTGACGCCGCGCTGCTGGACGGCAATCTTCAGGGCGAGCCAGTCGATCCAGTCGCTGCCGCGCTGACGGCCCGGCAGATTCCCTTTGCTTTCGTCACTGGATATGGTCGGGAAAGCCTGCCCGGATATTCGGAGGATCGGCCACTGATCAGCAAGCCGTTCGACCGCAAATCGCTGGTCCAATGCGCAGCGAAGCTGGCGGCTCTTGCCGTTCCGGCACAGCAAATCGCGCCCACCCCATGATCCTTAAGCTGGCTCCTCGACCAGTTGGGTGACTTCGAACGCGAAGCTGCGCCATCCTCGTACCTTCGACGCGTCGGCGGCGGCAGCGCGCTTCTTCCTGGCTTCCGCCAATGACTTCGCATGGCCCCAGAATACTTCTGTCCTGCCATTTTCCAGTTCGGCGACGATCCGCCAATAATGCGTGAACGGGTCGGACGTCGGGCCGATCCGCTTTACATATCCGTCCGGCATGGTGGCTATCAGATATCGCTTCTTTCGCTTTGCCATGCCCCCGTTTAGCACGACAGGTGGAAAGCGGCGCAATCGACACCCATCTTGGTCATATGGATACACTCAGAATCAATGATCAAGGCCGCCGCGGCGCACCGGGCCGACGCCAGGAGAGGGTCCGGTCGTGAACGAGAACATCACCTATATCGGCCTTCTTGCGGACGCAGAGATCGAACTGGACAGTGCCGCGCTGGCGCTGAGCGGCCTCGATCATGAAGGGGTCGATCTTGATCCCTATCTCGACCTGCTCCGCACGATCAGCGCCGCCGTGGACGCCGAAAGGCAGGACGCTGGGGAAGCAACGCTGGATTCGGGGGAAGCGCAAGGTGCGTTGCTAGCGCGCGTCCTTGGCGCACAGTTCGACTTCGCGGGCGACACAGCGACCTATGACGCCCCGCTCAACGCCGACATGATCCGTGTCCTGGACCGGCGGCGAGGCCTGCCGGTCAGTCTGTCCATCCTCTATGTCGCGGCCGCCCGGCGCATGGGCTGGACCGCTCACGCACTCAACACGCCCGGCCATGTCCTTGTCAGCATCGGTCCTGAAGGCCGCGAAGCGGTGATAGATCCATTCAATCGCGGGGCGCTGGTACATCCCGAAGAGCTGTCGGCCCTGCCTGCGCAAGCGTCGGACGCTCTCCCCCAGACCGGCCATGAACATCTGGAGCCGATGTCGAACCGTATGACACTGGTCCGCATGCTGCTTAACCAGAGCCTGCGGGCCGAGCAGGCGGGCGACACCTGGCGCGCATGCATGCTGTACGAAAGGATGACCGTCATAGCGCCGGAGCATGACGCCGGATGGTGGGCATTGGCCCGCTTGCAACTGGTGCATGGCAAAGTGGAAGCGGCCCGCGCCAGCCTGACCGCCATGCTGGAAATCAACCGGGAGCCGGAACGCCGCCGCTACATAACCCAGGCGCTCGACCGCCTCGCCGGGCAATCCTGATTCCGGCAGTTGCTGGTGCGGGGCTTCTCATATGCCCCGCACCAGCATCGTCACTCGTTCTTGATGTCGTTTCCTGCCCGCTCCATCGCGGACCCGACATCCTGCTTCGCTTCGCCAGCTTCACGCTTGGCCTCGCGCGCCGCATTCTCGGTCGCTGCGCCCATGCTGTCTGCGCTGTTATCAATGGCGCGACCCGCCTGGTCCAGGCCGTTGTCGATTTTCTCTCCGGCCTCGTCCACTGCTCGACTGAGGTCGTTGCCGATTGCCGAGCCCGCATTTTCAATGCTGTCCGAAGCCTTTTCCGAACAGGCGGACAGGCTGGCTGCTGCCGCGATCGCCACGGTTGCGAGAAATGCTCTCTTCATGATGTCCCTCTTTTGCCATTGAACGCACCTGTTTAACCGCCGTCAGGCGGATATGGTTGCGTTGCGGTTCAACGGCTGCGCAGGCCAAAGACCATGGATCGATCGCCATCGGGTATCAATCCTTCCAGAACGCGCCAGAAACCGGTGACCGATCCCTGACCTGCCTGGGCATAGGCCGCGCCCATTTTCTCCCGCAGCGCGCGGAACAATTCCGCTTCGAGCGCTGCGCCCGCTGCGCTGAGGCGGAGCAGCTTTTGCCGGCGGTCGATGGCGCCCTGACGCGTTTCAATATAGCCTTGCTCGATCAGGTCATTGAGCACGCGACCCAGCGATTGCTTGGTTACGGCCAACAAGCGCAGCAGGTCCTTGACCGTAAGGTCCGGCTGACGTGAGATAAAATACAGCGCGCGATGGTGCGCCCGCCCAAGTCCCTGCGCCGCCAGCCTTTCGTCGATCGATCGGGTCAGGGCGGTGTAGCCGAAATACAGCATTTCGATCCCCCGCCTGATCTCATCCTCACGCAGGAACAGCGGCGACGCAGGCGAAATCTGCGATGCCGATGCGGTTGCGGGAGAATTATTTGCACTCATGCCGGTCATCCAGGAAGCGGGTCACATCACCCACATATTGGCGGAACCAGACAGTGATGACTAGGCTTTCCTTTCCCGCAACACACGCTATATGGCGATCCGCACCGGCCAAAACCGGTACGCATGCTGGGGCGTCGCCAAGCGGTAAGGCAGCGGCTTTTGATGCCGCCATGCGCAGGTTCGAATCCTGCCGCCCCAGCCAATATTTCGACCCATATTTACCAACTCCGTCTCACACGCGATCAGCGGCTTGCCGATCGGGTCGGGCCACAGCCCCGCCGATATCCTTGGGCCCTCGCAAGGTTAAGGCCCGTCCTTACGCGCCGCGTCAGTCGCGCATCAACGAAGCCC
Source organism: Sphingobium herbicidovorans (assembly GCF_002080435.1). Classification (NCBI taxonomy): domain Bacteria; kingdom Pseudomonadati; phylum Pseudomonadota; class Alphaproteobacteria; order Sphingomonadales; family Sphingobiaceae; genus Sphingobium; species Sphingobium herbicidovorans. The sequence goes on along the minus strand of NZ_CP020539.1, from coordinate 497,611 downwards.
CTGGCAGCAGGACAAGCGTCGTGTGTGGCATAGAGCCACGCCTCGCCGTCCCGCACGCGAACCTGCGGACCGCAGACGCCGCCGCCGCTGATAATCGGGTTGCCAGCCGCGCGGGCTCATTCGCGGCCCGCAAGAGCGGCCGCGAATGAGGTGATGCCGCTAGGACAGGGCTATTATAATGCCCATCACATCAATGGGTTCTTGCCCTAGATCGGTCCTCGCGCAGAAGCTGGACCGGGCCGATCAAGCCGGATGGCCGTAGCGGCGCGTTCCGCAGGTAGGTTCCTACCGTCGTGAACGTCACCTTCTTCATCCCTGGCTGCTTGTCACCGATCAGCCGATTGGCCCAGAGATTGGCAACCCGAACCTCGATTTCATTGCGCCCTCGTTTGAGCGCGTGGCCGAGCTTGACTTGATAGGGCGCCTTCCACGCGGTGCCGACGAGTTGTCCGTTCACGCGAACCTCTGCAACGTCACCCACTTGGCCGAGGTCGAGCGTGAACGCGGCGGTTGGCTTCAGCTCGTTCGGGAAGGCGAAGCTCGTCGTATAGGTGGAAACGCCCGAATAATATCTGACCCCGGCATCCGATTGTTCGGCCAGCGATCCGAGCGCCGGCAGACGTATCGATGGGGGCGCCCCGCGATTCTTTTCGAAGGCGACATTCCAGGCGCCGTTTAGCGTGTGTACCGGCGTCAGGCTGGGTATCGCAATGGTTTGCTGCGCCACAGCCGCAGGCTTGCGGAACACGACGAAGAACGACTCTTGCGAACCCATGTTCAGCGGCACGACGGTCCGGCTGCCGTCGATGCGGTACGAAACAGGCTCGATAGTGCCGGTGTCCGCCCGCCAGATCTCGGCGGCCTTTCCAGCGACGCGGAACGTCGCGTTTATGTTCTGCGAGGGGCCGAGCCGATTGCTTACGAAATATACTTCGCCATCGTCCAGGCTGCGGTGTCGGAACAACAACTCGCTGTCTGGATCGACTTTCTCATAATCGAAATCAGGCAGCACACCCATCGAAGCGAGAACGGTCTCGGGTTGGCGGCTTGCGATCACGCGTCCAAGACCAAGGGCCGTCTGCTCGCCCCCCGCCCACATCTGTTTGACCAGGCGGTCGAACTCAGCCGGGTCGGCAGCAAGGCCGAGTGAAGCGACCGGCGCGTGACCAACCAGGGTAGCGCCGGCTCGCACCAGGTCGTGCAGCTTGCGTAGCACGGGCAAGCTCATGCGATCGGATTGCCCGCCTAAATAAAGGAGCTTGTAGCGAGCACCGCCTTGGGTAAGGACGAGGCCGTTGTCGACGGAAAACTGAGTAAGCAGAGAATTGGCGCTAACAAAATCAAAGCCGTAGCGGACCGGAAGATCAGCAAGCGGCTTTTCGCTGTTCATCACGCCCACCGGAGCTTCTTCGCCGTACAGATAGGCGACGTCCGACACGTTCCGCCCCTGCTGCAGCATGAAGCTTGAGCGTGACATATAGTCCATCCACGGACGCGCCATCTCTGCCCACGTATCGTGCCGGTTGAAATATTGACCGAAGATCTTCAGCGACAGGCTAGGCAGTTTGTCATCCACTGGCTGATGCACCGATGTGTGGATTACCGGCCGGTTCACGCCATAGATAAATTCCGCATCGATCACCGGCTTCAAATCCGCCGGAGAGTGGGCCCACGGTGCAAACATCGACGTCAGCGATTCCGCGGCCACCAGCCTGCGGCCGTAAATGTTGGCCGTGGATGCCGCTCCCCTGACATCCGCCACATACAGCGATTCCGGCTTCTTCCCTTTTGCATAGCTCCAGAAAGCCGCCATCGGAATGTCGGCGTAGCGACGCATGTCGATGTCGTCGCCTAAAGTATGGCGTGTGCCTTCCAGGGACTCACCATAGACGATCAGTCCGTTTTCATGGGCAAAGTCGGCGATCTGGCCATAATGTTCGCTGGCGATCAGTTCGCCAAGCGTACGGCGGTAATCGAACAGGAACCGGTCGCTCTGGCTGCGAGACCCGATGATCGTTCCCGTCAAAGCCGGTAGCCAGGGCAGCGGATCATAGCCGCGCAGGGCTTTGAACTGTTCGGTGATGCGCGGGGTCCAATTGGATGGTCCTGCCTCGATGCTGTCGGTAAGCAGGGCGCGCACGCCCTGCTTACCGATCAAATCCGGCCCGACGGTGTCGCGATACATACCGAGATATGTACTTAGATAGGCTCGTACTGCGGTTCCGTCATACTTGTCGACTTCAAGGCCGGTGGCCTCCGGACTGGCAGGCGAGTTCGCCGATCCCGTCAAGGAATAGCCTAGCCGAAGAACCTTCCAGCGTCCCGGTGGCGGTGTCCAGTCAAGCTTTCCGTCGGCGCCCATCCGGGTCGTCAGGTTGATTACGGACGTCGGAGCTATGCCCGCGGAATCGCTACCTACATCCTTGTCGAGCGCAAAATAGTCGTCGACAACCCCGAAGCCGGCCTTCCGCTCGAACGCGTTGACTTTCGCCTCACCCGTCAGCTGAAGGTCGAACACACCGGCGCGCTGTGGTGCGCCGCCCATTTCGATGCCACCGGAGATGTCGAAGCCAGGAGCGGGGGCAAATCCGGCGAGGCGACCCGAACCGGTGCTCGGCGTGAACAGCAGCCGGAAGAACCGGCCGGTTACCGGCGCGAAGCTGGCCGTCGACGGTATCGAGCCCGCCGTGAGAGTTGCGACACGCCGCCAGGTCTTGCCATCGTCGCTCGCCTCCAGCTGTGGAGGAACCGCAGTGAACCCAGCGCTGCGAACGAGGCTGGAAACCGCGCGGATGGTCTGCGGAGCGTCATATTGCAGGACGATCGCCGCCGGCTCGGACGCGCTTCCCTTCGGGATGTCGATCCCCGTCGTCATGTCCGCATCGAACAGGGCGGCGGGATCGACGACCATGCCCCCGGCCGTGACGCGCTTGGGCCGCGACAGAGCCGCGCTCGTATCCAGCGGAAATGCCAGAACCAGAGCATCGGCGTAGAAGCTGGTGGGGATTGCTGCGCTCGATGCCTCCGGCCTTGCCAGGGATATGGCCTGGAATGGGCCGGTCTGGCTGGGCGGCGTAGCAAGTTTGCCGACGAAACGCCGACCTCCTTTCAGCGTCGTCTCGCTCCAGACGAGCTTCTTCATTCCATCTTCGGGCGCAACCCATGGTCCGCCTGTCTCACTCCAGCCCGGTGATGAAGCGATGGTGAATTCAAGGCCGGACTTTTCGGCAAGGTCGACCGCGTAGCGGAAGGCGTCCTTCCATTCCGGTGTCATATAGATCAGCCGACGATCAACGATCTGAGGCGTGGTCAAGCCGGCGTCGAAGTTCTGCACGCCGCCGATGCCGACCCGCTTCATCCATGCCAGGTCTTTGGTGATCCCGTCCTTGCTGACGTTGCCGTTCATCCAATGCCACCACACCCGCGGCTTGGCCGAGTCCGGCGGTGCGTGGAACCCCCGTTCCAGAGGATCGATCGATGAAGACGCAGGCACCCTCGCGGCGACAGCGGCGGTGCTGGGCGTGTTCGCTTGGCGTTGGTGAAGCTGTTGTCCACCTTCCGCGGACTGACGCGGCATTTGCCCCGACGCTGGGGCGGCCAGCATACCGCTGCCCGCAATAATCCAGGCCAAGGAGCGGCTCAGCGGCGCGGAACTGTGTCTCTTGCAATATTGTGGCGTCAGTTGAGTCATACCACTGCTCCGAATGGGGATGCCGGGTCGGTCATTCCCACCGGCAGTGCCTTGTGACGTTTGAGATGCTTAGGATTGCGGCCAGTGGGTCTTCAACCAATATTGCGTGTCTTTCGCCACCGCCGCATCTTCCGGCGTCAGGCCGCCGAAGCCTGCATGGGGCATGGCTTCGCCCACATAGAGATCCGCCTCCACACCTGCGGCTCTCAGCGCAGCATGCAGCCTGACGGTGTCCGACAGCAGACGGTCACGAGTTCCGGTTACCAGGTGAGTAGGAGGAAATGCCTTTGCCAGATCCCCGAAGAGCGGCGAGAGATAGGGATGCCGCGGGTCGTTACCGTTCAGGTAAAGCTCGGTTGTGGCGACCCCGTCCGGATCTCTGAGCACGGGATCGAGGCCTTTCAGCACCTGCCAGCTGTCGCCCGCATTCGTCAGGTCGGTGACCGGCGTCTGAAGGACAAGCGCACTCGGCTTTTCAAGGCCGGCATCCTTCACCTTGTGCATCAAGGCGGCGGCAAGGTTGCCGCCGGCCGAGCCGCCCGAGACGAGGATATTCCTCGCCCCATATTCCTTCAGCAACAGGCGGTAGACGGCGAAGCAGTCGTCGAGGCCCGCAGGAAAGGGATGGTCCGGCGGCATCCGATAGTCGACCGCGTAAGTCACGCCGCCCGTCTGCATTGCCGCGACCTTCGCCAGAGCCATAGCGGCCCGCCCACCGAACAAAACCCACCCGCCACCATGAATGCTCAGATGGGCCTTCCGTCGGTCCGCATCGGAAATTCCGAGCGGCGTGGCGACATAGCAGGTGGCGCTGCCGATCTGCCGTGTCTGAACGTCGATACCCGGCAATTTCAGGATCATGTCGACGGGCAGAGCCTTGTCACCGTCAGAGACATAAGCCCGCCAGCCCGCGACGTCCGCTGCGGCGGGGATTGGTTTTGGAGGCTGCATTGCGCCATTGCGCAGATAATCCTGGGCAGCCTTGCTGATGGTCGTGGGAGGAGGGAGGTTGCGGGCGATATCGCACTTGGGCTCCGCAGCCAGAGGAGGCGCGGCCTCAGCGGAACCGCGTGCCGCGAATGTTGCCAGAGCTGCTGACGCAGCGCCCGATATAACGGCTCTACGGCCGACCGCGCTCGGATTTTGCTTCAACTCGCCTCTCCGACATTTTAATGAACGCAAATGTTCTATTCAAGAACGGCGGCTACTTTTCAAGTCCGTTCATGAGAGACGTTCGCCCAAAGCCGGAGGGGATTGTTCCGCCGACAGGCGGTCCGCCTTGACGGAATAGTCAGCGACGGTCGTTCAGCGTTGCATCGAGAAAGACCGTGGCCTTTGCCCAGGAAAGACGATCCAGAAGCGGATCGTAGGCGGCGCCGACTATATTCAACTCAGCCACATCCGGCACGGTGAAGGAATGATAACCCTGGCCATAGGTCGTGACCTGCCAGTCAGCCTCGGCCGCAGTCATTTCTTCCTGAAAGCGCCTGACGTCGTCCGCCGGAACAAACGGATCCTTCGCGCCGGTAATGACCAGCATCTGCGCCTTGACCATGCCCGGTGTCGCGGGTCTGGCGGTACGTAGAAGGCCGTGAAAACTAACCACTGATCGCACATCGGCACCGCTGCGCGCCAATTCCAGCACGCACTGGCCGCCAAAACAGTAGCCGATCGCCGAAATGCGCCCTGCATCGACTTCGGGCAGCGCCCGCAACACATCATATCCGGCAAGAATGCGTCCGCGCAGAAGGTCGGGCTGCTCCTGAAACTGCTGAAAGAGCGGCATATAGTCCAAGTCTGGACCTGCGGCGCCCAGTCCGTAGACGTCCGTAGCCAGCGCAATGAACCCAAGCTGGGCCAGGTCCAGCGCCCGCTGGCCCATCAGCCTGTCGGGGCCAAGCGCGGAATGCATCACCAGCACGGCGGGATGGGGGCCCGGTCCATCCGGCCGCGCGATGCGACCGGACAGCTTCAGCCCGTCATGAGCGTAATCGAATGGCTCAAGCACGCTCATCCCGGCCCCTTTCCTCAGACGCTTACTGCCACCTCTGCTATAAGGTCCAGAACCGTCTCTGCATGTTCTTTCCGACAGATCAGCAGGTCGGGCAGATATACGTCCTGCTGATTATACACGAGCGGGCTGCCGTCGATGCGCGAGCAGTGCAGGCCATGCGCCTGCGCTACCGCGACAGGGGCCATGCTGTCCCATTCATATTGACCGCCGGAATGGAGGTAGATGTCCGCCTGGCCCAGGATCACGGCCATCGCCTTCGCGCCTGCCGAACCCATCGGCACCAGTTCAGCGTCGAGCCGTTCGGCCACCGCCACCGCTTCCTTGGCGGGACGGGTGCGCGACACGACCATGCGCAGCTTTTCGGGCGCTGCCGGGAGTGGTCGCGGCTGATCGGAACGGAGCACGGTGCCGCCGCCGTTGCCGGTCAGGTCAAGACCCGGCAGCGCGACCGCGCCGAGCACCGCCTCGCCATCCACGGCCATGCCCACATGCACGGCCCAGTCGGACCGCTCTTCGCCATATTCGCGCGTGCCATCGACCGGATCGACGATCCAGACCCGGCTCTTGGCGAGCCGTTCCGGATTATCCTTCTCCTCTTCCGAAAGAAGGCCGTCGTCGGGACGGACCTCGCGCAGCGCGTGGACGAGGAACTGGTTGGCGGTCTGGTCGCCCGCCTTGCCCAGTGCCTTGGGGCTGAACAGCCCCGATTCCCGCACGTTGATCAGGATCCGTCCCGCGACCTCGGCGAGGTGCGCGGCAAGATCGCCATCGCTCATCGCCTCGCTCATGGGATCAGCCTCGCGATGATGAGGTCGGCTGCCTCGTCTGCCGTCAGCGACGTGGTGTCGATGCGGATTTCGGGGTCTTCTGGCGGCTCATAGGGGCTGTCGATGCCGGTGAAGTTCTTCAGCTCACCAGACCGCGCCTTCTTGTAGAGGCCCTTGACGTCGCGCGCCTCGGCCTCGGCCAGCGGGGTGTCGATATGCACCTCGACGAACTCGCCCGGCTGCATCATCTGCCGCACCATTTCGCGCTCCGAACGGAAGGGCGAGATGAAGGCGGTGATGACGATAAGGCCCGCGTCGGTCATCAGCTTCGCGACTTCGCCAACGCGGCGGATGTTCTCCACGCGGTCGGCATCGGTGAAGCCAAGGTCCTTGTTGAGGCCATGCCGCACATTGTCGCCATCAAGCAGGAAGGTGTGGCGGTTCATCCGCGCCAGCTTCTTTTCAACGATATTGGCGATCGTTGATTTGCCCGCCCCCGAAAGGCCGGTGAACCACAGCACCGCAGGCTTCTGGTTCTTGAGGCCCGCATGGAATTCACGGGTGACATCGGTCGCCTGCCAGTGGACATTCTGCGCGCGCCGCAGGGAGAAGTGCAGCATACCCGCCGCCACGGTGGCGTTGGTGATCTTGTCGATCAGGATGAAGCCGCCCAGCGTCCGGTTCTGCTCATAGGGCTCGAACACGATCTGCTTGTCGGTGGACAGGTTCGCAACGCCGATGGCATTGAGGTCAAGCGTCTTGGCCGCCAGATGCTCCATCGTGTTGACGTTCACCTGATATTTGGGCTGCTGCACCGTCGCGGTGACGGTCTGCGTGCCGATCTTCAGCCAATAGGGACGGCCGGGCAGCATTTCCTCGTCCGCCATCCAGACTATGGTCGCTTCGAACTGGTCGGCAGCCTGCGGCGGATTGTCGGCCAGCGCGATGACGTCGCCGCGCGAGCAGTCGATTTCATCAGCGAAGCAGATGGTTACGGACTGGCCCGCCACTGCTTCATCAAGATCGCCATCCAGCGTGACGATGCGGGTGACGGTGCTGGTCTTGCCCGAAGGAAGCACGCGCACGGCGTCGCCCGGCTTCACCGTGCCGGTCGCGATCAGACCGGAAAAGCCACGGAAGTCGAGGTTCGGACGGTTCACCCACTGGACCGGCATGCGGAAAGGCTTTTCCGCGTCGGTCGCGCTGTTGACTTCGACCGTTTCCAGATGGGCCATCAGCGCCGGGCCCTTGTACCAGGGCGTGTTTTCCGACGGGCCGGTGATATTGTCGCCCTTGAACCCGGAAATCGGCATCGGCACGAAATGTTCGATGCCGATCGAGCGCGCGAATTCGGTGTAATCCTTGACGATGCCGTCGAAGACCGCCTGGTCATAATCGACCAGATCCATCTTGTTCACCGCCAGCACGATATTCTTGATGCCGATCAGATGCGCCAGATAGCTGTGGCGCTTGGTCTGCGTCAGTACGCCCTTGCGCGCGTCGATCAGGATCACGGCGAGGTCAGCGGTCGATGCGCCGGTGACCATGTTGCGCGTATATTGCTCATGGCCGGGCGTGTCGGCGACGATGAACTTGCGCTTTTCGGTCGCGAAGAAGCGATAGGCGACGTCGATGGTGATGCCCTGCTCGCGCTCGGCTGCGAGGCCGTCAACGAGCAGAGCGAAGTCGATTTCCTGCCCCTGCGTGCCCACGCGCTTGGAGTCCGCCTCCAGCGCGGCAAGCTGATCCTCGAAGATCATCTTGCTGTCGTAGAGCAGGCGGCCGATCAGCGTGGACTTGCCATCGTCCACCGACCCGCAGGTGATGAAACGCAGCATCGTCTTGTGCTCATGCACCTTCAGATATTCGTCGATATCCTCGGCAATGAGGGCGTCGGTCTTGTAAATGGGTTCGTCGAGAGTGTCGGTCATGTCATCTGTCCCGTCATCCCAGCAAATGCTGGGATCTCGTTGATCTGGGGAAGGTTCTGGCGGGCCTGAGATCCCAGCTTTTGCTGGGATGACGGCTCAGGTCAGAAATACCCTTCCTGCTTCTTCTTCTCCATGCCGGCGCCGCCCGCATCCTTGTCGATGGCGCGGCCCTGACGTTCGGACGTGGTGGTCAGCAGCGTTTCCTGGATGACTTCCGGCAGCGTCTGAGCGCTGCTTTCCACTGCGCCTGTCAGCGGGTAGCAGCCCAGCGTGCGGAAACGGATCGACCGCATCACCGGCGTCTCGCCCGGTTTCAGCGGGAAGCGTTCGTCATCGACCATCAGCAGCATGCCGTCGCGCTCGACCGTGGGGCGTTCCTCGGCGAAATAGAGAGGCACGATCGGCACATTGTTGAGGTGGATATATTGCCAGATGTCCAGCTCGGTCCAGTTGCTGATCGGGAAGATGCGGATGCTCTCGCCCTTGTTCTTCCTGGCATTGTAGAGGTTCCACAATTCCGGGCGCTGGTTCTTAGGATCCCAGCCATGCGACGCGGTACGGAAGGAAAAGATGCGCTCCTTGGCGCGGCTCTTTTCCTCGTCGCGGCGCGCGCCGCCGAAGGCCGCGTCAAAGCCGTAGAGGTCGAGCGCCTGCTTCAGCCCTTCGGTCTTCCACATGTCGGTGTGCAGCGGACCATGGTCGAACGGGTTGATCCCCCGCTCCTTTGCTTCAGGGTTTTGATAGACCAGAAGTTCCATGCCGCTTTCTTGCGCCATGCGGTCGCGCAGGTCGTACATCGCCTTGAACTTCCACGTCGTATCGACATGGAGCAGGGGGAACGGCGGCGGCGAAGGGTAGAATGCCTTGCGAGCGAGATGCAGCATCACGGCGCTGTCCTTGCCCACGGAATACAGCATCACCGGCTTTTCAGCTTCGGCGACAACCTCTCTCAATATATGAATGCTCTCCGCTTCCAGGCGCGCGAGGTGGGTAAGCGTTTTGCTATCAGTCATCATCTTTCCAGCCTTTCGGGAGTTTTCGAATGACAGAAGGCGCGAATCATCAAACCTCCCAAATGGGAGAAAAAGCGACAAGCGTTGTTTGCACTGCTGAAGCCTGTTCTTTCAGGACAGGATTGCGGGACCGTTAGTCGGTCCCGTCGCCATCGCCGGTGGTCAGTTCCGCTTGATAGCCCGCGATGATACGTTCCAGCGTCGGGCGATAATCCCCGAGAAGCTCGGGCAGCAGCACGCGGCGTCCCTCATCGTCGATAGACACATTTTCCAGCGCCTCGCGCCGCATCATGCTGATGGCCGCGCCGATCACGACCTGATTGATCTCGATATAGGCGTTCACGGCAGCCGTTTCGGGAACCCCCCTCGACTCGATCAGGGCAAGTACGGCGCGCGAATAGTCGAACGAATGCTTCTCCGGCTCCTTGCCCATCAGATTGGTGATGAGGTGCGGCAGCGATCGGAACAGGCGGTAGGTGATCGTCGCATGTTCGCGAAGGATGTTCTGCCAGCTTTGTCCTTCGTCCTTGATCAGCGCCTGCCCCACCAGACGCTGCGCCACCAGTTCGAGAAGGTGATCGCGGCCACGCACATAACCATATAGCGTGGCGACGCCGGTGTTCAGCCTTTCCGCCACCAGGCTCATCTCCAGCTTCGCGATGCCCACCTCGCAGGCGGCATCGACGATCGCCTCCAGCGTCAGCCTTCGAGGACGCCCCACCGTTCGTTTCGCCTGTCTTGGCATGCCGCTCTCCTCCTTCGACCCGGGGCGACTTTAGCGCCGCCCGCGATATTGACAACGCATGCTGCCGGAGCAGCTGTCCGGCTGCCTTACCGATAGAAAAAATCGACGCCCTCGTCCCCCCGGTCGGGCGTGTCGGAACGCCACCGGACTGAACCGGTCGGCCGTTCAAGCCTTCTGCGCACCCGCCCTTCGCTGTCGCCCATATGGAATTTGTTCGCGGCGTCCTCCACCTGGCGGTCACCCGTCGTCATGCGATCGCGCTGGCGCAGATAATCGCCCCAGGTTGGACAGTAATAATGTTCCGTCCATAGCTCTGGATCGGCGATGTCGCGCGCCACCGACCAGCCAAACGCGCCGCTGCGCAGCCGGGCGCCGCGCAATTTCTGGATCGCGACGTAGAAGTCCCGGGCCTGATCCGCATCGACCCGGTAGTCGATCTCGATGACCACGGGGCCACTGCGGGGAGTCAACGCCAGCGACACCTTGGGCTGATGCGCCAGCACGCTTTCTTCCAGCCCGTCAGGCAGGGACCGGGCCAAGGGAATGACAAATCCCAACAAGGCACTCAACGCCATGGCTACGCCAGACAGGATCATAGCCTGCCCCGTGCCGAACGCACCGGCGACAGAGCCCCAGCACCACGCACCGATCGCCAGACCGCCAGTCACCGCCGAGCCATAGCAGGCGAGCGCGCGCGCCGTGACCCATCGGGGCGCCGACATCTGCACGGCCACGTTGAACTGCGCGGCCAGCATCATCCATGCCGCGCCCGCAACCAGCAGAGCTGCGCAGGTGATGACTATATGCGTGCTGACGCCGGTCAGGACGATCATGGCGCCGAGCAGGACGGCCATCAGACGGGCGGATTGCTCCGGCCGCAGCTTTTGCCGGACCAGGTCCAGCCCCATGGCGCCAAGAACCGCGCCGACGCCATAGGCGCCGAGCAAAAGCCCATAAGTGCTCGCCGTCCCTTGCAGCAGATCCTTTGCGATCAACGGCGTCAATGCGGATACCGATGCACCCGCGAATGCCGCGACATGGGTGCGGATCAGCACTACCCGGATCGGGGGCGAATGAAATGCATAGCGAACGCCCGACACGATCGCGCGATCGATCCGTTCGGGCGGGAGCCGAGAGGGCTGATGGTCGCGGTTCCACCACAGGAACGCCAGAAACAAGGGCAGGTAGAAGAATGCGTTGGCGGCAAAGGCGGCCATGGCCCCCAGCGCGGCCACCAGGACGCCGCCGACGGCAGGTCCGAAGCTGCGCGCCACATTATAGCTTATCGTGCCCAGCGCGATCGCGGCTGGCAGATGTTCACCCTTTACCTGTTCACCGATGGATGCCTGCCAGGCGGGCGCGTAAAGCGCGACGCCTGTGCCGATCAGAAAGCAGAAAAGCAGCAATATCCAGGGTGTAATAAACCCGGCCCATGTCAGCAGCGTCAGGCCGATCGCCATGACGGAGGCGAAGGCCAGCCCCGTCAGCGCAACCTTGCGCCGGTCGAACATGTCCGCGATCGCCCCCGCGGGCAGGGCAACGAGCATCAGGGGCAGCATGATGGCTGTCTGCACCAGCGCCACCATCTGCGGCGAAGAACTCAGCTTCGTCATCAGCCATGCCGCACCCACGCCCTGGATCAGCTGACCGAAATTGGAAATAAGGCTTGCGATCCAGATCGTGCGGAAGGTCCGCTGGCGCAGCGGTTCCAGCAGGGTGAAGCGTGCAGCCGCAGGCGCGGTTTCGGATACAGCCTGCGCCTCATCACTCATCCACATTTCCTTCTTCTGCTTTCAGGGCCTGTCATGGCCGGGCTTGAGTTAGCAGCTTCCCCATTTCTGTCCATCGCCACGAAGGCGGCAATGCCCGCCTTGCAACGATCCAATGGCCTTGCCACCAAGGCTTCTGCTTCAGTCGCGGCGGAAAACCGGCGGACGCTTTTCGAAGAAGGCGGCGAAGGCTTCCTGCGCTTCGGCTGCGTCAAGCATGTCCGCGAACAGCCGGGCTTCTTCTTCGATACGTTCAAGCAGCACGGCCTGGTCTCCCTTCAGCAGGCGACGAGTCGCGGCGAGAGCCTGGGGCGGCTTGCTCATGAACAGTGCAGCCTTGCCCCGCGCATGGTCGAGCAGGCGTTCGGCAGGCACGATCGCGGTCACCAACCCCACACGATCGGCAGTATCGGCATCCATGGGTTCGCCGAGCAGCAACATCGCTGCTGCCTTGGCATGGCCCAAAGTGGCAGGCGCCAAAAGGCTGGACCCGGCTTCCGGCACGATGCCCAAATTAACGAATGGGGTGATGAAGCGAGCGTCCGGCGCAGCATAAACAAGGTCGCAATGGAACAACATCGTAGTGCCTACCCCGACGGCCAGCCCCTGCACGGCGGCGACAATGGGTTTATCGAAACGGGCGATGGCGCGGATGAACGCGAAGGCGGCCTCTCCACCTTGCGAGCCTTGAGTGAAATCCTTTAGGTCATTGCCCGCGCAGAAGGCGTCGCCCTTGCCCGCGATCAGGACCGCGCCGATCCCGGCCCGCGCAGACGCATCAGCAAGCGCGGCGGTCATGATCCGGTACATGGCGGCAGTCAGCGCGTTTTTCCTTTCCGGACAATCGATGTGGATTTCCAGCACGCCGTCCCGCTCGACAATTTCCACCCCGTCACTCATGACTTTCTCCATCTGCCCTGCTCGACCTAAGCCGTCCAATTGCCTGCCGTCTATCCTTTTCATTCAGGACTGATTACAGCCGCGCGGATGAGCCGACTTCGGGAATTCGCCGACCCATTCCTGCTGTTGTTGATAGCGATGGTCGTGCTGGCGTCTTTCCTGCCAGCGCGAGGCGAGGGCGCGTATATCGTCGGCATCCTTGCCGATGCCGGGATCGTGCTGCTGTTCTTCCTGCATGGCGCGAAGCTGTCGCGCGACGCGATCTGGAGCGGGGCGCGGGCGTGGAAGCTGCATCTGGCGACGCTGGGCACGACCTTTGCGTTGTTCCCGCTGGTTGGCCTTGCGACGCAACAGGTTGAGGCGATCCCGGTCGCGATGCGGGCGGGACTGCTGTTCCTGACGTTGCTGCCTTCAACGGTGCAGTCGTCGATCGCCTTCACCGCGATCGCGCGGGGCAATGTCGCCGCGGCGGTGGTGAGCGCGTCCTTTTCCAACCTGCTAGGCATCATCCTGACGCCGCTGCTGGTCGCGCTGCTGATGCAGAAAGGCGCCGGGGGGACGGGCGGCCTGATTTCCCTTTCGGCGGCGGAGGGCATTGTGCTGCAACTGTTGCTGCCGTTCATCCTTGGCCATCTGGCGCGCCCGTGGATCGGCGGGATCGTCGAACGGCGCCGGGCGATGCTGGGGCGGGTCGATCGCGGGTCGATCCTGCTGATCGTCTATTCAGCATTCAGCGCGGCGGTGGTCGAGGGGCTTTGGCAGAAGGTGTCGCGGGGGGAACTTCTGCTGCTGGCGCTGCTGTCCATCGCGATCCTGGCGGTGGTGCTGCTTTTCACCTGGGGCCTGGCGCGATTGCTGGGTCTCTCGCGGGAGGACGCGGTGGTGCTGCAATTTTGCGGGTCGAAGAAAAGCCTGGCGACCGGCGTGCCGATGGCGGGAGTGCTGTTCCCGGCAAGTGCGGTTGGGCCGATACTTTTGCCGGTGATGCTGTTCCACCAGATTCAGTTGATGGTGTGCGCGATATTGGCGCGGCGTTATGGCAAAGTCGCGAATGAAATAGAGAATTGAAAGCGATTTGCGCGCCCCGCCGGGACTGTTATACAGATGTATAAGTTCGACAGGAAGGGCGCGAGGGGATGGGTGTCGGGGGACGGTTAGACAGGCAGGCTGCAACCTGATGGGCAAAGCGCGCGACGCCATCATCATCGGCGGCGGGCATAACGGGCTGGCCTGCGCATTCTATCTGGCGCGGGCCGGGTACAAGGTGCGCATATTGGAGCGGCGGCCCATCGTCGGCGGCGCGGCGGTGACCGAGGAGTTTCACCCCGGTTTCCGCAATTCGGTGGCAAGCTATACCGTCAGCCTGCTGCACCCCAAGGTGATCGCGGACATGCGGCTGGCCCACCATGGCTATCGCGTGATCGAGCGGCCGATCGCCAATTTCCTGCCCCAGCCCGATGGCCGCTATCTGAAGTTCGGCGGCGGCATGGAAAGGACGCAGGCCGAATTTGCAAAGTTCAGCGCGAAGGATGCCGCCGCCCTGCCCGCCTATCAGGACGCGCTGGAAGTGGTGGCGGACCTGCTGCGCGACATGCTGCTGAAAGCGCCGCCCAATGTTGGCGACGGGCTGTCCATGGTGACGGCGGCGCTTTCCCAGGGGCGGCGGGTCGGGTCATTGTCGCTGGAGCAGAAGCGCGACGTGATGGACCTGTTCCTGAAATCGGCCCGCGCCTTCCTGGATGGCTGGTTCGAGAGCGAGGCGGTGAAGGCCGCCTTCGCCTTTGACGCGATGGTCGGCAACTATGCTTCCCCCGACACGCCGGGCAGCGCCTATGTGCTGCTGCACCATGTCTTTGGCCAGGTGAACGGGAAAAAGGGCGCATGGGGCCATTGCGTCGGCGGCATGGGCGCGATCACGCAAATCATGGCGCGCATCGTCGAAGCCATGGGCGTGGAGATCAGCCTGGACGCGCCCGTTGCGCGCGTGCTGGTCGATGGCGACCGCGCGGTGGGCGTCAGGCTGGAAAGCGGCGAGGAAGTGATGGGCGGCGCGGTCATCGCCAATGTCGGGCCAAAGCTGTTGTATGAGCGGATGATGACGCCCGGCGACCTGCCGCCCGATTTCCTGAAACGCATCCGGGGGTTCAGGGCCGCGTCGGGCAGTTTTCGGATGAATGTCGCACTGTCGGCCCTGCCCGACTTTTCCTGCCTGCCGGGGACGGGCGAGCATCTGGAGGCCGGGATCATCATCGCGCCGACCATGGATTATATGGATCAGGCCTTCATCGATGCGAAGGCGCGGGGATGGTCGCGCGCGCCGATCGTGGAAATGCTGATACCTTCGATCGTCGACGACAGCCTGGCCCCGCCCGGCGCGCATGTGGCGAGCCTGTTCTGTCAGCAGTTCGCGCCCGAATTGCCTGACGGGCGCAGTTGGGACGACGCGCGCGAGGCGGCGGCCGATGATGTGATCGCGACGGTGGACGCCTATGCGCCGGGTTTTGCGCAGTCCGTGATTGCGCGGGACATATTGTCGCCGCTCGACCTGGAGCGGACATTCGGGATGACCGGCGGCGACATCATGCATGGCGCGATGACGCTGGACCAATTGTGGGCCGCACGCCCGGTGCTGGGGCATGGCGCCTATCGCGGGCCGGTGAAGGGACTCTATATGTGTGGCGCGGGTACGCATCCGGGCGGCGGGGTGAGCGGAGCGCCCGGCCATAATGCGGCGCGCGTGGTGTTGAAGGACGGCGCGATGGGCGGGCGGCTTTTTGGCCGGGGATGAGGTGGTTTCAACCGGCCTGAATCGCCCGCGACGACAGACTCGGCAGGGCGGACAGGGGCAATCAGAGGTAAAATCAGGCCAGATATAGCGAATCCGGCCCGAAAATATCGGTTAACGGGCAAAAACCCCCCTAGTTGCGGGCGATGAGACAGGTTAAGACCCGTCGTCCACGAAAGGGAGACGATCGATGAACAATACCGAACTCGCCGAAGCTGTTGCCGCCGAGCATGGCCTGACCAAGGCCGATGCCCGCAAATATGTCGATGGGGTTTTCACCGCCATCGCCAGCGCCGCCGCCAAGGGTGAAGAAGTTTCGTTGAGCGGTTTTGGCAAGTTCAAGGTCAAGGACCAGCCCGCGCGCGAAGGCCGCAATCCGTCGACCGGCGCGACCATCCAGATCGCTGCTTCCAAGAAGCTGACCTTCACGCCTGCCAAGGCGGTCAAGGACCAGCTGAACGGCTGAACGCCGCGCGCGCCTTTCTGAAAGGGGAGTGAGCGCCGCTATGTTACGATTGCATGACATGCAATCGAAGTAGCGATCTAAACAATTGTCAGGAGAGGCCCGCGGGGCCAGAGGCGTCCCTGCCTTTCAGGCATCCTCTCCTAAAAACTCAGCTGGCTGGTCCTTCGGGACCGGCCTTTTTTTTGTCGTACGCCGCGATGTTCATGCGATGATATGACTTGCCGTCGCCGCGATCAGTAGCGCCGCAATGCTTCCCACTGCCAAACCCAATTGAAATGTCGGCGCGACATGTCGCTGATCCATTTCGGCAAGACGAGCATTTGGTGTGAACCGGGACGTCGGCCAAAGATCAGAAACGTCCACGAGAGGGACAGATATGCCAAAGATGCTGTCGGCGAAGGCGATTTACATTTGAATGCAAAGCGCGCAGAAGGCCACCGTCGTTATTTTGCGTGGAGAAGCGTGCCAATGTCTGAAAATTCGCAGCCTGACATCACGACGCTCACTGTTCAGCTGTTGAGCGCGTTTGTCTCCAACAACTCGGTTCCCAGCGAAACGCTGGCCGACCTGATCCGTACAACGCGCGCCGCGTTGACTGATGATCTGTCGAGCGATGCTGGCGAAGCACAGGCCGCGACTTACACGCCCGCAGTTTCCGTGCGCAAAAGCCTGTCGTCGCCCGAACATATTTTGAGCATGATCGACGGCAAGCCGTACAAGACGCTGAAACGGCATCTGGCGACCCACGGCCTGTCGCCGGACGACTATCGCCAGCGCTATAACCTGCCCAAATCCTATCCGCTGGTCGCGCCGAGCTATTCCGAGGCCCGCCGCGCCGTCGCCACGCGCCTTGGCCTTGGCCGCAAGCCCGTCCCCGCGGCTGCGGCTGGCGCAGAGAAGGCGGCCGACGCCACGGTAAAGGCGCCCAAGGCCGCAGCGGCGGCAAGCGGAGCGAAAGCCCCTGCGGCCAAGGCCAAGGCAGCAAAGCCGGCCAAGGCGCCTGCCAAGCCCGCAGCGAAGGCTCCGGCACAGGCTCCGGCAAAGTCGGTCGAAGCGCCCAAGGCGGCAAAAGCGGTCAAGGCCGAAAAAGCGGCCCGCAAGCCGCGCGCCAAGGCCGCCCCGGCCCCGGCGGAAACCGTCGGCTGATCGTTATTTCCTGAAAGATGCAAGACGAGCCATTGCCCACAAGGCGATGGCTCGTTTGCCTTGATAGCCACTGAGCCGCCTTTCCGGTCGTGCCTGCCGTGACATGATCGATGTGTTGAAGGCGAAGCGGGCGCTGACGATGCAGCCGCGCCGCGCGTCATGCGGCATCATGCCGACCATTGGCCTGAGAGGCGCGCGCCCCATTAGCCGCTGACGAATGATCTGGCGCATGGCTTGTGACCGGCCGTGCCGCTCCTGAACGGCGCTTTGACGCTAACGAAGGAACGGCGGGATGTGGGGGCGCAGCGCCCCGTTCAAAGACCGAGTTCGCCCTGGCGCGGCTGTGGCTTTGGCGCGGGCGGCAAGCCCATTGGTTGCGGCGCGACGGGCGCGATCAGGATGCGGGCAAGGCCGGTCAGCGTGTAGACCGCCTGCCGCTGCGCCCCGCGATTATGATGATCGACCCGGTAGCCCTGATAATGGCGGCGCAGGAGGCCAGCGGCGACCATTTCCGATACGGCGCGGCTGAGATTGGTCTTGCCGGACGCGCGCACGCGCAGCTTCACTTGTTCTTCGACCGCAGCGCTGGCGGCGTCAGGATCGGCGGGCAACATGCCCTGCCCCGCCAGCTCCGCACGGACCCGCTCGGCAAGGGCAAGGCGGCGCGGATCGCGCCCGCCCATCGGTGTCAACGCATCGCAAAGCCAGTCGCGCAGCGGCTCCAGCGCGCCGCCCCTGGCTATGAAGGGTCCGGCGCTGCCGTCCGGCCGCGCCACTTCTGCAATCAGCGTGAGCAGCATGAACGCATAGCGCGGCCGTGTGCTGGCATGGGCAAGCCGGTCCAGCAGGGCGGAAAGGTCTCCGCTGCCAGCAGAGCGAGGCTTGATCGAACCGTGAAACATAACGGGGATGAATCAAGCACAGGTGGAGGCCAATGTGAATCCCCTGATCATGCCGCCGGTCGCTTTTGTCACCAATGACACTTTGCCGGAGGGTAAAGTGTCATTGCCGGCACTTTGGAATGTGGTGGCGAAAGGGACGGTGAAAACGGGTCCGGCGGGTAATGGGACAGGCAAAAAGAAAGCCCGCTGCGCGGGGCAGCGGGCTTTCCCTGTTCAGTGCGAAAGAGTGCGGATCAGTGCAGGCCGCTGCCGCCGCTCAGTTCCTTGGCGATGGAGCCGACCATGTCCTTGGCGTCGCCGAACAGCATCTGGGTGTTGCTGTTATAATAGATCGGATTGTCGATCCCGGCGAAGCCTGCGTTCATCGAACGCTTGATGATGAACACCGACTTGGCGCGATCCGCTTCGATGATCGGCATGCCCGCAATCGCGCTCTTGGGATCGTCGCGCGCCGACGGGTTGACCGTGTCGTTCGCGCCGATGATCATCGCGACGTCCGCCTGCGGCAGTTCGGGGTTGATGTCGTCCAGGTCGACCAGCTGCTCATAGGGCACATTGGCTTCGGCCAGCAGCACGTTCATGTGGCCGGGCATACGGCCAGCGACCGGGTGGATCGCGAATTTCACGTCCACGCCCTTCTTGGTGAGCGCCTGGTAGAGTTCGCTCACCTTGTGCTGCGCCTGGGCGACGGCCATGCCGTAACCGGGCACGATCACCACGGTACTGGCGTTTTCCAGCTGCATGGCGGCTTCCTCCGCCGAGGCGGAGCGGACGACGCGGTCGTCCTTGCCACCCGCAGCGCCCGCGGCGACGGTGCCGAAACCGCCGAACATGACGTTGGCGAAGCTGCGGTTCATCGCCTTGCACATGATGACCGCCAGGATGAAGCCCGACGCACCGTCAAGCGCGCCCGCCACGATCAGCAGCTTGTTGCCAAGCGCAAAGCCCATGGCGCTGGCCGCAAGACCGGCATAGCTGTTCAAGAGCGCGATGACGGTCGGCATGTCCGCGCCGCCGATCGGGATGACCAGCAGGATGCCGAACAGCAGGGCGAGAGCGGCAAAGACCGGGAACAGCCAGGTCTGGGTCGGATCCAGCGCAAGCACGATCGCCACGACGACCGCGCCAAGCGCGACAGCGCCGTTGACGATGCGCTGGCCGGGGAAGGACACCGGACGGCTGCCCATCAATTCCTGCAACTTGGCGAAGGCGATGACCGACGCGGTGCAGGTCAGGAAGCCCAGCGCCATTTCGAACATCAGCGCCCACATGACGAAGCTGCCTGCATATTCGGCATGGGCATGCTTGTAATATTCGGCGGCGCCGATCAGGCCGACGGCGAGCGCGCCGAACGCGTGGGAGATGGCGGTACGCTGCGGAATAGCCGTCATCGGCATCAGCAACGCCATCGGAATGCCGACCGCCGTACCGGCAATCATGGCGAGGATGATCAGGTTGTAATCGACCACCTCATGGTGAACGAGCGCGCCGATGATCGCGATGGCCATGCCGAGCTCGCCCGCGCGCACGCCGCGCCGGGCAGTCGAAGGATGGCTCATCCACATCAGCGACAGGATGAACAGGGACGAGGCGGCAATTGCCGCGAAAGGAACGAAGGCGTCCATCGGTTACTTCCCCCGCGGCTTGAACATCTTGAGCATGCGGTCCGTGATCATGAACCCGCTGACCAGGTTCACCGTCGCACAGAACACCGCGATGGCGCCAAGCGTCTTGGCAAGCGGCGTCGCGCCTTCTTCACCCGTGACCGCGATCGCCCCGACAATGACAACCGCCGCGATCGCATTGGTCAGCGACATCAGCGGCGAGTGCAACAGCGGCGACACCTTCTTGATCAGCTGAAAACCGACGAAAGCCGCCAATATGAAGACGAACAGATAATCTGCGTTAAGAGCGTTCACTTGCTATATCCCCTGTCCAGAAGCCGCAATCCGGTCGAGACTTTGGCGGTCTTCCCATTTCCGCCGGTCCGGGGCCGATTGCCCCTGCCATGATCGATGGCTTCCATAAAACCCCTCCACATATTCTTGGGCGGTGCCATATTGATCCGATCGACCGCAGGCAAGCCGGTCGCACCCAAATATCACGCCGCCGATTCGCACAATGAATTTATTCCGCCCATGCGAATAGCCCTGCTATACCCCACGCCTCACCCGATCTATGCGTAGCAGGCGTTCCCGGTCGCAACGAAAATGCCCGCAAAGCTACCGGATCAACGCAAAGCTGAATCTATCATTTAGACGATATGATGGCCTGCCCGTCCTGCTTGAGGATCAAGGGCAAGCCCGCCGCGACGAACAGAACCCGGTCGCAGACGTTCGCCATATGCTGGTTGAGCAAGCCCGATTCGTCCCGGAACCGGCGAGCCAGCGCGTTTTCGGGGACGATGGAAAGGCCGACTTCATTACTGACGAACAGGATGGGCGGGCCGCAATCCGCGACGGCGGCGGTGAGCGCGCGGGTCCAGCCCGCAATATCCTCTTCCGCCAGCAGCAGATTGGATAGCCAGAGGGTGAGGCAATCGACCAGGATCGCCCCCGACCCATGCGCGCCAGCGATGGTGGCCGGCAGGTCGATGGGCGCTTCCACCGTATGCCAGCGGGCGCTGCGGCGGGCGCGGTGATGGCTGATCCTGTCACTCATTTCCACATCGAACGCCTGGGCCGTGGCGATGTAGGTGAGCGCGCCCGGTATCGCTTCACATTGCGTTTCCGCAAGGCGGCTTTTGCCCGAACGGGCGCCGCCCAGCACCAGAAGCCTGCGAAATGCGGTCATCAACCGATACCTCCGATCATCGCGGCCGCCAGCCAGAGCAGGAGGCAGGCGCGAACATAAAGCGCGAGCGCGGCGCTGGTCGCGGCGGGTGTCGCTTCCCCGCCGTCGCCCCCGATCCATGCCTTGTCATGGCGAACGCCATCATATTGAACCGGCCCGGCAAGGCGGACGCCCAGCGCGCCCGCCATCGCCGCCTCTGGCCACCCGGCATTGGGCGAGGCGTGAAGAGCATGATCGCGGCGAAGGACGCGCCAGCCCCCGGTCCCGCAACGCAAAGGAGGATGGCAGACAGGCGCGCCGGGGCGAGGTTCAGGAGATCGTCGAAACGCGCGGCGGCCCACCCAAAGGCGGCGAACGGTTCTTCCCGATGACCTATCATGCTGTCGGCGGTGTTCACGGCCTTGTAGGCCCAGATGCCGGGAAGGCCGCCGACGACCAGCCAGAAGAGCGGCGCTACGACGCCGTCGCAAAAACTTTCGGCGAGGCTTTCGATGGCCGCGCGGGCGACGCCAGCCTCGTCAAGCGACGCGGTGTCGCGGCCGACGATATGCCCGACCGCCTGCCGCGCCGTTGGAAGATCGCCGGTCTTGAGCGCCTTCACCACTGGCAGGACATGATCGAACAGGCTGCGTTGGGCAAGCGCGGGCCAGGCGGCGAGCGCGATCCCTGCCCAGGCCCATGCGCCCATCAGGCGGTGGAGCGCCGATTGGATGAGCCACCCGCCAAGGGTTGCGGCCAGCAACAGGATCAGGAGCGTGGCGACGCCGCCCATCCGCCTGCGCCCGTCGCCAAGGCCGCGCCGGTTCCAGCGGCGTTCGCAGGCGGCGATGATCCGCGCAAAAGCGCCAACCGGATGGCCGATGCGGGCATAGAGCCAGGCCGGCCAGCCAAGCGCCGCGTCAAGGATAAGGGCGAGCAGTTCAACCAAGCGCCTTGTCCAGCCGGGCCATGGCGGCATCGTCCGCAGGCAGGCCCAGGCGCAGCCAGTGCGGTTGATGGTCGAACGGGCGGGTCAGGATAGCGTGGCGCGCCAGGCGGTCGAACAACGCAGCGGCGGCGGGCGTTTCCACCAGGCGGAACAACGGGCAATCGCCGCGCGGGACGAGGCCGTGACGGGAAAGAATCCGGTCGAGATGGACGGCGCGGTCGCGCAGGTCCGCGATGGTCCAGTTGATCCAGTGCCGGTCGCGATAGGCGGCGCGTCCAAAGTCGATGGCTGCCGCCGACAAGGGCCAGTCCCCCAGCATGTCCCGGCAAGCGGCGATGATCGAGGGTGGCCCGACAAGGAAGCCGAGGCGGACGCCCGCAAGGCCGAAGAACTTGCCGAAGGAACGCAACAGGATGAGCCGCCTGCCCTGCCCCGCCTCACCAGCGATGCTGGAGCCGGGGACGCTGTCGGCAAAGGCTTCATCGACGATCAGCCAGCCGTCGCCTCGTTCCTGCCGGGCGAGCAGCGCTAGCATGTAGGCTGGCGCGAACAGGCGGCCATCGGGATTGTTGGGATTGGCGAGCAGCAATGCCGTGCCCGGCGGCGCTTGTTCCGGCGCATCCAGCGGCAGGGAGCCGGGGAAAGCGGCGGCATGGGTGCGGTAGGAGGGGACGAGATGACAGCCGGGCCGGTCGAGCAGCTTGCCAAGCATCCGAAGGCCGATCTCGCTGCCGGGAAGCGCGCACACATGGGCGGGGGCGACGCCGAAATGACTGGCGGCGGCAGTTTCCATGTCGGCGAGCGCTGCGGGATCGGGGAGGGATTGCCAATCCGGCGTGACATGGGCAGCGCCGGGCCAGGGCCGCGGGTTTATGCCGGTGGACAGGTCGATCCAGGGCGCACCGTCCGCGCCATAATGATCGCGGGCCTGCGCAAGGCACCCTCCATGCCAGTGGAACATATCGCTCATCGCGCCAGCACCAGCGCGGCAAGCAGCGCGCTTTCCACCAATTCGATGCCCGCGCCATGGCCGTCGCCCGAAACGCCGCCTATCCGGCTGCGCAACCACCATGCCCAGAACGGGATCAGCAGCGCGGCGGACGCAAGGGCGGGGAGCATGACGCATGACGCAAGGGCGAGCGCGGACCATGCGATAAGATGCGCGCGCTTGATCCCTTGGCGGAAGCGGCTGGCCAGCCCGTCATGCAGCGACGGCAGCCACAGCGTCCAGGCGAGCGGGCCGATCCGCGCGATCAGGGCGAGCGGGACAAGGCCCCATGGGGCAAGCTGCTCCGCATAGAGGCGCAGCAGAACCAATTTCGTCAGCAACTGGAGCATGATCGCGACCACGCCGAAGCTGCCGATATGGGGATCGGCCAGCACGGCGGACAGGCGCGCGCGGTCGCCATGCGCCGCGCCTGCGCCATCGGCAATGTCGCCAAGCCCGTCGAGATGCAGCGCGCCTGTCATCGCCACCCATGCCAGCAGGGCAAGCAGCGCCGCCACCCATGGGCCAGCGCGCATGCCGAGCATCATCGCCATCGCCGCTGCCCCGCCCACCGCTATCCCGGCGGCGGGGAACCAGCGGATGGAGGCGGCAAAGTCGCTGTCGTCCGCCTTGACGGATGGCAGCGGCAGGCTGGTCATCAATTGCAGGGCGAGGATCAGCCGCTTCATGTCGTCAACGCCGTGATTTGCGCAGTCGGGGTTTCACCCGGCCAGACGCGCAAGGACAGCAGAGCGGCATAAGGCAGGTCGATGGCCCACGCCTGGCGATAGGAAAAGCCGCAGAGCAGTGACAGCGCCGCACGCATTGATCCGGCATGGCCCAGCACCAGGGTTGGCCGGTCGATATGGACGAGCGCGCTCTGGACACGGAGGCGCAGGTCGGACCAGCGTTCTCCATCCGGTGGAGGATTGTCGTCGGGGGCGTCCCAGAAGCGGGCCGTCTCAACAGCGGGAAGGGTTGAAGGGTCCGCTCCCTCCCACGCGCCGAAATGCAGTTCGCGCCAGCGGGGGTCGGCATGGTGGGGCACGCGGGCGGCGGCCGCGATCCGCTCGGCGGGAATGGCGGCGCGCAGAAGATCGGAGCTGAAGACCTGCGCGAAGTCGATGGCGCGTGCGCGTTCGACACATAATGGCACGGCGTCAGGATGGGGCGGCATGTCCAGCTGACCAAGCAGCAGGCCCGTCGTCTGCGGCGCGGCGTGGCGCATCAGGTGAAGCATGTGGGCGTTCATAAGGCTTGTGCGACGGCGGCTTCGGTAAAGGTGGTCATCTGATCGTGCGCAGCGAGAGCCGAGCGGACGATCTGCGCCGCAACCGCTGCGCCGCTGCCTTCGCCAAGGCGCATGTCGAGTTGAAGCAGCGCCGTCAGCCCGAAGGCGTGGAGCAAACGCGCATGGCCCGCCTCCGCCGAGACATGGCCCGCGATGCAATGGTCGGTGATGGCGGGATTGTCGCGCGCGAGGCCCGCCACCGCCGCGCCGCAGATGAAGCCGTCGAGCAGCACCGGCACGCGCATCAGACGCGCGGCGAGCACGGCCCCGGCCATGGCGGCGATCTCTCGTCCACCCAGGCGACGGAGCGTTTCGAAGGCGTTTGTGCAATGGGAGGCATGGCGGTGAAGGGCGCGCGCGACCGCGTCGGCCTTTCGCGCCAGACCGGCTTCATCGACGCCGGTGCCGCGCCCGATCCAGTCCTGCGGCTGGCCGCCAAAGGATTGGGCGCACAGGGCGGCGGCGGGCGTGCTGTTGCCGATGCCCATTTCGCCGACGATCAACAGGTCGCAATCCGCGTCGACGACCGCTGCCCCTGCATTGAGGGCGGCGAGGCAGTCCGCCTCGCTCATCGCGGGGGCTTGGCAAATGTCCGCGGTGGGGCGGTCAAGCTCCAGCGGGACGATCGACAGCTCCGCCCCGCATGCGGCGGCGAGCGCATTGATCGCCGCGCCGCCGCCTCGAAAATTCGCGACCATCTGCGCGGTGACCGCTGCCGGATAGGCGCTGACCCCGCGCGCGGCGACGCCGTGGTTGCCCGCGAAGATGGCGGCGCGGATGCGATCAGCGCGGGGCCGTTCCTGCCGCTGCCAGCCCGCCATGAACAGGGCGATTTCCTCCAGCCGGCCTAGCGAACCGGCGGGCTTGGTCAGCATCGCCTGTCGCGCGGCGGCGGCGGCGATCGCCTGTTCGTCCGGTTCCGGCAGTGCCTGCAGCGCGCGGGCGAAGGCGGCCCCATCGGGAAAATGGATCATGTGCAGATGAACCCTTCGGGCGGGGTGCGGACGATGAAGTGGCCCTTCACCCCCTGCGGCCAGTCGGCATAGCGCACGACGCCCTCTTCACTGGCGGCGTGACGCAGCGTGTAGTCGAGGATCGCGCGCGCGGCGTCAGCGTCGGGCGGGAAGTCGCCCAGCACATAGCCGACCTTGCCCGGTCCGCGCACATGGACGGTGCAATGGCGCTGGCACGCGAACAGGCATGGCATGTCCTGAACATCGACCGCCGCATAGGCTGGATCGTCGGCCTGAAGCGCGCGCATCGCGTCGGCGAGCATAGCGCCGCCGCGACGCCCTTCGCCATCCTCGCGCGCGTCAGCCGAAAGGCGGCAGGTCGAGCAGACGACGACCGAAGCCCTGTTTTCCACGGCGCGCAGCATCAGCGCAGCCAATCCATAACCATAGTGACATGAAAGACCGTCATGATGGTCCCCCTCGCTTCCTTGACCCGCAAACAGCCTCTGGGCGCGGACGCGCAGAGGGCTGTGCGACCGAACCGGCAAGGCGATGGCTGTCGCTACGCGAGGGAAACCCCGTTCGCCCGGCACACCCTGTCCGGTCGAAGAACGACTGCGTCAGGCAGGTCTCCTGGCTCACGGGTCAATGCGTTCCGGCCGCCTTCTCGGGGAAATCCTGATCCCCAATGGCGCTGTGGCCGGTCCGCTCACCGCTTACAGTTGCAGGGGCAGCGCGGGTTTTGCACCCGACTTCCCTCTTAGAGCAGCGCGCTTCAGATGGCCCCTCGTCTCCGTTCGGGTGGGGCTTTTCGAAGCCCGCCCGCGCCCTTCGACAAGCTCAGGGCGCACGGAGGTTGAGCCAACCAATAAAGCGCAGTGCTCTCGTCCCCTCTCGGGAACCTGTCGCGGACCTGCTGATAAAGCGCGGGCGCGCCGCCCGCAAGCGGTAGATGACGGCGCGGACATGTGTATGCTGCACCCGCAGCAAATGGGAGCAGCAGCGCATGAGCGATTCCGGCCAGCCGTGGTGGAAGGGCGCCGTCATCTACCAGATCTATCCCCGCAGCTTTCAGGATTCCAACGGCGACGGGATCGGCGACCTGCGCGGGATCACGCGGCGGCTGGACCATATCGCCCGACTGGGCGCCGACGCGATCTGGATTTCGCCCTTCTTCACATCACCCATGCGCGACTTTGGCTATGACATCGCCGATTATTGCGGGGTCGATCCGATTTTCGGCACGATCGAGGATTTCGACGCGCTGGTGGCGCGGGCGCATGAGTTGGGGCTGAAAGTCACGATTGATCAGGTTTATGCCCACAGTTCCGATGTGCATGACTGGTTCCGCGAAAGCCGCGAGAGCCGGACCAATGCGCGGCAGGACTGGTATGTATGGGCCGATCCCAAGCCGGACGGTTCGCCGCCCTGCAACTGGCAGTCGGTGTTCGGCGGTCCGGCCTGGACCTGGGACGCGCGGCGGCGGCAATATTATATGCACCAGTTCCTTGCCAGCCAGCCGCAGCTCAACGTCCACAACCTCGCAGTGCAGGACGCGTTGCTGGACGCCATGCGTTTCTGGCTGGACCGGGGCGTCGATGGTTTCCGGCTCGACGCGCTCAACCATGCGATGCACGACCCGTTGCTGCGCGACAATCCGCCGGCACCCGACGAGGGCAAGCCCCGCACCCGCCCCTTCGACTATCAGATCCGCCGCTACAATCAGTCGCATCCCGATGTGGTTGGCTTTGTCGAGCGCATCCGAGCGCTGGCCGACCGTTATGGCGCGATCTTCACCATGGCGGAGGTCGGGGGCGACCGCGCCGAGGTGGAGATGAAGGCTTACACGGCCGGGGACGACCGGCTGAACAGCGCCTATGGCTTCGACTTCCTCTATGCCCCGGCGCTAACCCCCGCGCTGGTGGCGGAGACGGCGGCGCGCTGGCCAGATGAACCGGGCATGGGCTGGCCCAGTTGGGCGTTTGAAAATCATGACGCGCCACGCGCCTTGTCGCGATGGTGCAAGGCGGAGGATCGCGCGCCCTTCGCGCGGATGAAGATGGCGCTGCTGATGGCGCTGCGCGGCAATGCCATCCTGTATCAGGGCGAGGAGTTGGGGATCACCCAGGTCGATATCCCGTTCGAGCGGTTGCAGGACCCGGAGGCGATCGCGAACTGGCCGCTCACCTTGTCGCGGGACGGGGCGCGCACGCCTTTGCCATGGGAAATGACGGCCAGCGAAGGGGGGTTCAGCACCGCTGCGCCCTGGCTGCCGGTGGGGGAAGATAATCTGGCGCTGGCGGTGGATGGACAGGAGACCGATGCAGGGTCGCTGTTGAACTTTACCCGGACGATGCTGGCCCTGCGAAAGGGGAATGCGCCTTTGCGTTACGGCAGCATGGAGGTGCTGCTGGCGGATGAAAGCCGGCTGCTGTTCCGACGAACCGCGGGGGCGGACAATATAATGTGCCTGTTCAACCTGTCGGACGCGCCGGTTGGGTGGCCCGAAGATCTGGCGGTGGACGGGACCGTCCTGTTCGCCACCAATGGCGCGACGGTCGGCACGTTGCCCCCTATGGCGCGATTTTCATCCGGGAATGACTGTCGTCGTCAGAATCGCATCCGACCGCGCCAATACAACCAGCGGCAGGCCAGCGCTTTGGGCGCGTTCGGCGGCCAGACGGGTCGGGGCGGAAATGGTCACGAGCAAGGGGCAATCGGCCAGCACCGCCTTTTCCACCAGTTCGTAGGAACAACGGGATGACAGCAGCGCAAAGCCACCGTCCCAGTCCATCCCTTTCAGCCGCATCCCCCCGATCAGCTTGTCGAACGCATTGTGGCGGCCGACATCTTCATGGACGAGGCGAATCGACCCATCGGCGCTGACCAGCGCGGCCGCATGGACGGCGCCCGTCCGGGCATTGAGCGGCTGATGACCCGAAAGAGCGGCAAGCGCGCGGAAGATTGCGGAACGATCCGCCAGCGATTGCGTGGTGACGGGCGGCAGCGGGCGGATAGCCTGTTCCAGATTTTCGATGCCGCACAGGCCGCAGGAAGAATCCGACACGCGATGGCGTACCCGGCCCAGCAGCCCTTCGACACGGTCGGGCGGCAGAGTCGCGCGGGCGACGACCCCCTGGGCGGTCGCGTGAACATCGACGGCGAAGGGCGCGTCCGCCGGACTGACCAGCCGTTCGGAAAGGGCAAAGCCGAGCACCAGTTCGGCAATGGCGTCCGGCGTCGCCATCAACACCGCATAGCCGACGCCGTTAAATTCAATGGCGACCGGCACTTCTTCGGCCAGTTCCCGTTCCTCCGCCGAAAACGCGCCGCCGGATGCGATCCGGGTGAAGGAGAAGTTTGAGGGCATGGCACCGATCTAGGCGGGCGGGAGGCACGCGGCAATATGCAGCCTGTTCATGCCCCGTGCCATCAAATCACCCAAGCGGAACGGAGCGGCGGAACAAGCGCCGCGCCGTTCCGGCTTTCCCGATCAATAATTCCACTGCACCTGCGTACGGATGAGATTGCCTTCCGCGCGCCCGGCGCGGCGTTCATCCGCTTCGGCGCGCTTCATGCGGGCGTAGGCCAGCGTGATTTCCAGCGCCTTCCACGGCTGCCATTCGACGCCCAGTTCAATTTCGTCGGTTTCCAGGCGCGGTGCGCTGGTGGAGCCTTTCCAACCGCCGCGATAGCGTTGCCAGCGGGCATAGGGGATCAGCGAGCCGATCGATTCCGTCGGCGCGCGGTACATCATCTGGACATAGCCGCCGCTGAGCTTTTTCGATTCCACCGACAGGCTGAGCGGGTCGTATTGCGGTCCCTTGCCCCAGTTCCATTCGGCCTGAATGCCGAAGGGCTGCGGATAGAGCATGGCGTGGATGCCGGCGCGGTTGTCGTCAACGGGTCCACCGACTGACCCGCTACGCAGTTCAGGCTGGAAATCGTTCATCATCGCCGATCCGCCGATTTCGAACACCTGGCCAGCGAAGGCGCCGCCCAGACCGTCGAGTTCGAAGGGCCAGGTGGCGAAAGCGACCTTCATCAGGCCCTTATTCTGTTCCGTCCGGTTGATGCCCTGACCGTTGAAAACGCCAAAGCCAAATGCGCCGTAATTCCCGAACAGCTTTTGCCCGTCATCCCCCAGCCGGTCCCAGATTTTCTGGACCGAAGGCGGCGTGTAATAGGCGATGACGCCCATATCGCGTTCGCCG
The DNA here is from genome assembly GCF_002080435.1 of Sphingobium herbicidovorans. Lineage (NCBI taxonomy): Bacteria > Pseudomonadati > Pseudomonadota > Alphaproteobacteria > Sphingomonadales > Sphingobiaceae > Sphingobium > Sphingobium herbicidovorans. Next base: position 468,315 of record NZ_CP020539.1, on the reverse strand, counting down.
GGAACCCCACTGTTGATCCCATCGCTGCGGTCGAGCGTCAGGCGGTTGGAGGAGGACTGCATATTTTCCCAGCCATAGGGCACCTTGGACTGGCCGAGGCGCAGGCGGAAGGTCTTGGCCTTGTCCAGGAACACGTCGGCATAGGCGTCACGCAGCTGGCCAAAGCCTTCGCGGCGCTCGCTGCCCGCCTGATTGCTAACGGCAGTCGCGAAATCCGATTGCAGATAGAGTGAGACGCGGTCGGAAATATCGCCCTGAACCACCAGACGCGCGCGGCGCAGCGAGAAGCTGCCGCGATCGGATATGGAACTGTCATGGACCGACCGCAGGCGGGACTGGCCAGCGGGCGCCGTATCGTCCCCGGACAGGAATGCGTTGTAGCGCATCTGCGTGTAGCCGCGCAGCGACAGCCGATCATACCAGGCCTTCGACCTGGGCGCTGGGGCAGAGGCCGCCTCTGGCGCGGCCGCGGGCGGCTGGGCGGGGGCGGTGGCGGTGGCGAGCGTGGCAGGCGCGGGTGTCGCCGGCGCAACGGGAGCGGGAGCCGCAGCGGCGGTTTCAGGAGCCGCGCCCTTGTTTGCGGCAAGCGCGCTCGTGAGCATCTGAACCTGCGCCTTGAGTTCGTCGATCTGGCGCTGCAACGCTTCGTTGCTCTGCGCCTGCGCCACTTCGGGCATCAACGCCAGCAAGCTCACCATCATCGCCGCGCCACTCGCCCTTAAACCCTGCACCTTGCTACTCCCTCATGTGTCTGTGCAGCGGGCCGCTATTTCATTTAGATGACGGATACATGACCAAAGTATGACTCTTTTATTTCAATTCCTTCCCGCTTCCCTTTGTCCCCCAAGCTCTCTATGCACGGCATTGATCGCGCCGGTGCCCCGCAAGGGGCTTAAAATGGGAATGCGGTGCGGGTGCTTGAGGCATCCAAATCCGCGGCTGTCCCTGCAACTGTAAGCGGTGAGCGAGACGCATATCGACCTTCCGTGACGATCGGGGGTCAGCCACTGGGCCGGACGCTAAATCCTGCGAGGCCTGGGAAGGCCATGTGTCGAGCGATGACCCGCAAGCCAGGAGACCTGCCAGCGTCTGGTCGCTCTTGCTTTGGTCCAGGGGATGGCCGGGGCACGGTTTTCCGTCTGAGCGACGCGTGCGGCGGGAGCTGCACCGGCATGCGTGCCGGGCGCCGTTTGGGTGTCCGTCCGGCGCACCGTGTCGGCCGCGATGCGGAGGTTCCCGTCAAGTTTCGCTGACGCCGACGGGAGACTGGTCTCCGATGGACATGAGTTTTGCAACGCTGCGTGGCCGCGCCACGTGGATGTTCGCCGCCCTGATCGCCGCCAACCTGGCGCTATGGCTGTGGGCCGCGATGATCTTCGCCCACGACACCATGATGCTGGGCACGGCCCTGCTCGCCTGGAGCCTGGGGATGCGCCATGCGGTCGATGCCGACCATATCGCCGCCATCGACAATGTGACGCGCAAGCTGATGCAGGACGGGCAAAGGCCGCTGACCGTCGGCCTGTGGTTCGCGGTCGGGCATAGCGGCATCGTCCTGATCGCGGCGGTGCTGATCGCCGTGGCGGCCAGCGCGCTGAGCCGCGTGGAGGCGGTAGGCGAAGTGGGCGGCACCATCGCCACGATCATTTCCGCCACATTCCTGTTCGCCATCGCGGCGATGAACCTCATCATCCTGAAATCCGTTCTCAAGACCTTCAACCATGTTCGCAGCGGCGGCGCCTATGTCGATGAGGACATGGACATATTGCTGGGCAATCGCGGTTTCCTGGCGCGCATTTTCAAGCCGCTGTTCCGCCTCGTCACGCGCAGCTGGCACATGGCGCCGCTGGGCTTCCTGTTCGGACTGGGATTCGACACCGCCACGGAAGTCGCGATCCTTGGCCTGTCGGCGGGGCAGGCGGCGAGCGGGCTGTCAATCGCGACGGTGCTCATATTTCCCCTGCTGTTCGCAGCGGGCATGGCGTTGATCGACACGGCGGACGGGGCGCTGATGATGGGGGCGTATCAATGGGCCTTCGTGAAACCGATCCGCAAGCTTTACTACAACATCACCATTACGCTGGTATCCGCGCTGGTCGCCATCGTCATCGGCGGGATCGAGGCGGCGGCGCTGCTGGGCGACAAGCTGGGCCTGACCGGCGGCATATGGTCGGTCGCCGCCAATCTGGGCGAACATTTCAACAGCCTGGGCTTCTTCATCATCGGCCTGTTCGCCGCCTGCTGGCTGGTGAGCTGGGCCATCTACCGCTGGAAACGCTTCGACGAGATCGAGGTGCTCCTCGCCAAACAAGGACAATCCATATGAGCAAGGTTCCCGCCACCGTCATCACCGGCTTTCTGGGCGCTGGAAAGACGACGCTGATCCGCCACCTGATCGAAAATGCGGACGGCCGCCGCCTGGCGCTGATCATCAACGAGTTCGGCGACGTTGGCGTCGATGGCGCGCTGGTCAAGGGGTGCGGCGACGATGCATGCCCGGACGAGGACATCATCGAACTGGCCAATGGCTGCATCTGCTGCACCGTCGCGGACGATTTCCTGCCCACCATGCAGCGGCTGCTGGACCGGGATGTGCCGCCCGATCACATCATCATCGAAACGTCCGGCCTTGCCCTGCCAAAACCGCTGGTCAAGGCGTTCCAATGGCCCGGCATCCGCACCCGCGCGACCGTGGACGGTGTCGTCGCCCTGATCGACGCGGACGCGCTGGCGGCGGGCCGCTTCGCCCATGACGAGGAGGCGCTGGCCGCCGCGCGTGCGGCCGATCCGACGCTGGACCATGACAGCCCGATCGAGGAGCTGTTCGAGGACCAGCTGGCCTGCGCGGACCTGGTGCTGCTGAACAAGACCGACCTTGTCGAACCCGGCAGGCTGGCGGAGCTGGAAACCTCTCTGGCGACCGAGATCCGCCCCGGCGTGCGCATCCTGCGCACCGCGCGCGGGGAAATCGACCCGGCTGTCCTGCTGGGCCTGGACGCAGGCGTGGAGGATCAGATCGACACCCGCCCATCGCATCATGACGATGAGGAGGATCATGACCATGAGGATTTCGACAGTTTCGTCCTGGACCTTGGCGAACTGGGCAATCCCGCACCGCTGCTGGCGGCGCTGGAACAGGCGATTGCCGCGCATGACATATTGCGGGTCAAGGGCTTCGTCGCGGTTACGGGACGCCCGGCCCGGCTGCTGATCCAGGCAGTCGGCCCCCGCATACAGCATCATTATGATCGTCATTGGCAGGCGGAGGAACAGCGCGCGTCCCGCCTGGTGGTGATCGGTCAGGCCGGGATGGACCGCGCCGCGATCGAGGCCATGCTCAGGCAGCAGCCGGTCGCCGCCTGATGCACCTGCTGACCGCCACGCCCGGGGCCGTTTCCAACGGCGATGAAGCGATCGACCTTGGCCAGAGTCCGGGCGACATCGTGCTGCTGACCGTGGCGGACAGCGACCTTGCCTGTTTCGCCAGCGCCGCCGCGGCGCTGGGAGATGGCGGACCCACCGTGCGTCTGGCGAACCTGTTGCAGCTGAAACATCCCTATTCGGTCGATCTCTATGTCGAAAAGGTGATTGCCCACGCCAAATTCGTCTGCGTGGTCCTGTTGGGCGGTAAGAGCTATTGGCCCTATGGCATTGACGAAATTGCCAATATTGCGCGGGAAAGGGGCATCGCCTTTGCCGCCATAGCCGATGGTCGGGAGGATGATCCCGACCTGCGCTGTGCATCCACCCTGCCGCCCGACATATGCGACCGGCTGCGCGACTATCTGCGGCAGGGCGGCATTGCCAATGCGACATCCTTCCTCAAGACAGCCGCGCAGGTAGCGGGCTTCGATGCCGGAATGCCCGACGCACCGGTCCCGGTGGCAGACGCGGGCCTGTATCTGCCGGGCGTCGAGCGGCCCATGCTGGATCAGGTGAAGGCAGGCTGGGTCGCCGGTCGGCCCACCGCCCTCTTCCTCTTCTACCGCGCCCTGTTGATCGCCGGCACGCTGGAGGCGGTGAACGCGATGATCGATGGGCTGGAGCAGGCGGGGCTGAACGTCCTGCCTGTCCATGTCCGGGCGCTGCGCGAGCCGTTCGTCCGGGATTTTTTGCAGACGCTGATGGACGCCGCGCAGCCGGATGTCATCCTGAACGCCACGGCCTTTGCCGCGTCGGCGCCGGGCGAACCGCGCACGCCTTCCATCCTGGAGCGGGCGGACTGCCCCATCCTCCAGACGCTGTTCGCCAGCGCGGAGCAGAGCGCGTGGGCGGCGAGCGCACGCGGACTTGGACCGCGCGATCTCGCCATGCACATTGCGCTGCCTGAGGTGGACGGGCGGCTGTTCACGCGCGCGGTGGCGTTCAAGGCCGCCGCCCGGTTCGATGCCCGGACGGAATGCAGCATCGTCGTGCCGCAGGTTCTGCCGAACCGTGTAAACTTTGCCGCACAACTGGCTGCATCATGGGCAAAATTACGGCGCGCGCCTGTCAATGACCGCCGCATCGCGCTGATCCTTGCCAACTATCCCAACAAGGATGGCCGGATCGGCAACGGCGTTGGGTTGGACACGCCGGAAAGCGCCGCCGCTATCCTGAGCGCGCTGACGGACGCGGGCTATGTGACGGGCGACGCGCCGCGTGACGGCGCTGCGCTGATGGACGTGATGACCCGTGGCGTCACCAATGCCTGCCCCGGTCGCGCGGCGGAGGTCATGCTGCCGCTTGAGCAATATGAGGCCGCGTTCATGCGATTGCCGGAGGCAGCGCGGCAGGCCGTGACCGATCGCTGGGGGATCCGGCGTCCGATCCCTTCGTGCGGGACGAGGCATTCCACCTGCCGGTCCATCGCTTTGGCAAGATCGCGGTCGCGGTCCAGCCCTCTCGCGGCTATAATATCGATCCCAAAAGCAGCTATCACGACCCCGCCCTGCCGCCGCCGCACGGCTATCTGGCCTTCCACATCTGGCTGGCGCAGGAATTTCGCGCCCATGCCGTGATCCATGTGGGAAAGCACGGCAATCTGGAATGGCTGCCGGGCAAGGCCATCGCGCTGTCTGCCGATTGCTTTCCCGAAATCTGCGCCGGTCCCGTTCCGCAAATCTATCCGTTTATCGTCAATGATCCGGGCGAAGGGACGCAGGCGAAGCGGCGCATCGGGGCCTGTATCATCGACCATCTGACCCCGCCGCTGACCCGCGCCGAAACCTATGGGCCGCTCAAGGAACTGGAGGCGCTGGTCGATGAATATTATCTGGCGGCGGGGATGGACCCGCGCCGTCTGGAAACGCTGCGCCGCGACATATTGGCGCTGGCCGCATCACAGGGACTGGACAAGGATGCCGGGGCGCAGGGCAGCGGAGACGATGCCTTAGCAGCGATTGATAACTATTTGTGCGAATTGAAGGAAATGCAGATCAGGGATGGCCTGCATGTCTTTACGCGATCGCCCGAGGGGCCGCTGCGCCGTGACCTGTTGATCGCGCTGGCCCGCTGTCCACGGGGCATGGAGCAGGACGGCCAGCTGTCGCTGCTGCGCGCGCTGGCGGACGATCTGGCGCTGGGCTTTGATCCGCTGGACTGCACGATGGGCGCGCCCTGGGCAGGGCCGCGCCCCGCGCCGCTGCGCCCCCTGGACCCTGCGCCATGGCGGACGACCGGCGACACGGTGGAGCGGCTTGAGCTGTACGCCATTCACCTGATCGACGGCGAAGCCGAAGCGCCCGGTCCCCGAAGTTCAGCCGTGCTGCAAACGATGGCCCAGGATCTAGGCCCCCGCATCGACGCCTGCGGAGAGGCGGAAAAGGCCGCGCTGCTGAACGCGCTGGACGGCCATTTCGTCCTGCCCGGCCCTTCCGGTGCGCCGACCCGTGGCCGCCCCGATGTGCTGCCGACCGGGCGCAATTTCTATTCCGTGGACACCCGCGCCGTGCCGACGGTCGCCGCCTGGAACTTGGGCCAGCAATCCGCCGAACTAATCGTGCAGGATTATCTTCAGCGCGAGGGCGACTATCCCCGCGCCATCGCCCTGTCCGCATGGGGCACGGCCAATATGCGCACGGGCGGCGACGACATTGCGCAGGCGCTGGCGTTGATGGGTGTGCGCCCCCGCTGGGACTGGGCATCGGGGCGCGTCATCGGCTTTGAAGTCATGAAGATCGCGAAACTCAATCGCCCGCGCGTTGACGTGACCTTTCGCGTTTCGGGTTTCTTCCGGGATGCTTTCCCCGAACAGATCGACCTGATCGACAGCGCCGCGCGCGCCGTCATGGCGCTGGATGAACCGGAAGAGGACAATCCCGCCGCCGCCCGCCATCGCACCGAGTCCGCCGCCCTGATCGCCGAGGGCGCATCCCGAAAGGCGGCGGAGCGCCGTGCGGGAAGCCGCGTCTTCGGTTCCCGGCCCGGCGCCTATGGCGCGGGGCTTCAGGCGATGATCGACGAGCGGCTGTGGCACAATCGCGCCGACCTGGCGAACGTCTATCTCGACTGGGGCGGCCATGCCTATGGCGGCGGGGTGGAGGGGGACGCCGAGCGCGGCCTCTTTGCACGGCGGCTGGCGGAGGCCGACGCGCTGGTCCAGAATCAGGACAATCGCGAGCATGACCTGCTCGACAGCGACGATTATTATCAGTTCGAAGGCGGCATCGCGGCGGCGGTGGAGCATCTGTCCGGCAAGAAGCCGCTCAGCTATCACAATGATCATAGCCGCCCCGAACGCCCCGTCATCCGCACGCTGGAAGATGAGATCGGCCGCGTCGTCCGCGCGCGCGTCACCAATCCCAAATGGATCGCGGGCATGATGCGCCACGGCTACAAGGGGGCGTTCGAGATCGCCGCGTCGGTGGATTATCTCTTTGCCTTCGCCGCCACCACCCATGCCGTGCGCGACCATCATTTCGACGCCGTCCACGCCGCCTTCATCGAGGATGAAGCCGTCCGCGCCTTCATGGCGGAGGCGAACCCCGCCGCCCTGCGCGAAACCGCCGCCCGCCTGATCGAAGCGCTGGACCGGGGGATGTGGAAACCCAAGTCCAACAGCGCCGCCATGCTCCTCGCTCAAATAAAGGACGCTCAACCATGATCGAACGCACGCCCGAACAACATGCCGAAAAGATGAAGAAGAAACAGGCCGCCCATGACAAGATCATGGCCACCAAGACGCAGGAAAAGGGCCTGTTGATCGTCCACACCGGCAAGGGAAAGGGCAAGACCACCGCCGCGCTGGGCATGGTGGTGCGCGCCATCGGCCATGGCAAGAAGGTAGGCGTGGTCCAGTTCGTGAAGGGCGCGATGACCACCGGAGAAAAAGCGGTGTTTGACGCGTTCCGGGATCATGTCACGTTCAAGCCCATGGGCGAAGGCTTCACATGGAATACGCAGGACAAGACCCGCGACATCGCGCTCGCCCGCGAAGCATGGGAAGAGGTAAAGCGGATGATCGCCGACCCCGCCTATGCTATGGTGCTGGCCGATGAGCTTAATATCGTCCTGCGCTACGACTATCTGCCGGTTGACGAAGTGGTGGCGGCCGTGACCGATCGCGATGAGATGAAGCATGTCATCATCACTGGCCGCAACGCGCCCGAAGCATTGATGGAAGCCGCCGACCTGGTGACGGAAATGACGTTGATCAAGCATCCCTTCCGCAGCGGCGTGAAGGCGCAGGCGGGGATCGAATATTGATATGAGCGCGCCCGCCATCACCCCGATCGACAGCGCCCAGTTCGAGGCGCTGGTCAGGGCCCGGCGGGACATTCGCCATTTCCGCACCGATCCCATCGACGAACGCGACGTCGAATGGCTGCTAAGCATGGCGCATCGCGCGCCTTCGGTGGGCCTGTCGCAGCCATGGCGGTTCGTGCGGATCGAAACGCCGGAACTGCGGGAACGGCTTGCGGCGCATGTCGATGCGCAGGTGCGGGCGGCCGGGAAGGACTATGAAGGGGATCAGGATAGGCTCTATCGCAGCCTGAAACTGCATGGGCTGCGTGAAGCCCCGGTTCTGTTCGCCGTCTATTGCGATGACGAGACGGAAACGGGCCATCATCTGGGCGCGGTCACTATGCCGGAGGCGCGGCGCTACAGCTGCGTCATGGCGGTGCATACGCTGTGGCTGGCGGCGCGGACGCGCGGCATCGGCATGGGTTGGGTGTCGATCATGGAGCCCGAAGGCGTGGACGCGATGCTGGACATCCCGTCGAGTTGGGAAGGCCTGGGCCTGCTATGCCTCGGGAAGCCGGAGAGTGAGGAGGACACGCCGGAACTGGAGCGGCGCGGCTGGGAACAGCGGATGGATTGGCATTCGGTGGTGGTGCGGCGTTAGGGCACGCGCTCACCACCGTTCGGGCTGAGCTTGTCGAAGCCCCTCTCTTCCCTTCAAGAAAAGAAGGCCCTTCGACAGGCTCAGGGCGAACGGGGAGAAATCGTCAGGCAGCCTGCCCGCCCAGCAAGAACGCCAGCGCCAGTTCTTCGAACCGATCCTTGCATTCGATCATCGCCCAATGGCCGCATTTGGGGAACACATGCAGTTCCGCATTGGGGATCACCCGCATCGGCAGGAACGCGCCGTCGAGCGGGCTCACCTTGTCATCGCGGCCCCATGCGATCAGGGTCGGCGCCTCGATCCTGCCCAGATAGTCGATCCGCTGCGACACGCCCGGCCCGCTCATCGACTGCGCGATGAAACCGAGAGCGGCGCGCGTGTACATCTTGCGGCTGCTCTCCATCGTCACCGGCTCCAGCGCGGCCTTGTAGCGCATGTCGATGAGTTCGTCGGTGATGATCGACTTGTCGTAAACCATCGATTCGAGCCAGGCGATGATGTTCTCACGCGTAGGATTCTCGATGAAGTCGACCAGTCGGGTCAGCCCTTCATTGGGGAAGGTGGAGGTGATGTTGAAGCCGATGCCGCCAATGGTGATGTAGCGCAGCACGCGCTGCGGATGCGAGGCGGCGAGATGGCCACCGACGATGCCGCCATAGCTGTTGCCAAGAATGTGGGCGCGATCAATGCCCAGGCCATCCATCAGCGCGACCACAGCATCGCGGGCCACCGCAACCGGATCGCCGTCCACCGGGTCGCTTTTGCCATAGCCGGGCGCATCGAGGATGATCGTGCGGAAATGCCGGGAGAAGAGCGGCAGATTGCCCTGAAAATTGGCCCAGCCCGTCACGCCGGGACCAGAACCATGGAGCAACAGCAGCGCGGGGCCCGATCCAGCCTCATGATAATGAAGGCGGCCGTTGGAGGTTTCGAGGAAACGGCTGGTCGCGTCGAAGCTGAGATCGCTCACTATCTTCTCTCCATGTTGTTATTCTGCGAAGGGATTAGCCTTCGGTAATGGCAGGGGCAAGCAAGCCGTCGCTGCCCACTTCCCTTCCGCCTGCATCCGCCCTATGAAGCGCGGCGAGCCGGGTCATGCCCGGTTCAACGATCGCGCCGGTGTCCCGCAAGGGACTTAAATGGGAACGCGGTGCGGGAGGCTATCCTCCCTAATCCGTGGCTGTCCCTGCAACTGTGAGCGGCGAGCAAGGCATGGACAGGCCGGACCTTTGCCAAGGGACGGTCAAGCCACTGGAGCGATCCGGGAAGGCCCATGCCAACGCTATGACCCGCAAGCCAGGAGACCTGCCGGAGCAAAGGTCGCTCTTGCCATGATCCAGGGGATGGTCACGGCTCGGTTCTCCGTTTGAGCGACGAATTTTGGGTGCGGTCCTGGCCGCGCTGGCGTGCGCCCGTCGTTCGCCTGGCGCGCGTCCCGGCCGTTTGTCGTGGCGCGGGCGTGGAGGACGGAATGCAGGAGCAGGCGCAAGGCGCAGCCGCCGTGCGCGGTTGGTGCCCCACCGCGTGGCGGCCGATGATGGCGGGCGACGGGCTGTTGGTAAGGGTGCGGCCATTGCTCGGGCGCTTGAGCAGGGCGCAGGCGGAAGGTCTGTGCGATGCGGCGCTGCGCCATGGCAATGGGCATATCGACGTCACCAATCGCGCGGCGCTGCAAATAAGGGGCGTGCGCGCGGATGAGCATGACGCGCTGATGGAGAGGCTGGTCGCGCTGGGGCTGGCAAGGCGCAACGGGGACATGGCCGCGCCGCTGATCGTCAATCCCGACTGGACGCCCGGCGACGCGACGGACAGCATCACAAGCGAACTGATCGCGCGCGCCGGTGAATTGCCGGACATGCCCGGAAAGATCGGCTTTGCCGTCGATGCCGGTCCTGCGCCGGTGCTGACCGACGCCCCCGCCGATTTTCGGATCGAACGGGGGATGAACGGCGGCCTGATCCTGCGCGGCGACGGACGCGAGCGAGGCGTGCCGATGAACGTGAGCGAGGCCGTCAGTGAAATCATTGCGCTTGCACAATGGTTCATCGCCAGCGGGGGCGCGATCGCCGGGCGGATGGCGCGGCACGACACACCGCCTCCCGTCACGCCATCCGAGGCCCCCGCCCCGCCACGTTCGCGCGCCGACTGCCTGGCCGCCGTGCCGGGGCGCTACCATGCCGCGCCCTTTGGCCGGATCGAGGCGGAGGCGCTGCTGGCGGCGATGGATGACGAGACCCGCGCGATCCGCCTGACCCCGTGGCGTGGCCTGATAGTGGAGGGCAGCAGCGCGCGATCCGATGATCCGGCTGACCCGCGCATCGGCGTGGACGCCTGCCCCGGCGCGCCAGCCTGCCCGCAGGCGAGCGTCGTCACGCGCGACCTTGCCGCCCGGCTCGCGCCCCATGTTGGGGGGCTGCACATATCGGGATGCGCCAAGGGCTGCGCGCGGCCGAAGCAGGCTGCGGTCGTGCTGACGGGACGCGATGGCCGCTTCGACCTTGCGCGGAACGCCCGCGCGGGCGGCCAGCCCGAACGCACCGACCTGTCCCCTACCCAGATACTCGCCCTTTTCGGAGCCGAATGATGCCGCATGTCTATGAAACCGACGGGGCGGAAATCTATCGCCAGTCCTTCCGCATGATCCGTGAGGAGGCGGAGCTTGGCCGCTTTTCCCGCGCAGAGGAACGTGTGGCTGTACGGATGATCCATGCGGCGGGCATGGTCGGCCTGTCCCCGCATATCCGATTTTCGCCCGGCTTTGCGCTCACGGCCGTCGCCGCGCTCCAAAAAGGCGCGCCGATCCTGTGCGACGCGCGCATGGTGTCGGAAGGGATCACCCGCGCCCGCCTGCCCGCCGCCAATCCGGTCCTTTGCACGCTGCACGACGCGACCGTGCCCGAACGGGCGCGATACATGGCCAACACCCGGTCGGCCGCCGCGCTGGAACTGTGGCGGCCCCATCTGGCGGGCGCGGTCGTCGCCATCGGCAATGCGCCGACAGCGCTCTTTCATCTGCTCAACATGCTGGAGGATCCGGCCTGCCCCCGCCCTGCGGCCATCATCGGCTGCCCGGTCGGTTTCGTCGGCGCAGCGGAGTCCAAGGACGCCTTGTGGAAGGCGCAGCCGGTGCCCTGCTGCATCGTCGAAGGCCGGTTGGGCGGCAGCGCGATCACCGTCGCCGCCGTCAACGCGCTGGCGAGCGCCGCAGAATGAGCGGCGTCATTCATGGCGTGGGCCTTGGCCCCGGCGCGCAGGACCTGATGAGCGTGCGCGCCGACCGGCTGATACGCACAGCGCGCCACATCGCCTATTTCCGCAAGCCCGGCCGTCACGGCCATGCCCGGCGCATCGTCGATGGCCTGATCAGCCCCGACGCCATCGAATTTCCGATGGAATATCCGGTGACGACCGAAATCCCGGTCAGCGATCCACGCTATAATGAGATGCTGTCGGCATTCTACGCCGATTGCACCGCGCATCTCCATGCCCTTGCCGCCGCGGGAGAGGATGTGGTCGTTCTGTGCGAGGGCGATCCGTTTTTCTACGGCAGCTTCATGCACCTGCACAGCCGCCTGGCCCCGCTGACGCCGGTGCGGATTGTGCCGGGCATCACCGGCATGTCTGGCGCCTGGACCGCCAGCGGAACGCCGATCAGCTGGGGCGACGATGTGCTGACCGTGCTGATGGCGACGCTGCCCGAAGAGGAACTGAGCCGGCGCATCCACGACACCAACGCGCTGGTCGTCATGAAGATCGGCCGCAACCTGCCCAAGCTGCGCCGCGCGGTGGAGGCGGCGGGAAAGCAGGACTGCGCATGGCTGGTCGAATATGCGACCATGGCCGACCAGAAGATCACGCCGCTGGCGCAGGCGCAGGCGGTAACCGGCTATTTTTCGATCCTGCTGGTCCATGGACAGGGGCGGCGGCCATGAGTGGATGGGTCGCGGTGGCGGGACTGGGGCCGGGCGCGGACGCGCTGGTCACGCCCGAAGTGACGGAGGCGCTGGGTCAAGCCACCGATCTGGTCGGCTATATCCCCTATGTCGCCCGCGTGCCGGATCGCGATGGCCTGACCCGTCATGCGTCCGACAACAGGGTCGAGCTGGAACGCGCGGCGCATGCGCTGGAACTGGCGGCGGCGGGAAAGCGGGTGGTCGTCGCGTCATCGGGCGATCCGGGCGTGTTCGCCATGGCGTCGGCCCTGTTCGAGGCGCTGGAGGCTGGGCCGCAGGCGTGGCGCTGCATCGACATTCGCGTCCTGCCCGGCATCACCGCCATGCTGGCCGCCGCCGCGCGGGCTGGCGCGCCGCTGGGCCATGATTTTTGCGCCATTAACCTGTCGGACAATCTGAAGCCCTGGGCGATGATCGAACGGCGGCTGCGGCTGGCGGCGCAGGCGGATTTCGCCATGGCATTCTACAATCCCCGGTCCAGGGCCCGGCCAGAGGGTTTTGCCCGCACGCTGGACATATTGCGCCAGGAATGCGGGCCTGACCGGCTGATCCTGTTCGCGCGCGCCGTATCGACGGATGACGAGGAATTGCGCGTCGTGCGGCTGGAGGACGCTGCCCCGGACATGGCCGACATGCGCACCATGGTCATTGTCGGGTCAAGCCGCACGCGCCTGATCGAACGATCAGGCTCCCCAATTCTCTACACCCCGCGTTGGGCGGCATGACCGATCCACGCCAGCACGTCACCCACCTGCTCCAGCACATGCGCGTGCGGCAGCGGCGGGCGGTCGATCATGACGACCGGCAGGCCCAGCGCGCGCGCGGCGTCCAGCTTTGCCCGCGCGCCGTCTCCACCGGCATTTTTCGCGACGATCAGATCGATGCCGTGCGCGCGCATCAGTGCAAGATCGCCCTCCAGCGTGAAGGGGCCGCGATCAACGACCAGATGGTGACTGGGCAGCGCCGGCGGTGCGTTCGGCGCATCGACGAAGCGCAGCAGATAATGATGCTGCGGCTGGGCGGCAAAGGCCGCGACATGCATCCGGCCAAGCGCCAGCATGACGCGACGGGGCGGCCCCTCCAGCGCCTGCACGGCGCCCGCAATGTCGCGGACATGGCTCCAGCGGTCGCCCTCCCCCGCTTGCCATGCGGGGCGGGTCAGCATGGCATGGGGGACGTTCGCCAGTCGCGCGGCGTCCACCGCATGGGCGCTCATGGTGGCGGCGAAGGGGTGGGTCGCGTCGATGAGATGCGTGACGCCCTCGCGCGCCAGATAGGCGGCAAGGCCAGCGACGCCGCCAAAGCCGCCGACACGCACAGGAACCGGTTGGGCGCGCGGGTTGTCGGTGCGCCCGGCATAGCTCAGCACCGCGCGCTCGCCCCGCTCGGCCAATGTCTTGGCAAGCGCGCTCGCTTGCGTGGTGCCGCCAAGGATCAGGATGTTGCGCATGGCGGTTGACGGTCCCTGGCTGACGATCATCGGCATTGGCGAGGATGGAGCCGACGGCCTGTCCAGCGCCGCACGCGCCGCGCTGGATCATGCGCGCATCGTCACCGGCGCGCCGCGCCAGCTGGCGTTGCTGCCCCCCTTAAGGCCGAACATCTGGCGTGGCCAGCACCCTTCGATGATGGCGTCGCCCCGCTGCTCGCCCGGCGCGGGGAGCCGGTGGTGCTGCTGGCGTCGGGCGATCCCTTCTGGTTCGGCGCGGGGGCGAGCATCACCCGGCATCTTGCGCCGGGCGAGTGGATCGCCCACCCGGCCCCGTCCACCTTCTCGATCGCCGCAGCGCGGTTGGGCTGGGCGTTGCAGCATGTCGCCTGCCATGGCCTGCATGCCGCGCCCATGGCCCGATTGAGGCAAGACCTTGCGCCCGGTCAGCGGGCGATCCTTCTGATGAGGGACGGAAAGGCAGTGTGGGATCTGGCCGCCTATCTGGAGGAGTCCGGTTTCGGTGCATCGTCGCTGCATGTGATGGAGGCACTAGGCGGGCCGCGCGAGCGGATCAGGGCGGTGCGCGCCGAAGGCTTTGAACTGGATGACATCGCACATCCTGTGGCGGTGGGGATCGAGATGGCAGGCGACGGCGCGGTAATGCCACGCGCCAGCGGCATGGCCGACAGCTGGTTCGAACATGATGGCCAGATCACGAAACGGCCGGTGCGCGCGCTGACCCTGTCCGCGCTCGCCCCGCGTCCGGGGGAGATTTTGTGGGATATCGGCGCTGGGTCGGGATCGGTCGGGATCGAATGGTTGCTAAGCCATCCTTCGACCCAGGCCGTCGCTTTCGAGGCTGATCCCCTACGCGCCGCGCGCGTCCGCACCAATGCTGCGCGGCTGGGGGCTGATCGGTTGTGCGTGGTCGAAGGGCGTGCGCCCGCCGTGCTGGAAGACCGCATGCGTCCAGACGCCATCTTCATCGGCGGGGGTTTGAGCGAGGGGTTGCTGGATGCGATCCTGCGCCTGCCGGGCGGGCGGACCCGGCTGGTCGCCAATGCGGTGACGCTGGAGTCCGAGGCGCTGCTGGCGCAGTTCCACGCGCGGATGGGCGGCGAGTTGCTGCGGATCGAGATGGCGAGCGTCGCGCCGATAGGGCGGCGGCGCGGATGGAAGGCTGCCTATCCGCTGGTCCAGTGGAGCGTGACGCTATGATCGTGGCAGGCTTTGGATGCCGTAGCGGGGCGGATGATGCGGCGATGCGGGCGGCGCTGGCAGCGCATGGCCGGACCGTGTCGGCGCTCGCGACGCTGACCCACAAGGCGCGATTGGTCGAACCGCTCGCCAATGCATTGGCGCTGCCGCTGATCCTGATAGATCCTGCCGCGATAAGAGGCGTCGCGACGCCCACGCAATCCGCCGCCAGCCTGATAGCCTACGGAACCGGCAGCGTTGCCGAAGCGGTTGCGCTCACCGCTGCGGGCCGTGGCGCGCGGCTGATCGCGGCACGCATCATTTCATCCGATGGGCGGGCGACCTGCGCGCTGGCCGAGGGGATTTTGGCATGACCGTTCATTTCATCGGCGCGGGACCGGGCGCGCCCGACCTGCTGACCCTGCGGGGGCGCGACCTGATCGCCGCATCGCCTGTCTGCCTCTACGCTGGATCATTGGTGCCGCGCGCGGTGCTGGATCATTGCCCGCCTGGCGCGCGCATCGTGAACAGCGCGCCGCTGACGCTGGACGAGATCATCGCCATTATCGCGGAGGCGGACGCCACGGGGCAGGATGTCGCGCGGCTTCATTCGGGCGACCTGTCGGTCTGGTCGGCGATGGGCGAGCAGATCCGGCGGCTGGAAGCGCTGGGGATCGGCTATACGGTGACGCCGGGGGTGCCATCCTTTGCGGCGGCGGCGGCGGCGCTGGGGACGGAGCTGACGCTGCCGGGCATGGGCCAATCGCTTGTCCTCACCCGCACGCCAGGGCGGGCGAGCGCGATGCCGCCGGGCGAAACATTGGCGGCTTTTGGCGCTACCGGCGCGACGCTGGCCATCCATCTGTCGATCCACAATATCGAGCAGGTCGTGGCCGACCTGTCGCCGCTTTACGGTCCCGATTGTCCCGCTGCGATCATCTGGCGCGCAAGCTGGCCGGACGAGCGGATCGAACGGGGCACGCTATCGACGATCGCGGCGCAGGCAAAGGATGGGCCGGAGCGCACGGCGTTGATACTCGTCGGCCCGGTGCTGGGCGACGGGGATTTTGCCGAAAGCCAGCTTTACGCGCCCGGTTATGACCGGCGTTACCGCCCCGCGTCCACGCAGTCGCGCTTCGCCGGGCCGGAAGAATGACGCCGGGAATCCTTGTCGCCGCACCCCGGTCAGGATCGGGCAAGACGGTCATCACACTGGGCCTGCTGCGCGCGCTGGCGCGACGGGGCGTGCGGGTGCAGCCCTATAAATGTGGGCCAGACTATATCGACACCGCCTATCATCGGCTGGCGAGCGGGCGGGCGGCCTTCAACCTCGATAGCTGGGCGATGGATGAAGCGATGATCCGGAACCTCGCCGCGCAAGCCAAGACCGCCGATCTGGCGCTTGCCGAAGGGGTGATGGGGCTGTTCGACGGCGCAGCGGCGACGGGCGCAAGCGGCAATGGCAGCAGCGCCGATATAGCCGCCGCGCTGGGATGGCCGGTCATCCTGGTCATAGACGTGTCGGGGCAGAGCCAGTCGGCGGCGGCGCTGGCGCATGGCTTTCGCACCATGCGGCCTGACCTGCGCGTCGCGGGCGTCATCCTCAATCGCGTCGCCAGTCCCCGTCATGACGCCATGATCCGCCGCGCGATGGAGCAGATAGCGCTGCCCGTGCTGGGCGCGGTTCCCCGTTCCGCCGCGCTGGCGCTGCCGGAGCGTCATCTGGGTCTGGTGCAGGCGGGCGAGCAGGAACGCGCGGACGAGATGATCGATGCCATTGCCGATGTGGTGGAGGCGCATGTGGACCTGTCCGCGCTGCCGGCATGCGCGGGCGCCCTTCCCAGCGCTGCATCGCCTGGCACGGGGTGGCGGCCGCCGGGACAACGCGTCGCCCTGGCGCAGGATGCCGCCTTCTCCTTCACCTACGCGCACATGCTGGCGGGCTGGCGATCGGCGGGCGCGGAAATCCTGCCCTTTTCGCCGCTGGCCGACGAAGCGCCCGATCCGCATGCGGACGCCGTCTGGCTGCCCGGCGGCTATCCCGAATTGCATGCGCCGCGCCTTGCACAAGCGACGCGCTTTATCGACGGGCTGCGGCGTCACGCACAGGATCGCCCGGTTCATGGCGAGTGCGGCGGCTATATGGTGCTGGGGCAGGCGATCATCGACGCGCAGGGACAGGCGCACGCAATGGCGGGGCTGCTGGGCCTCGTCAGCAGCTTTGCCGAGCGCCGGTTGCATTTGGGCTATCGCCGTGCGCGGCTGCTGGCCCCGATGGGCGGCTATGACGAAGGGGCGGAGCTGCGCGGTCATGAATTTCATTATTCAACGGTGGTCGAACAGCCCGATCAGCCGCTCGCCCATGTGACGGACGCGGCAGGAGACGCCGTCGCCTCCACGGGATCGCGCCGGGGGCTGGTGACAGGCAGCTTCTTCCACCTCGTCGCGGGTGCGGCATGATCGCGCTGTCGCTGATCGGCATCGGCACGGGCAACTCCGATCATCTGACCCGCGCCGCCATTCGGGCGATGAACGAGGCGGACCTGATCCTGCTGCCGCGCAAGGGGGATGCGAAATCCGACCTGATCGACCTGCGCCGGACGATCTGCGCCGATGTGCTGACGGGCGAGACGCGCATCGTTGAATTCGACATGCCCAAGCGCGCGGATCAGCCCGCCTATCTAGAAGCAGTGGTCGATTGGCATGACGCCATTGCCGCGATCTGGATGGAGCAAATCGCGCTTCATTTGCCGGATGGCGGTACGCTGGCGCTTCTCGTGTGGGGCGACCCTTCGCTTTATGACAGCAGCCTGCGGATCGCACAGCGGCTGGGACCTGCCGTCGAGGTCAGCGTCGTTCCGGGGATAACGAGCATCCAGGCGCTGACCGCCGCGCACGGCATCTGCCTCAACCGCCTGGCCGACCCGGTGCTGATCACGACGGGCAGGCAATTGCGCGAGAAGGGCTGGCCCAAGGGCGTGCGTGACATTGTCGTTATGCTGGACGGGCATTGCGCGTTCCAGACATTGGCTGCCGAAGGGATCGACATCTGGTGGGGCGCATATCTGGGGATGGAGCATCAGGCGCTTGCCCACGGTCCGCTGGAGACGGTGGGGCCTGACATAATCGAGCGCCGCGCGCTGCTGCGCGAGCGTCATGGGTGGATCATGGACGTCTATCTGATGCGGCTGAGCGAAACGCTTTCGCCGCCAGCCTGAAACGCCGTCACGCCACCGGCGGGCAGAGTTCGATGATCGGTTTGTTCACCACCTGACGCGTCATGTCCATCCCGCCCATCGCCGCGCGACGGCGGAATTCGGCGGCCATGGCCTGGTGCATCATCCGCGCCGACGCATCGGCGGTCGTTGCCGCAAGCTGTTCATGCATCCGCGCGCGTTCCAGACATTCCTGTGCATTGAGGGCATGCGTCATGAAAATGCTCTCCTGCTCTCAAGCGAGCTTTCCCGTCCGAGCGCATCAGCTGCGACCAGGCACGGAACCGCTCACGAAAACCGGGCAGAATTTACGCTTTTCACAACCACTTTGGAAATGGAATCTTCACCGCGCCCGATGGTCTGCCGCCGAGGCGCACCGGTTCAGCCGATCCATTCCGGTTGCGGGTGGCAACGATGGTTTTTCAGCTCCTTGCGGCTTTCCACATCCACCTCGCTCAGCGCGACTTCATAGCCCCACAGGTTGGCGAGACTTTGCAACACCATCGCAGCATCGGAGGCGTCCAGAACCACGCCGTCGGTGACGGCATGCTCCAGCATCAAGGTGCGGTCGCCCGCCAGATCGACATCGACCACCTGAATATCCGGTTCCTGACGCGCTATGTCATGTTCGCGCGCCAGCGCGCGGCGGATGCGTCGGTAGCCGCGTTCGTCATGGATCGCCTCCACCCGCAGGTCCGGCTCGCTTTCCCGGTCGAGCAGCTGGAACAGGCGCCATTGCCGGATCAGATGCGGGCTGAGGAACTGCGACACGAAACTTTCGTCGCGATAATTGGCCCAGATGTCCTTCAACACCTCGACCGGATCGCGGGCCCCGGCAATGTCGCCGAACCAGTCGCGGTCCTCGTCCGTCGGGTCCATGCAGATGCGCTCTATGTCGGACATTATGCCGAAACCGAGCGCATAGGGGTTGAAGCCGCCAAAATGCCCGGAATCGAATGTCGGCTGATAAACGACATTGGTGTGCGACTGGATGAATTCCATGAACGCGCCATCGGTCAGCCAGCCGCGATCATGCAGGATCGTCATGATGCGGTAGTGGGTGTAGGTGGCGCAGCCTTCGTTCATCGCCTTTGTCTGACGCTGCGGATAGAAATATTGGGCGATCAGGCGGACGATGCGCAATATCTCACGCTGCCAGCTTTCCAGTCGTGGACCGGTCTTTTCCAGGAAATAGAGGATGTTTTCCTGGGGCAGGCCGAGTGCGGCGCGGCGCTGGTCGCTGGGCACGGACGCAGCCTTTGCCCCGACCGGCACGGTGCGCCACAAGTCGTCATATATGCGGTCGCGATAGGCCTGCCGCTCGGCCTCGCGCTCGGCCTCTTCCTTCATGTCGCGGGGGCGGACGCGGGGATAGCGATGGACCCCTGGTTCATCAGCGCGTGGGCGGCGTCCAGCACCCGCTCTACCGCAAGCTGGCCATGACGTTCCTCGCATTGCGCGATGTAGCGTTTGGCAAACTCCAGATAATCCAGAATGCCCTCGGCATCGGTCCATTGCTTGAAGACATAATTATTCTTGAAGAAGTGATTATGGCCGAAGGCGGCATGGGCAATGACCAGCGTTTGCATGGTCGCGCTGTTTTCCTGCATCAGATAGTTGATGCAGGGATCGCTGTTGATCACCAGTTCATAGGCAAGGCCGCGCAGCCCCTTGCGATACAGCATTTCGTTGGTGACGAACTGTTTGCCGAAAGACCAATGTTTGTAAAAGAGCGGCATGCCGATGGACGAATAGGCGTCCAGCATCTGTTCGGCGCTGATAATCTCTATCTGGTTGGGATAGATGTTGAGCTTCATTTCCTGAAGCGCGATCGGTTCCACCGTTTCGTAGATGCGGTTGATCAGGGAAAAGTCCCAGTCGCTGCCCGTGAACAGCGGGGCCGGGGCGAGCGCACCGGTCAAGCGCCGGCCCTTTCGCCGACGCCGCGCCGCTGGAACAGTTCGCGGAAGACGGGATAGATTTCGCGGCGGTGCGACACCTTGCGCATGGCGAAATGGCGGTGGCTTTCACTTACGGGCGCATAGGCTTCCCACAGGCCCGTGCCGGAGGTTGTCGTTTCGATCGAGATGAATTCCTCCCGCCCGACCTCAAGATAGGCGAAATATTGGCAGAAGGGCAGGATCTGGTCCTGCATCAGGCTGACGACGCGCGCATTGTCGGACGCCAGCGTGTCGCCGTCCGACGCCTGCGCGACATAGATATTCCAGTCGGCGGGGCTGTATCGATCCTTCACCACCTCCAGCAGCTTGTCGAGCGCGCTGGATACCAATGTGCCGCCGGTCACAGTGCTGTAGAAGAAGGTTTCCTCATCCACCTCTGCCGCGCGGTCGGTATGGTGGATGAACACGACATCAACATGTTCGTAGCAGCGCGACAGAAAGAGGTGGAGCAGCGCGAAAAAGCGTTTCGCCAGATCCTTCATATGCGCGGTCATGGAACCGGACACGTCCATCAGGCAGAACATCACCGCCTGCGCCACCGGCCGTGGCACGGGTTCGAAACGGCGAAAGCGCAGATCGACCGGGTCGATATAAGCGATGACGTTACGGCGGCGGATGATATGCGCCCGCTCTTCCCGCAGCTTTTCCAGCGCCACAGCATCGTCGGGCAGCGGCGTCGCCCGCGCCTCTATCTCGGCGATGGCTTCGTCGATGCGGTCAAGGTCCGCGCCGCTGGGACGGCGCAGCGCGATGCGGCGGGACATCGCCTTTTGCATCGTGCGGGGGACGGATAGGTTGGACGGGTTGCCGATGGTGGAATAGCCCGCCCGCCTGACCCCTTCGATCTTGCCCGCGACCAGCTTCTTCTTGGCCATGTCGGGCAGTTCCAGATCTTCCAGGAAAAGATCCAGAAATTCCTCGCGGCTGAGCGCGAAGCGGAAATCATCCTGATCCTCGCCCTCCCCCGCCTGCGATCCGGCGCCAGAGCCGCCGTCCGGGCGCTTGATCCGGTCGCCTTCCAGAAATTCGCGATTGCCCGGCAACACCCGTTCGCGATTGCCGCCCTGGGCTGCGCGATGGAGCGTCGGTTCGTGGATCGCGTCGCGCCGGATGGTGATTTCCCCTTCCCCGGCGAGATCCTTGATGCTGCGGTCCTTCAGGCTGTCGCGGACCGCCTGGCTGACATAGGCTTTCGCCCTTCTGAGGAACCGTTGCCGGTTTACCAGGCTCTTGCCACCGGGGTTCAGCCGTCTGTCGACTATGTGCATTGCGGCCAAAACACCTCCAAAAAGAGCGCGCCTCCCTTATCCGGCCTGCTTGACGCGGATATACCATTCGACCAGACGCCTGACCTGCCGTTCGGTATAACCCCGCTCGATCATGCGCGCGACGAATTCGTCATGCTTGCTGGCGGTGTCGCCGTCCTTCTTGGACCCGAAGCTGATGACCGGCAGCAAGTCCTCAACCTGGCTGAACATCCGCTTTTCAATGACCTCACGGATCTTTTCGTAACTTGTCCAGCTGGGGTTGCGCCCATCATTGCTCGCCCGCATGCGCAGGGCGAACTTGACGACTTCGTTGCGGAAATCCTTGGGATTGGCGATACCCGCGGGCTTTTCGGTCTTCGTCAGTTCCTGGTTGATGACTTCGCGGTCCAGCAACTGGCCGGTATCGGGATCCTTGAAGTCCAGATCCTCTATCCACGCATCGGCATAGGCGACATAACGGTCGAACAGGTTCTGGCCATAGTCATGGTAGGATTCCAGATAGGCCTTCTGAATTTCATTACCGATGAACTCGGCATAGCGGGGGGCCAGTTCGCCCTTGATGAACTCAAGATACTTGGCTTCCGTTTCGGCCGGGAACTGTTCCTGCCGCACCATGCCTTCCAGCACATACATGAGGTGGACGGGGTCCGCCGCGATCTCGACGCCGTCATGGTTGAAGGTCGCGGACAGCGCCTTGAAGGCGAAGCGGGTCGAGGTGCCCGACATGCCTTCATCCACGCCCGCGGCATCACGATATTCCTGAAGGCTCTTGGCGCGCGGATCGATTTCCCGCAGCATTTCGCCGTCATAGACGCGCATCTTGGAATAGAGATTGCTGTTCTCATGCTCGCGCAGCCGCGTCAGCACGGAAAAGCGGGCCAGCATGTCCAGTGTTCCGGGCGCGCAGGGCGCCTTGCTCAGGTCCGATTCCCGCAGCAGCTTTTCATAGACATGCCGTTCCTCCGTCGCCTGCAGGGCATAGGGCACCTTGATCACGTAGATACGGTCGATGAAGGCTTCGTTATTCTTGTTGTTCTTGAAATTCGACCATTCCGATTCATTGGAATGCGCCATGATGATGCCGTTGAAGGGGATCGCGCCGATATTTTCGGTGCCGATATAATTGCCCTCCTGCGTCGCCGTCAGCAACGGGTGGAGCATCTTGATCGGCGCCTTGAACATCTCGACGAACTCAAGCATGCCCTGGTTCGCCCGGTTCAGCCCGCCCGAATAGCTGTAGGCGTCGGGATCATTTTGCGAGAGCATTTCCAGCTTGCGGATATCGACCTTGCCGACCAGCGAACTGATGTCCTGATTGTTTTCGTCGCCCGGCTCGGTCTTGGCGATGGCGATCTGCCGCATGCGCGAGGGCATCAGGCGAACAACCTTGAACCGGGAAATGTCGCCGGAAAACTCGTCCATCCGCTTGCGCGCCCATGGGCTTATCATGCCGGTCAGGCGGCGGCGGGGGATGCCATAGCTGTCCTCGATGATGGCCCCGTGCGTTTCGGCGTCGAACAGCGCGAGCGGGCTTTCGAAGATCGGGCTGATTTCATCGCCTGCCTTCAACGCATAGATGGGATGGGTTTCCATCAACGCCTTGAGCCGTTCGGCAAGCGAGGATTTGCCGCCGCCGACCGGGCCGAGCAGGTAGAGGATCTGCTTGCGTTCCTCCAGCCCCTGGCTGGCGTGGCGCAGGAAGCTGACGATATGTTCGATCGTCGATTCCATGCCGTAGAAATTGGCGAAACTTTTGTACCGGCGAATGGTGCGGTTCATGAAGATCCGCCCAAGCCGCTGGTCACGGGACGTGTCTATGATTTCAGGTTCGCCGATTGCCGCCAGCAGGCGTTCCGGCGCCGATGCGTGCATCAAGGGATCATTGCGGCATCCCAGCAAATAATCCTCGACTGACATCTCGGCTTGTCGCCGTTCGTCATAATTCCGCGTGAAGCTCGAAAACAGTTCGCTTTTCGTCACTGACGACTCCCGCCGCAGTAGCCATGATCCGAATATAATACGCACGAGCCTGCAAAAACAGGCCCATCTTATTGGACAATTACAAAATTTTTATCGCAGCACTTTTGGATTAGCGCGCAACAAGCCGCTCGATGGCAGGATATTTGGGCCGATCCCGGTCCCGACGCCGCTGCCTTGGACATAAATGGCATGTCCCGCCTTCACCCGAAATGCGATATAAGGGATGGGTAAGCAACAGGTCATGGAGAAGCGCGATGACATCCATTCTGCTCCACATCCACGACGATAGCGGCATGGAAAGCCGGTTGCAGGCCGCCTGCGACATTGCCCGTTCCGCGCCTGCCCACATCCATTGCGTCCAGGTGACGGCCATGCCCAACCTGATGACGGGCGAGGTTTATGGCGGAATGTCGATGGCCCCCACGCTGATGGCCGAACTGCACGAAATAGATGCGCGGATGCGCACGCGGATGGAGCAGCGATTGCAACGCGAGGACGTCAGTTGGGACTGGCGGCAGGTGGACGGCGACCTCGTCAACGGGCTGCTGTCGGCTTCGGGGCTGTGCGACTTCATGGTCGTGACCCTGCCCGCCGGCCCGCGCCGCGAAATGAGCGATCCGCCGCATATCGCCGCCGATCTGGCGATGGGCGGCCGCACCCCGGTACTGGCGGTCCCGCAGGACGCGCGCGGCATGATGATTACGGGCCGGGCGATGGTCGCGTGGGACGGGTCGCAGGAAGCATCGACGGCGCTGCGCTTGTCGGTCCCGCTGTTGAAGCAGGCGGAAGAGGTGCATGTGGTGACGGTCGAGGAAGCCGGGAAATTCCCCTTCCCCGCGACCGGCGCGCCGGAATATCTGGCCCGCCATGGCATCAAGACGGAATTTCACAGCTGGCCGCAGGACGGGCGCACGGTGGAAGCGACGCTGAAGGCGGCCATAGGCGCGATAAAGCCGGATTGGATGGTGATGGGCGCTTTTGGCCACAGCCGCCTGCGTGAACTGGTATTTGGCGGCGTCACCCGTTCCATGCTGCGCGATGTTCATATTCCGTTGCTGCTGGCGCATTGACTGGGCAGATTCAAAGCCCCCGCGCGAAGATTTCGCACCATTTTGAACATTCAAACCTGATCGGCGACGCGCAGAAAAAGCCGTTGCGGATGGACTTGCACGCAAAGCCCCGGCCAACAGGTTAATGGTCGGCAATATTTGCCGGCCGATCCCGTCATTTCGGTTTCATCTTCGATCCCCTCATCCGCCCGGAACATATAGGAATTTCGGTCGAACGGGTCTCATCCGCCTCGGAAGTGGGACGGCTTTGCGTGGACGCAAGACCAGGGGGAATGATGCAATTGGGGTGGAAAGCCAGGATCATGATGGTGGGAGGGACGCTGGCCGCCCTGTTGTTCCTGCTGCTTGGCCTGCGCGAGATGGAGCGGTCGTCCGCCGCCGCCGCGCCACCCGCATCATCGGGGACGGCGAAGCCGCAGGCGCAGGCGGTGATACTGGCCGCAGCCGCGCGCCCTATCCAGACCGGCGAAACGATCACAGCCGCCATGATCCGCAACGCCACAGCCGACCCCGCGCGGCATCCGTCCGCCGCAACCCCGGCCGAACTGGTCGGCAAGGTGGCCACCCGGACGATCGCCGCCGGCGCGCTGATCCCGCGCGAGGCGGTAGGCGGAGAGGAAAAGCTCGCCATCCGGGTGCCTGTCGGCATGCGGGCGATCAGTATCGACACGACGGCGGAGATCGCGGTCGCCGGACTGGTCCGGCCCGGCGACCGTGTCGATGTGCAGGTCGTCTATCCCGGCGCCGACGCAATCAGCGGGGCACGGGGATCGGGCCGCAGCCGCGCCCAGACATTGTTGCAACTGGTGCAGGTGCTGGCCGTCGGCGACGCCGTGCTGGGGACGCAACCGACGTCAGGCAGCCAGGGCCAGTTGTCCGCGCCGCCGCCGCCCGCACGGACGGTGACGCTGGCGCTCAGCCCAGAGCAGGTTTCCATCCTGTCGCTGGCCAAGAGCACCGGCGCGCTCACGCTTTCCCTTCGCAACCCGGTGGACAGCGTGCAGGTTGCGGTGGCGACCGCCGCCTCGCGCGGTCCCGATCCCGCGCCGGCCGTGTCGGCAGAACCCCCGCGGGCCGCGCCACGGCCAATGCAGGCGCGGGTGTCCGCACCTGCACGCCAGCCAATCGAGCTGGTCGTCGGCGACAGGCGCGAAACCCTCTATTCCGGGAGCGGCGCGCGTTGAGACCCCTTGTCATCGCTGTGGCGTTGGTCGCAGCCGCCACTTCCCCATCGGCCCTGGCGCAGGATCAAAAGCCGCTGTCGATCCGGCAGACGCGCACGCTCACCTATCCCCGTCCCGTCTCGGGCGGATCGAGGTGGATCGCGACCATGTGATCGCCGTCGCGGCCCCGACCCCCCGCTCGCTGCGCGTCACCGGCATCGGCGCGGGCGAAGCGGCCGTCGCCGTCTTTGACCGTGATGGCGCGCTGATGTCCGAGACAGTTTTGAGCGTGACCGATGCGGTGGGCGGCGATCCCCGCGCGATGACCGGCCCCCGCATCGTCGCAGGCGAACAGGTGGTGGCCGTCGATGTGCAGTTCGCCGCCGTGTCCGCCTCCACGCTCAAGGCGCTGGGCTTCAACTTTTCGAAACTGAGCGGCGACATTCAGGGCGCCGTCATTTCGCCCAGCAGCCTCAACAGCGCCAGCTTTGGATCGGGCGCATCGTCCATTGATGCAAGCGTCCCGATCCAGAACGCCTTCAACCTGTTCCTGTCCGCGCCCAATCGCGGCATCAACGCTGTGTTGAGCGCGCTGTCGTCCAACGGCCTTTCCGAGTTGCTGGCGCAACCCACGCTGCTGGTGCGATCAGGGGAGCAAGCCAGTTTTCTGGCGGGCGGCGAGATTCCCGTGCCGGTGCCGCAGGCGTCGGGGACCGGCAACGCGATTTCGATCCAGTATAAGGAATTTGGCGTCCGGCTGTCGGTGACGCCCTATGTGCTGTCGCCCGACCAGATCGTGCTGAAAATCGCGCCGGAAGTAAGCGAGCTGGATTATGGCAGCGGCGTGCAGTTGCAGGGCTATGTCGTGCCGGGGCTGCGCCGCCGTTCGGCCGAGACTACCGTGGAACTGGGCAGCGGGCAAAGTTTCGTTATTGCGGGCCTTAGCTATTCGAGCCAGTCGACCACCCGCGACAAGACCCCGATCCTGGGCGACATACCCGTGATCGGCGCATTTTTCCGGCGGCAGCAGACACAGAAGGAAAGGCAGGAACTGGTCATCGTCGCCACGCCGAGGCTGGTCGGGCCGGTCCAGCCGAAGGATTTGCCCGCACTGCCCGGATCGCTGCTGGACACCAAGAACCCGGTCGTCCCATTTGGCGTGGCGAGGCCCTGACATGAGCCGCATCATCCTGCTTTCCATCGACCGCAGCCTCGCCCAGCATGTTCGCGATGCGATGCAGGGCCGCGCGACTGTCGATCTGGTCCAGTCAATCACGCCGGAAATGCTGGACGGCCCGTGCGTCATCCTCATGGACCGTGAAGCGATCCCGCCTGAACGCTCACTCGCCGCCGCGCTGGCCACCGTGGGGGAGAGCGCAGGCGGGCGGCCGATAGTCCTTGTCACTGACGAGACAGGCGCGGACCAGATACTGCATGCCATCCGCTCCGGCGCGGACGATGTCATCCCACGCGCCGCAGTGGACGTGGACATCGCCGCGATATTGGGCCGGCTGCTCAACCAGTCCGTCGCCGACCATGGCCGTGGAGGCCGCCTGACGCTGGTGCTGGGCGCGGACCCGGAAAGCGCGGCGATGGTGGGGACCGACATGGCGGTGACGCGCGCGCGGGCGGGTTTGTCAACCCTGCTGATCGACTGCACCATGCCGACCAGCGCCGCCGAAGCCTATCTGGACCTGCCGGTGACATATGGGCTGGCGTCGGCCATTGCCGATATAGAGCGGCTGGACGCCAGCCTGCTGGCCAACACGCTGGCGCGGCATGAACCGAGCGGGTTGATGCTGCTGACGCTGGACGGTGGTTCGGGGACCGAGCCTGCGGGAATTGCGCCTGCCGACATCGCCGCGCTGATCCGCCTGCTCCGCGCCTGCTGCGGCGATGTGGTGCTGTGCGCTGGAAGCCTGCGGCATAGCGGGCTGCTGCGGACATTGGCGGGGCTGGCCGACCGCATCGAACTGCTCTGCGCCCAGTCGATCCGCGAGATGGAGACATGCCGCCGCCTGCTGGAACGGATGGGCAGCGATGAAACGGTGCTGGCCAAGACCCGCCTGCTGGTGTGGGATCACCAGCCCGGCATCTTGCTCGACAGCCGCCGCATGGGCGATGTGCTCCAGACCGGTAGCGTCCTGCCCCTTCCGGTCGATCAGGTGCGGGTGCGCAACGCGCTCAATTCCGGCCGACCGCTCGCCATGGAGGGGGGCGCGGACCGTTATATCCGCGCGATCAAGCAAGCCTGTGATGTGGAGGCGCGGCCATCCGCCACCAGCCTGAACCGCCTGCGCCGACTACTCCAGCGGCCATTGGAGCGGACGGCATGAGCCTGCTGTTCGAAGACGGCCCGGCACGAACGCCCGCGCGCGCCGCGCCTGTCGCCCAGCCTGCGACGCAGCGGATGAGCGACAGCTATCAGGCGGTGAAGGCCCAGACTTGCGCCCAGGTGATCGAACAGCTGGAAGCACGCGGCAGCACGGCGGAAAAGATGGGCGCGCGGGCATTGCGCGCGGAGATAGAACAGGTGATCGCCAGCCGCAGCAGGCGGGGTCAACTGGCGCTCAATGCGGCGGAACGTCTGCTGCTGATCGAAGATGTGGAAGATGAGGTCGCAGGGCTTGGCCCGCTCGCGCCGTTGCTGCGCGACCCCGGCGTGGACGACATCATCGTCAACGGCCCCGGCACCATCTATGTCGAGCGCGGCGGGCTGCTGGAAAAGGCTGACCGGCGCTTTCGCGACGACGCCCACCTCATGAACATCATCCAACGCATCGTCGGGCCGATCGGCCGCCGTGTCGATGAAGCCAGCCCCTATGTGGACGCCCGGCTGGCGGACGGATCTCGGGTCAACATCGTCATCCCGCCGGTCGCGCTGGACGGCCCGATGCTGTCGATCCGCAAGTTCCGCATGCAGGCGCTGGGCATAGAGGATTTCGTCAACCGGCAGGTGATGAGCGCCGACATGGCCGCCTATCTCGCCGCCGCCGTGCGGTCGCGGCTCAACATCCTGATCTGCGGCGGCACGGGCGCGGGCAAATCGACGCTGCTCAACATGCTGTCCCATTTCATCAGCGACCGCGAAAGGCTGATCACCATAGAGGACGCCGCCGAATTGCAATTGCGGCAGGACCACGTCGTGCGGCTGGAAACACGCCCGCCCAATGTCGATGGCAGCCGCGAGATCAGCGCGCGCGAACTGGTGCGCAATGCGCTGCGCATGCGGCCCGACCGCATCATCCTGGGCGAAGTGCGCGGGGTGGAAGTGGTGGAGATGTTGCAGGCCATGTCCACCGGCCATGACGGTTCGATGGCGACGCTGCACGGCAATTCCCCGCGTGACGCCTTTGCTCGCCTGGAAATGCTGCTCGGCTTTGCGGGGTTGCAGAATGACATCCGCGCCATCCGGCGCTTCATCGCCAGCAGCGTCCATCTGGTGGTGCATATCCAGCGCCTGTCCAACGGCAGCCGCCGCATCGTCGGCGTCACCGAAGTCACCGGCATCGAAGGGGAAGCCTATAGCTTCAACGAGCTTTTCAGCTTTCAGGAACAGCCCGCCATGTCGGGCCTGGGCGAGTTTCGCACCTTTTCCCCCCGCCCCCATTTCACGGCGCGCCTGCGCGATTATGTGCCGGGCGTCATAGGGCGGGCATCATGCTGAAGGGCGTGGCGTTCCTGCTGCTCGCGCTGTTGACGATAATTGCGGCGGCGACGCCTTTGCTGGTGCTGCGGGCGCGCGAGCGGGCGCGGCTCAACCGTCGGCTGGCGGCGCTCGCGCCTGGCAGCGCGCCTTTGGTTCAATATGGCAAGCGGCTGTCCGCGCCCGGCCTTGCCGCGCCGCTGCTCGCCCGGGCGCAGGTTGACATCACCACCCGCGCGATCGGCATCTTCGCCGGGGCGATGGCGCTCTACATGCTGTTCCTGCTGCTGCTGGGCGGGCCAGTGATGACGATTTTGCTGCTACCGCTGCCGCCGCTGGCCCTGCTCTGGTGGATCAGGCGGCGGGCGCAACGGCGGATCGATGCGCTGGTGGAGGCGCTGCCCTTCTATATCGACGCGGTGCGCCAGATGCAGGCGGTCGGCAGTTCGCTGTCGCAGGCGCTGGAGCGGTCCCTGCCCGAAGCGCCCGGCATCGTACGCAGCTATCTGGCTCCTGCCGCCCGCCGCCTTGAACTCGGCGCGCCGGTCAGCGAGGCGATGCAGCAGCTTGCCGACCGGCTGCGCGTTCCCGAAATGTCGATGCTGGCAGCGGCGATACGCACCAATATACGCTATGGCGGTTCGATCAGTGCGGTCCTGTCGAACCTGTCGGCCATATTGCGGGAACGAATGCGCATCGCGCGCGAGCTGAAGGCGGCGACATCGGAGGCGAAGGTCAGTTCCCGCGTGCTGATCGCCATGCCGCTGGTGGCGATGGCGCTGCTGATGGCGTCCAATCCAACCTATGTCGATTTCTTCCTGTCCGACGCGCGCGGCCATCGGATGGCGATCATTGCGGTCGTTCTGCAGGCGGTTGGCATGCTGGTCATGCGCCGTGTCATGCGGCTGGCCTTTTGATGCCCCCGGTCATCTTTCTTTCCTGCCTGATCATGGCCCTGGTTGGCGTCGGCATCGCCATGGCGGGCGCGCGCATGCTGGTGGCCGACCGGCGGCTGGAAGCGCGGCTTACACGACTGGCGCCCACCGCCGCCGAACCCGACAGGACGGGAATCCGCCTGCCCCGGCTGTTGGGTGCGGATGGACGCGACCGGACCACGCTTGAACGGCAGCTGCAACTGGCAGGCTTTCAGGATGCACGGGCGGTCAATCATTTCCTGTGGCTGCGGCTCGGCGCGACAGGCGCGGCGGCGCTGGCCATGATGCTGGTCAGCCGCCTTGTCTGGGGCGAATGGCTGGCGCGACCGTTGCTGGTGTTGATCGCTGCGGGCCTGGTATTCATCGGCGCGCGGCAGGCGTTGACGATGATGGCTTCGGCGCGGGCGCGGAAGGTCACGGCGGAATTTCCGTTCCTGATCGACCTGATGCTGATGATGCTGGAAAGCGGCGTGTCGCTGGATCAATGTTTCCGATCCATCGCCCGCGACGAGCAGATTGCGGTGCCGCATCATGGTGCGTTGATCGGCCTGCTCGTCGCCGATCTCGATCGGGGCATGCGCTATGAACTGGCGCTTGATCGCTGGGCGGCGCGGGTGGCGGTGAGCGGGGCGAAGGAACTGGCCGCACTGTTCCGTCAGGCGATGTTCCAGGGGATCGAGCTGGCCCCCGCGCTGCGCGAGTTCGCCCGCGAATTTACCCAGCGGCGCGTGGCGCGCGCGCGCGAGGCGATGGGCGGCATCACGGTGCGCATGGTCGTGTTGATGATCCTGTTCTTCATGCCCGCGCTGTTCATCGTGCTGGGCGGCCCGCCGGTGGTCGCGATCATCGACACGCTGCGGGCGAGCGCGCAATGATCTGGCTCATCCCCCTGATGCTGGCCGCCGCGCCGACCGCCGACATGCCGGGGTCGACGCGCAGCCTTTACCTGCAACTGATCCATCAGGCGCGGGCCGATGGCCGCCCGCGCGCCGCCATTGCCTATCTAGACGATTTTGACCGCCGTTATCCGGGCGATGTCGATGCGCGCGTGCTGCGGGTCAACGCGCTGCTCGACCTTGGCGATCTGGACGGGGCGGAGACGGCAGCTGCAACACTGGCCAACGGCGGCGGCAGTGCGGTGCGCGGGCACCTGCTGGCGGCGCGCGAACGCTGGCCCGAAGCCATCGGCTTTTACCGGCAGGCGGTGGCGGGCAGTCCCGCCGATCCCATGCTGCGCAATGCGCTGGGCTATGCACAGATGCGCGCGGGCTTTGCCGACGATGCCATCGAAAGCCTGCGCGGCGCGCTGGACCTGGCGCCTGCCGCACCGGTCGTTCGCAACAATCTGATCCTCGCGCTCATGACCGGCGGCAAGGGGGCACAGGCCGAAGCCTTGCTGAACCATGTTCGCGATGGGCGCGAGCGCGACATGATCCGCCGCCAGATCGCTGCCGAAGCCACCCGCCTGTCCATCAGGAAGGACCGTTGATGCTTTGCCTTTTCCTCCTCGCCTCCGCCCCCCTGCCGCCAATGCAGGATGAGGCCCGCCGCGTCGTGGAGGCGCAGCTGCGTTCGCCGCCGCGTGAACCGGGGAGCACTGGCCTTAGCGCCGAAGAGGCGGCGATTGTCCGCACCCGCTATCTGCAATCCATCGGGCAGCGGCCACCCCGGCCATCGGATCAGGACGGCGTGGCGGGGCAATGACGCACAGGCGGCTTCCTTCGCTGTGGCGCGACAGGCAGGGCGTGGTCGCGCCGATGATCGCCGTGCTGGGCGCTTCGCTTGTCGGCGCGGCGGGTTTGGCGCTGGACGCGGGGCTTTATTATACGTCGAGCCGCGACCTCCGGGCGGCAACCGAAGCGGCGGCGCTGGCGGCCGCCATGTATCCGGCGCAGGCGACGGCGCGCGCGCAGCAAAGCCTTGGCCGTAATGGCTATGATCCGGCCATTCTGCAATCGGTCGAACTGGGACGCTATTGTCCCGACGCCCGACTGACGAGCGAGCAGCGGTTCGACCCCAGCCTTGCCCGTTGCCCCGGTAACGGCATGATGAACGCCGTTCGCATCCGCACGGGCAAGCCCAGCCGCCAGTTCCTCACTCGCGTTCTGGGCGCGGCCAGCCCCATTCCCGACCTTGCCGCCACGGCGACGGCGGCGCGTATCGATGAGGCAGGCGTGGGCGTGAGTTCAGGCGTGCTGACCGTCACCAATTCGCTGGTGAACAGCGTGAACGACCTGCTGGGCGCGCTGCTCGGCATTCAGTTGCGGCTGAATAGCGGCGACATCCAGACGCTGATGGACGGCCATGTCGATGCGGGCCGCTTCTTCGACGCGCTGGCGAGCCGGGTTGGAGAAAGCGGCACCTATGACGACCTGACCAGCCGCAGCGTGGGATTGCGCGACATGCTGATCGCGGCGGCGAGCGCGGCTGACCAACCGGCCACCGCGACGACGCTGACCCTTGTCGCGGGGCAGGTGAGCAATGGCTATTCCGTGCCGTTGAACGGCCTGTTCGGCCTGGGCGTGTGGAAGAACATGCCGGTCGGGGAAGCGGACGAGCAGCCGGGCCTGCGCGCGGGGCTGAACGCCTATCAGCTTTTCGCATTCGCCGTGCAGGCGGGCAATGGCGCCATCGACCTGTCCGACGCCGT
The DNA here is from genome assembly GCF_002080435.1 of Sphingobium herbicidovorans. NCBI lineage: Bacteria > Pseudomonadati > Pseudomonadota > Alphaproteobacteria > Sphingomonadales > Sphingobiaceae > Sphingobium > Sphingobium herbicidovorans. The sequence continues at coordinate 435,519 of NZ_CP020539.1, read as the reverse complement.
CAGCCGGGTTGCAGCGGGCAGCACCGTCAGGATCGCGGCGGTCGCCACCGGCCCGGTGGACAGGCCGCGCTTTTCCTTTGGCCCGGCGGGCGAGACGAGCGCCAGCACATCGGCGTTGCGGCTACAGCTGAACCTGGGGCTGAACCTTTCCATCCTTGGCATCACCGTCGACTCCGTGCCGGTCCTGATCGACATCGCAGCCGCACGCGCGGACATCACTGCCATAGAGTGCGCCAGCACGGCGGAACAGGCGCGCGACAGCCGGGTAAGCGTGTTGGCCAGTTCCGGGCTGGTCAACGCCTATGTCGGCAATGCGCCCGCCAATGCCATGAGCCGCCCGATGCCGCCGCTGTCCGCGAATGACATCGCGCCCGCGCGCATCCTGAACGTCCTGAACCTCGTCACCGCAGACGCGCGCGCCGTAGCGCAGCCGGTGACGGGGAATAGCGGAACGCTGATCTTCGGGCCCGGTGGGCAGGGCGCGATCGGCAGGCCAGGAGCGCCCGGCAGCCCCGCCAGCATCGGCAACGGATCGCAGACCGGGCCGCTGCTGTCCTCGCTGATTGGCAGCCTGACGGCATCGGACGGGCTTCAGGTGAAGCCGCTGAACCTTTGCGTCTGGCCACTATGCGACGCCAGCGCCGTGCGCTCCCAACTGCTGGGCGGGATCGTGGCTCCGCTCGCGGGCCTTGCGGGAACGGCGGTCGATCCGCTGCTCGATAATCTGCTCGCGGCGCTCGGCATCCAGCTTGGCCATGCGACCGTCCGGGTGACGGGCGCGCGGTGCGGCGTGCCTGTGCTGATTTAGTAGACAGGCGGCGCAAACACCCTCCACGCGCCGTCCATTTCGACCGGAGGGATGAGGAGAATGACGATGATTATTGATGCTGCACGTAAATTCATCAAGCGTCTGGCGCGCGATGAGCAAGGGCTGACCGCCGTGGAATATGCCGTGCTGGGCGGTGTGATCGTGGCCGGGATCACCGCCCTGGCGGGGACTTTCGAGGATAGCCTGAGCGGTGCGTTCACCGCGCTGTTCAACAGCGTTTCCAGCTGAACGGATGGCTGCCCTTCGACCAAGGATTTGCACCCGCCGGGTCCTTGCCTGCGATCGGGGCATGGCGGCGCTGGAGTTCGCCCTGATCGCTCCGGCGCTGCTGATGCTCGTTTTCGCGATCATCATCTATTCCTTCTGGTTTTCGGCGCTACTGGGCGTCCGCCATGCCGCAGCCGAAGGCGCGCGCGCCGCCATGGCTGGTCTGTCGGCGACGGAGCGGACGACCCTTGCCCAAGCGCGGGCGCAGGCGGTGATCGATGGCTATGGCGCGCTGCTGTCGTCTGGCGGCACGCCGGACATACAGGCGCAGGCAGACGGGACCGGGCAATTCAAGGTGCAGGTGCGCTATGACATGAGCGGGTCGCCCATGGTGCGCTATGGCGGCTTCATCCCCCTGCCCTCCACCATGCTGGGGGCCACAGTGGTTGTCACCAACGGCAGCTACTGAACGACAGCATCGTTGCCGCCATGGCGGAAAGCCTGCGAATCTGCACAATTCCCTTTCCTTTTCGGCGGCCCCTGCGTAACTGTCCGCACCCGCGATGACGCGCACAGGGCAGCTTGTCCGCGCCGCGCAGGGATTTCCGGCGCAGCGCCGCGCGCCTGCACGGATAGTCGATTCGATCCCGGCCGCGGGATAGTTCTAGGCCTGTCGCTGCAACCGCACGCGACGCCGCCATGCAGGAGTTAGCCATGCTTTCAAAGGTCACGATCGCCAATACCGACCTCTCGGTCAGCCGCCTGTGCTACGGCACCAACATGCTCGGCACCGCTATCGACCAGGACCGCAGCAACGCCATCCTGGACAAGTTCCTGGAGCTGGGCGGCAATTTCGTGGACACCGCCCGTTCCTATGGCGACTGGATTCCTGACGCGCCCAAGGGTGCAAGCGAACGCGCCATCGGCGCCTGGCTGAAGGGCAAGAAGCGCGAAGACGTCGTCGTCGCCACCAAGGGCGGTCATTTCGACATGCGCGTCGGCGACTATCGCAACCGCGTCAATCCAACCGACGTCGCCAGCGACCTGAACGAAAGCCTTGGCCATCTGGGCGTCGACACTATCGACCTCTACTGGTTGCACATGGACAATCCGGAAACCCCGGTCGCCGAACTGATCGATTTCCTCAACGAAGCGAAGGATGCGGGCAAGATCCGCTATTTCGGCGCGTCCAACTGGACCGACGCCCGCGTGCTGGAAGCCAATGACTATGCCAAGGCGAACGGCAAGGCCGGTTTCGTGGCGGTCGAGCCTTTCTGGGGCCTTGCCAAGCCGAACGAGGAAAATGCGACGGCCCAGGGCTATCAGATGTATTTCGAGGATCATGGCGGCGCGCTCAAGGATGCAGGCCTGGCCATCATCCCCTATTGCGCGCAGAGCCGCGGTTATTTCGGCTTCATGGAGCAGGGCGGCGTGCCCGAGCATCTGCAGGGCTTTTACGACAATCCGGTCAACAAGGACCGCTTCGCCGCTGCGAAGGACATCGCCGCCAAGCATGGCGTGACCGCTTCGGACATCGCGCTCGCCTATCTGCTGAACCAGCCGCAGCAGGTGATCCCGATCATCGGCGCGTCCAGCCCGGCGCGTATCGAGGAAGCCGTCAAGGCAGCTTCCCTCAAGCTGTCGGCCGATGAAGTGGCTGCGCTGAAGGTCGGCTGATCCGTATCGAAAAGATGGAGCGGGGTGGCGTCGGGCCGCCCCGCTTTTTTTGTGCCTGTGGGTCACGCGGAGACTCCGGCACGAAAACAATGGCATGAGAGGCGATAAAAAATTACGCGATTGTTGTTATTTTCGCCTGACTAACGAACAACAGCGCGATAAAAGGATGCAGACCATACGCATGTGGCGCATTTAGGAGATTGTCATGACCGCTGCCCCCGCCCTTTCCCAGTCCAGGCCGGGCGCAGTTCCGGCAATGCTCAACTCACCGGGCCAGATCGGCACGCTGACCCTTCCCAACCGCATCATCGTCACTGCCATGGGCGTCAGCCTGGCCGAAGCCGACGGCACGGTCGGGCAACGCCTGATCGACTATCATGTGGCGCAGGCAAAGGGCGGCGCGGGCCTGATCGTCATGGGGGTGACGGGCGTGGCATGGCCGGTCGGCGCTGTGCAGCCCAGACAGACCGCCATATCCGATGACCGATTCCTGCCCGGCCTGACCCGGCTGGTCGATGCCGTACACGCGGCGGGCGGCCTGATCGCGGCGCAGCTGCACCATGGCGGATTGGTCGCGACCCATAGCGCGCAGGACGGCCACCCCCTCTGGGGACCGGCCTATCCCCCGGCATTTGCCGGTGACTTTCCCGACTATTTCCTGCCCGAAGAAATGGCGGCCTTTGCGGGCGGCGTCGTTCCGCAGGTGAAGGTGCTTGAAAAGGCGGACATCGACCTTGCCGTGCGCCAGTTCGCCGAAGCGGGCGTCCGCGCCCAGCGGGCCGGGATGGACGGAGCGGAAATCCACGGCGGTCACGGCTATCTGCTTTCATCCTTCGTGTCGCCATCCACCAACACGCGGCAGGACGAATATGGCGGCGACGTCGCTGGCCGCGCCCGCCTGTTGCTGGAGGTCGTGCGGGCCGTGCGCGCGGCGGTCGGTCCGGACTTCCCGCTTTGGGTCAAGATCGATTCGCGCGAAATTGGCAAGAAGAACGGCATCACGCTGGAAAATGCCATCGAACTGGCGCCGATGGTGGAGGCGGCGGGGGCCAATGCGCTGACCGTCACCGCCTATCATGATGTTGGTCAGGGCAAGCTGCATTCCGCATCCAACATTCCCCATGAACCGGGCGCGCACCTGCAAGCCGCCGCCGCTATCCGCAAAGCCGTTTCAATACCGGTCATCGCATCGGGGCGGGTTGAGATTGAACGCGGCGAAAAGGGCTTGGCGCAGGGCGAATTCGATTTCCTGGCGATGGGGCGCAAGCTGCTGGCCGACCCGGACCTTCCCATCAAGATGAAGGAAGGGCGGATCGCCGACATCCGTCCATGCATTTATTGCTATACCTGCGTCAGCACCGCCTATCTGCGCGAGCAGGTCCGCTGCGCCGTCCGTTCCGAAACCGGGTATGAGGATCTGGACTGGTCCCCCGCGAAGGCGCCCGGCCATGTGGTGATTATCGGCGGCGGGCCCGGCGGCATGGAAGCCGCGCGCAGGCTGGACCTGGCGGGCGCGAAGGTAACGCTGATCGAGAAGTCGGATCGGCTGGGCGGGACGCTGCGCTTTGCAGCCCTTGCCTATGAACCCAATGAGCGGCTGCTCAACTGGCTGCGGCATCAGATTGGCCAGTCGAGGGTCGATGTCCGCCTGAAGACGATGGCGACCCCGGAAATGATCGCCAGCCTGAAACCGGACAAGGTAATCGTGGCGACGGGCGCGGTGCGCGACATGCCGCCCATCCCCGGCAACGACCAGGATTTCGTCCTGTCAGGCGATGACCTGCGCGGCATGATGCTGGGCGAGGATTCAGCCGAAATCCGCCGCAAGACCAGCTGGTCCACGCGGATCGCGACGAAGCTGGGCGCTGCGACGGGCGCGACCGCCAATCTGGACCTGGTGCGCAAGGCCACCCACGCCTGGATGCCGCTGGGCAAGCGGGTCGTCATCATCGGAGGCGAGCTGGTCGGCGTCGAACTGGCGGAGTTCCTGATGGAGCGGGGGCGCGAAGTGACCGTCGTGGGCGAAGCGCCGAAGTTCGGCGGTGGCCTGCTGCTGGTACGCCGCATGCGCCTGCTCGCCGAACTGCGCGAGCATGGCGTCGCCATGTTCGCTGGATCCAGTGCGATCACTATCGGGAAGAATGAAGTCAGCTTCACCGATGCCGAAGGCCAGCCGCAGAGCATTCCCGCCGATCATGTCGTGGTTGCAATGGGCGCACATGGCGATTCCACTCTCGCGGACGCCTTGCGTGCCGGGGGCCATGATGTCGTGGAGGTGGGCGACGGCACAGGCGTCACCTATATCGAGGGCGCGATACGCGGCGCGGCCGAGGCTGTCGCTGCAATGGGCCGCTGACAAAAAAGCGGGACCGGGGGAGAGGAACGGCCTTCCCCTCCCCCCTGCCTTACGTCATCACGCCGCCAGTTCGGCCGGGGCCGTCGTGACATAATCGTCCATCACCGGTGTCGCCATCGCGTCTGCGAAGGCCTCGTAGCTCCACGGCCAGCTGGCGGGAACGCCTGTCGCGTCAAGATACCAGCTGTTGCACCCCGACCCGAAGATCGTCGTGCGGGCGGCGGCAATACGCCGCTCCTCATAATCGGCATGGGCGTCAGCGCGCGGTTCGATCGTCCTCGCCTGCCCGCTGCGCAGGCGCCCAAGCAGTTGGTCGATATAGGCCCATTGCCGTTCCGCAATGTCGATCAGCGAGAAATTACCTACCGGCCCGGTCGGTCCGTTCAGCATGAAGAAATTGGGGAAGCTCGGTATCGCCACAGCATAATAAGCGGTCGGACGGATTGACCAGAGATCATCCAGCGACAGGCCATCGCGTCCCAATACAGTGGTCGGACGGATGAAACGGTCGGCATGGAATCCGGTCGCCAGCACCAGCGTATCCAGCTCATGCAGCCGCCCATCGGCCATCCGCACGCCTTCCGGTTCGATGCGGGCAATGCGGTCGCGCTCTACCGCCACGTTGGGATGCTGCACGGCGTCATAATAGGACCAGGAATAGATCAGCCGCTTGCACGCAGCCCGATAATCGGGACGCAGCTTTTCCTTGAGCTCGGGGTCGCGGATGCTGTTTTCCAGATTGTCCAGACACGCCTGCTCTATGGCCGCGATCTCCGGCCCATGGGTGTCGGTGATGGCGTGGGTGAAGCGGAAGATATTGTCCCAATATTCCTTGTTGTTGCGGATTTCGTCGATCAATGCGGGATCGCGGCGAAAGGCTTCCTTTTCCTCCTCGCTATACTGGAAATAGGGAACGGGCATGATCCATTGCGGCGAACGCTGGAAATGAACCAGCCTTTCCGCGCGGGTGTTGAGCGCCGTGACGATCTGCACGCCTGTCGATCCATTGCCTATCACGCCGACACGCGCGCCATCCACCGGCGCATCGTCCTGCCATCGGGCGCTGTGAAAGGCGCGGCCCTTGAAGCTGTCCAAACCCGCAATGTCGGGCAGCTTGGGATGGTGCAGCACGCCCGACGCGGCGATGACCACCTCCGCCTCGACCTGTTCACCATTGATCAGGCCCAGCCGCCATACCGCCGCATCATCGTCCCAAACCGTGGACACCACTTCGCTGTCGAAACGGACATGCGGCATGATGCCGTATTTTTCGGCCGTCTTTTCAAAATAGGTCTGAATCTCGCCGCCCTTGGCGTAATAGGCGTCCCATTCCGCATAGGGTTCAAAACTGTAGGTATAGGCGTGCGCGGGCACGTCGCAGGTCAGGCCCGGATAGCGGTTTTCGCGCCAGGTGCCGCCCAGTCGCCCGGCCTTTTCGAAAACGGTGAAATTCTCGCCAGCCTGATGCAGGCGGATGGCGGCCAAAATGCCAGCCATGCCCGCGCCGATTATGGCGAAGCGCAAACCCTGGCGGTCCTGATCGATGGACAAGTCATTCTCCTGTCGGCTGTGTTCCTGTCCACGATGATGACGCGCCCAGGCGCGGAGCGCATCATGCAAATGGATCAGTTATCGTCAGCCGGCGGCAAGCGTCAGCCTTTCGCCGCCCTGCGCCCCGCCTGACGTCCGAAAAAGGTGCAATCGGCAAGGCTTAGCCCCGAGCTGTAACCATGGCCCCAGGCGGGCAGACCCGATGTGCAGCGCCCTGCGGCAAACAGGCCGGGGACGGGCGCGCCCGCGCGGTCCAGCACTTCGCCATCGGTCGACGTGCGCAGCCCCCCCAAGGTGAAGAAGCTGAAATAGGTGGTCGCGAAATTCAGTTCCAGAGCCACGAACGGCCCCTGATCAAGCGGCGTCAGCATGGGCGGCCGCTTGTGGAACAAGGGATCGCGCCCTTCCCGTGCATGCGCGTTATAGAAGGCCATCGTCGCCGATAACGTGCCCGGCGCCATTTCCAGTTCGGCCTCCACCTCTTCCCAACTCTCGCCCGTCCCGGCGATGGTCATGGCAGCCATTGGGAGCGGCTCATTAAAATGGGCGATATCGAGGAGAAGATAGACCCGGTCCCCCATCTGGTCGATGGCCGCGCGGCTGACACGGCCATGATAGCAATCTTCATTGATGAAGCGCTGGCCCGCCTGGTTGACGAAAACGCCATGCGCCTGCGGTTCCGGCATTGTCCAGGGGCAGGTGGTGAAGAACTGTTCCATATGGATCGCGTCGCCGCCCGCGCCCACGCCCAGTTCGATGCCGACGCCGTCATCCTGGTCACCAATCGGGCTGCTGATCTTGAAGGTTTCCGGGCAGTAGCGGCGGCGCATCGCCTCGTTGAAGGCAAAGCCGCCGGTCGCCAGAACGACGCCCTTAACGGCGCGGACGAAGCGGTTGACGTTATCGATTCGCACGATGACGCCGACCACGCGTCGTGCGTCGTCTTGCACGAGCGCGACGGCGCGCGCGTCAGTGGTCACCTCGACACCCAGCGCCCGTGCGCGGGATTCCAGAATGTCGATGAGCGGCCGCCCTCCGCCCCAGCCCATATGGGCGATCACATGGCCGCGCGGCGCGGGCTTGGCGATGTCGCAGAACGGCCAGGCCGCCTCGCTGCCCGACCAGATCAGCGTGGAATCGTCGGTCGGTTCAATATGCTTGCCGGGCAGGTAATTGCCGCGATAGGGGATGCCCTGTTCCTTGAGCCAGGCATAATGGCCCAGCGACTCCCGCGCATAGAGATCACACTTCGCCTCGTCCGCGCAGGGGCCGCCCGCTGCCTTAAGATAGGCGGCCAGGTCTTCGGTCGAGTCTTCGAAACCACCCGCACGCTGGGCGTCGGTGCCCCCACCGCCGCCGATATAGATTTCACCGCCCGACAATGCCGACGCGCCGCCGCTGCCCGAACCCCGTTCGAACAACATCACCCGCGCGCCGCCTTGCGCCGCCTCGATAGCCGCGCAGGCGCCGGTCGCGCCGAATCCGATCACGGCGACATCCGTTTCATGATCCCACCGCTGAACCTTGGCGGCGGGATAGGGGCGATGAAGCGATATTTCCGTCACGAAAGACAAATCCTCTCCTGGGTGATGCGGATCAGAAAGCCTTGGTCTGGCCCCCGTCCACCATCAATGTTTGGCCGGTGATATAGCCTGCCGCATCGCTTGCCAAGAAAACGGCGGCTGATCCGATATCTTTTTCGCAATCCCCGATGCGTTTCAATGATACCTTGTTGATCTGCGTATTATAGTCATCCGGCGCCCACTCCTTCCACGCCATAACGCCGGGTGAGTTCGCGAACGGGCAGATGATGTTCACGCGCACGCCTTGGGCACCCCATTCGCTGGCTGCGACTTTGGAAATCGCGCGGATCGCCTCTTTGGCGGCGCAGTAGGAACCCTGGGTAGGGATGGCGTCGAATGCCGCGCCCGTGGCGAAGTTGATGACGCTGCCCTTGCTGTTCACCAGATGCGGATAGGCTTCACGCATCAGGACAAAGGTCGGCCAGAAGCCGGTATCGAAGGATATGTCCATCGCTTCGTCCGGGGTTTCGGCCAGAAGCAATTGGCGCGAAGCCTGCGCCGCGTTGACCAGAATGTCGATCTTGCCGAAATGACCAATGGCTGCCTCGACAATCTTCGGCAATTCCGCGCGCTGCGCCAGATCGACCGGCATGAAATGTACGTTGCTGCCCAGCGCCCGCAATTCCGCTTCGGTCGCGCGGCCCATTTCTTCCTCGCGATCGACGATCAGCACATGCGCGCCTGCCTTGACGAAAGCCGTCGCCACGCCCTTTGCCACGCCCCGCGCCCCGCCCGTCACGATGGCGGCCTTTCCTGCCAATGCCTTCATGCCCTGCTCCAATCCCGTCGATTCACGTAAAATATGCGCCGCCATTCACCGTGACGATGCTGCCCGTGGCGAAGCTGCCATCATCGCCCGCCAAAAACGCCACCGCGCCCGCTATCTCGTCAGGATGCGCCAGACGCTTCATCAGGCTGTCCGCCGCGATCATGTCCTTCGTCTCGGGCGGCAAGGTCGCGTAGATCGGCGTCTCGGTTGCGCCGGGATTGACCGCGTTGACGCGGATGCCGCGATCAGCCAGTTCGCGCGCCATCGCCCGCGTCATGCCCAGCACCGCCGCCTTTGCCGCGCAATAGGGAATGGGACCGTCGCCCTTTACCGCGGCCGTCGATCCGATATTGACTATCGCCCCGCCGCTACCCTGCTCCGCCATCAAACGCACGGCGGCGCGGCTGCACTTGAACGTGCCGTCCAGCGTCACCGCCAGTACGCCAGCCCAACCTTCATCCTCGCAATAGATCGTCTGATCGGCGAAGGTCGTCGGAGCCTCTCCACGCGCGCTCTGCTCTGCGCGTTCGGCTTGCGCAGCGTAATAGCGATCCATGCCATCACCCGCCGCGCTGCCCCGTCCGGCATTGTTCACCAGCACATCTATGCCGCCAAGCGCCCGCTTCACTTCTGCAAAGGCACGATCGACCGATGCGCTGTCGGCGACATTGCAGGCGATGCCGACATGGGGATGAGGGAGGACCGCGCCGGCCGCGCCCGCATCAAGATCCAGCACCGCCACCAGCGCCCCTTCCGCAGCGAGGCGGCGCGCGATGGACGCGCCGATGCCTTGCGCACCGCCAGTCACGACAGCACGCTTTCCGTTCAACCGTTCCATCGGATCAATCCTCTACTTCCGGCCGCCAGGCGACGCCGTTCACCTGCGCCCCGCCATCAGCGAACAGGGTATTGCCGCTCATATATCCGCCGCCCTCGCTGGCCAGGAATACTGCGACCGGACCAATATCCTTTTCAGCGTCGCCGAAGCGCCCGGCGGGCACCTGCAACAAGATCGCCTTTGTCATTTCTGGATTTGCCGCGAAATAATCCTGCGCCTGGGGGCTGGTTGCCGACGGACAGATGACGTTGCAGGTGATGCCATGGGGTCCCCATTCGACCGCCGCAGTACGCGTCAGCGCACGCATCGCTTCCTTGCTGGCGTTATAGGCGACGGTGAACATGTGGGCGTTGACGCCGTTGAGTGAACCCAGGTTGATCACGCGGCCATAGCCCTGCGCCTTCATGATCGGGAAAGCGGCCTTCATGGCCCAGAACACGGCGTAATAATTGAGCGCGAAAGAGCCTTCCATCTCTTCGTCGCTGTGCTTTTCCAGCCGCTTGGGGAAGCTGCCGCCCGCATTGTTGACGAGGATGTCGAGGCGGCCGAAACGCTGGTGCGCGGCATCGACCATCGCTTCGACTTCCGCACGGTTCGTGACGTCGGTCTGGATGAAGAAGGCATCGACGCCATGTGTTTCGCGCAGATACCGCGCTTCTTCCTCGCCCTGATCAACCTTGCGCTGGGCGATGGCGACATTTGCCCCGGCATGCGCAAGCGCGCGGGCAATGCCTTGCCCCACACCCTGCCCGCCTCCGGTCACGAGCGCAGTGCGCCCTTCAAGCAGCTTAACCATGCACCTCTCCTATTATTTTGATACTTTGCCGGGTTCAGGCCCCCAGGGCGGCGTAGTCGGTATAGCCTTTGCGATCGTCGCCCTCGCCCGTGTAGAGATTGGCGCGCGAAGCCTTGACCAGGGGCGCGCCCAATCGGAAGCGTTCGACCAGATCGGGATTGGATATGTAAAGATAGCCGAAGGACACCGCGTCCGCCTTTCCGTCCGCGATGATCGCGCTCGCCTTGTCCAGCGTCAGCCCGCCATTTTCGATGATCGCGCCGTTCCAGTTCGTGCGCACCAGATCCAGCGCATCCTGGCCCTCCAACGGAATGTGGATCAGGTGGCAATATGCCAGCCCCAGCCCATCTACGGCCCGGAGCAGCGCAGCATAGGTTTCATGCGGATTGGCGTCGTCCATGCCGTTGAACTTGACGCCCGGACAGATGCGAAAGCCGACGCGACCCGCTCCGATGGCGGCGGCCAGCGCCTCCAGCAACTCCACCACGAAACGGATGCGGTTTTCCACCGTTCCGCCATAGCGGTCCGTCCGAAGATTGCTGTTGGACGACAGGAACTGCATGGGCAGGTAGCCGCTGGCGCAATGCAGTTCGATGCCATCCATCCCCGCGGCGATCGCATTGCTCGCGGCGGCGACATATTCTGCGATGACGCCCGGTATTTCGTCAATTTCCAGTGCGCGCGGCATCACCGTTTCGACCGGGACGCCATCCGGGCCGGGGATCTTGTCGGGGCACTGGATCGCCGATGGAGCAATTGTTTCCGCGTCCGCATCCTTGTTCGCCTGCACGGCCGCGCGGCCCACATGCATGATCTGCATCACGATCTTGCCGCCTTGCTCATGCACGGCGTCGGCGACCTTGCGCCATCCGGCGACCTGAGCCGCGCTATGAATACCGGGCGTACGCCAATATCCCTTGCCCGTGGGAGAAGGCTGCGTCCCTTCCGTCACGATCAGGCCCGCGCCGGCGCGCTGGCGATAATAATCCACCATGATGTCGGTAGGAACATCGCCCGGCCCTGCGCGGTCGCGTGTCATGGGCGCCATGACGATCCGGTTGGCAAGCGCGATGTCGCCCAGCGTGACGGGTGAAAAAATGTCAGTCATGGTTAGAACCTTGATGGTTGCAAGCCTTGGCAAAGGCCAGTCCGCGACGGGCCGTCCGAAGGGCCGCCGCGTTGCGCTCTGTTGAATTCATGGCGTTCAGCTCCGCACGCGCGGCTTGGGAAGCGGTGCGCCCCGGCGCATCGTTTCAATGAACTTTTCCAGCGGTGCGGGAGGTTCGACCGGGCCGTCATGGGGTTGCCCCTGCCTGTCCCAATAGCTTTTCCAACTTGGGAACAGGTCATGGAAGCTGCCATGATAGGGCTGAACCCCTGGCCAGCGCATCTTGCGGTCGCCGATCGGCGGCTTGTTCAGATCTGTCGCATACCAATAGAGCGGCAAGCGGCGGCGGAAATACCAGCGTCCATCGATGCGCTGATACTGGTCGAAATACATCATCTGCATGATGACCCATTCCGCGCCCGTTTCATGTTCGTTCTTGGAGTAAACGACGCCCTGCGCATTGTCTGCATCGTCAAAGTCGATGATGTGCCCGCCGATATGGTGGGACGTCCCATCGAACTGCATCGAATGAGTCTCGTCGAACCAGTCGCGCAGGGCCTTGCGCCCCTGCTTTCCGCCACCAACCCGCACATCTTCGGGAAACAGGTTCACCCAGGCGTCGGAATCGCGCATATCGAGCGCCAGGGAGTATTTTGCGGCAAGCTGCCGGATCGCGTCCAGCGATTCCAGACGGTCTATGCGCGCCATCAGGCTTTCGTCCGCCACCCTCTCAATTCCTCTCTGTTGGACTATCTGTTTCCGCTATCGCCATCTAAGTGGAAATGTCAGAATAGCTCAAAGGTCATGACAAAACGGCTCAACACCAAATATCTCTCCCGGCCGGTCGCGGCGCGTGTGTCCGTCGTAATCGCGCGCGACCTGCTGCGGCTGGTGCGCGAGATCGGCGGAGACCCGGCCGCACTTCTTCGGCAAGCGGGCCTTGCTCATCTGGTGACGCCGCTGACTGGCTCCACAGCCATTCAACGCGGGTTGTCGCAAGAGGATTTCACCCGTCTTTACGCGCATTGCACCTGGGCGCTCGATGCCCAGGCCGCCCGGCAGGAAGGGCGTGAGCCGCTGACCAAGGCGGGCGTGGACATGCTGTGCCACTGCATCATCACCTGCCGCACTCTGCGCGACGTCATTGAAAGGACGGACCGCTTTTCGGAGCTGGTCGGACCTCGGGCAGGGCGTCTGAGGCTGAAGGTCGATGAAGGGGTTGCGCGCCTGGATATGGCGACGCCACGGCAGGTGCGCAACGCCAGCGCCTATGTGTCCGACCTGACGGGGCTTTCCACCTATTATCAGCTGTTCGGCTGGCTGATCGGCGAAGATATCCCGCTGCTGGGCGCAGCGATGCGTTACCCCCCATTGCTAGACGAGCGCACCATTTCCTACCTCATGCCGTTCCCGATGCAGCACGGCGCGCCCGAAAACAGCCTGCGCTTCCCCGCTGCCTATCTCGACCGGCCCGTGTTGCGCAGCCATCACGAACTGGAACATCTGCTTGAACGGTTTCCGTTCGACGTCGAACAGCCCCAATCGCTCGATGCGCCGCTGTCGGAGCGGATCCAGCATCTTTTCGCTGCGATGCTTGCGAGTGGCGATGCCCCCGCGACAGCAGTGCAACTGGCTCGGCAGTTCAGCATCAGCGTGGCGACGCTCAAACGCCGCCTCGCGGACGAAGGCACATCGCTGGTCCGGCTAAAGACCGAGGCGCGCCGCGCCCTTGCCACCCGCCTGCTCGCAGATCCTCGCCTGACCATCACCGAAGTAGGGCGGCGAACGCAGTTCAGCGATACAGGGGCGTTCCGGCGCGCCTTTCAACAGTGGACCGGATCATCGCCAACGCGCTGGCGCGAAATGCGGCAATCCGGGGATGGCATGGCGGTCAGTAGCGGGCGATGACATTGTCAGCAAAGCGGTTGAGATCGCCGATCTTGTCTTCCAACGGCTGGCTGTCTTCCTCAACAGCATAGAGGTTGCGGAACGCGACCACTACATCGGTCACGCCCGCATCTTCATGCCGGCGGACGGCATCAACGTCGAGATCGCCAAAGGCCGATGCAAAAATGCGATAGGGCGCGTCAGTCCGCCCAAGTTCAGCGCGATAGGCGGCCAGCTTTTCCAACATCGGGAGCAGCATATCCATGCCCCCGCCCGCAAACATCCAGCCATCGTTACGCGCCGCCCTCTTGAGCGCCGCATCGGAATGTCCGCCGATCAGGATAGGCACAGGCTTCGTGGGGACTGGATTGATCTTGACGCGCGGCAGGTCGAAAAACGTACCGTGATATTCGAAATAGCCGCCCTGGGTCAGGCCGCGCACGATATCGATACATTCATCGAAACGCTTGCCACGCGCTTCCCATGGCACGCCCATGACCTGATAATCTTCCGGCCATACGCTCAATCCGACGCCGAAGTTGAAACGGTTGTCGAACAGCGCCTCTATCGATGCGACCATCTTGGCGACGTATAGCGGCGGACGAACCGGCAGCTTGACGACATTGGTCGTAACCTCCAGCTTTTCGGTCGCGCCAAGCATGGCGGTTACATGGATGAAGGATTCCAGGAACGGCTTGTTTTCCAGGAACTGCCTGCCGCCGTCATCGGTGTAGCTGTATTGGGTACCGGAGCTTTCAGGATAGATCAGGCTGTCGGGCACGGTCATCCCGGTATAGCCCGCCGCCGCCGCCGCCTTGGCCAAGGGAATGTAGTTGGCAACCGGCGTCATCGACTCGCCATAGTGAAAGCGCATCTTTCTCTCCTTCAAAACGCCGCCGTCTTTATATTGTCGTCTTATCCATCCGGGCGGGAAGCCAGTCAACCGCAGACGGCATCATTTCGTGTGTGTTTTGGCAATGCGCTACGCATATCGAATGCAGATGCGATCATATCCATCAAAAAGCGCATTGATCAAATGTATATTTCTCCTATCCTGCCTTCCCGGAGCCAAGCGTTCGCCAATGGCCGCGGCAACGACGGAAGCGTCCATAGAGGCGCGGCCAAAAGATCGTGAAAGGATAGAGGATGTTGCTGAAAGACAAGGTAGTGATCGTCAGCGGAGTGGGTCCGGGCATGGGCCAGGCGCTCGCCCGCATAGCCGCAAGCGAAGGCGCGAGCGTGATTCTCGCCGCCCGCAACAAGGCCTTCCTTGATGAAGTGGCCGCCGACATCGTGGCAAAGGGCGGCAAGGCGATTGCGGTCCCCTGCGACGTCAGCGACGAAGCGCAGTGCAAGGCGCTGGCAGACCGCGCGGGTTCCGAATTTGGCGGACGCGTCGATGGGCTGGTGAACAGCGCCTATTATCACGGCAACTGGAGCTTCGTCGAAAATGCCGATACCGAAGATTTCGCCAAGACGTTCGACGTCAATTGCCTGGGTGCGCTGCGCCTGAGCCGCGCCTGCGTCCCCTATCTGCGCGATGGCGGCGCGGTGGTGAACGTATCGACGATGGCGACCGTCAACCCATATGGCACCGAACATGGCATGGAAATGTCCTACGCGGTTGCGAAGGGCGCGCTCAATACGCTGGGCAAATATATGGCGAGCGACCTTGGCCGCTTTGGTATCCGCGTCAATACCTGCCGCATGGGCTGGATTCATGGCGATCCGGTGGAAGGTTTCATCCAGTCGCAGGTCGATGCCGGTTTCAAGCGCGATGATGTGGTTGCGGGGATTACAAAGAATATCCCGATCGGCAAAATCCCGCCCGAAGATGACTGCGCCCGCGCGGTGCTGATGATGGTATCTGACTATTCGCGCGTGGTCAGCGGGGCGGCGCTCGACGTCAATGGCGGGCAGTGGATGGCGCCCTGATTGATCGGAGGTTGTCGATGTTCAAATGCATGGCCCTGCTGAAACGCAAGCCGGATATCTCGCGCGAAGCCTTCATCGAATATTATGAAACCCGGCATGCGCCACTGATCCGCCATTTGCTGCCCGGCATCGTCGATTATCGCCGCAACTATGTGGAAATGGAGGGCGCATTCGTCTTTCCCGGTGCAGCGCCGATCGACTTCGATGTGATTACCGAGATCTGGTTGGCCGACAAGGCCGCCTATGATCGCTTCACGGCTGCTGCGGCCGAAACGGAGATCGCCCGTAAAATCGCCGAGGACGAGGAAAATTTTCTCGACCGGCCGGCGACACGCATGCTGGTGGTCGAGGAACGGGGCGCAAGCCCTGCCCCGGCAGCGTCACCCCAGGCGCTGCTGGACGAGCGGGAAATCATACGCGGCCTGTCGCGCTTTGCCCGCATCCTCGACAACAAGCAGTGGGACCGGCTGGGCGATGTGTTCGCCGATGACATATGTTTCGACTATGGCGCCGGCGGCGACCAGCAGGGAATGGCCGCGCTGACGGTCAATATGCGCCGCTTCCTGGACCGTTGCGGCGGAACGCAGCATCTGATTGGCAGCATCCTGGTCGATGTGGACGGAAACCGCGCGACAAGCCGATCCTATGTGCAGGCACGCCATCAACGGGCGGATGATCCCGCCGGACCGATCTTCGATTCCAACGGGGAATATGTCGATCAGTGGGAAAGGCGCGCCGAAGGCTGGCGGATCGTCCGCCGGGATGCGCTGTGGGCCAATCACAGCGGCGACCCCATGATCCTTCATGCGGACCTGGAAAATCTCGGCTGATCCTGTGGATGCCCGCGCGGTCGTCGAACGCCCGCGCGGGGCCTTCCGGTTCAGGCGACTTCGGCGAAGGGCAGGCAGACCGTGTCGAATCCCAGGACATGGGCGACACGCCCAAGTCCGATCCATGCCGCGACGCAATGGGCAAGATCGACGATCTCCTCGTCCGAGAAGAGCGCGTGCGCGCGTTCCCAGAAGTCTTCATCCTGCGCGATCTGCTTGGGTTCCTCGGCAAAGCGCTCGGCGAACTCTATCGCAGTACGTTCCCGCGGGCTGAACAAGGGGGACGTCCGCCAGTCCTCGACCGCAGCATAAAAGGCTTCGTCTGGCGCTGGCCCATTGTCCACGACCGTATGACCGGGCCGCTGCCCGGTCGCCGCGAACATGGACTGTGCATCACGGGCGGCGCGAAACTGCTGGCAGATGATGCAGCCATTGATCTGCGCAATACGCGAACGAGCGCCTTCAAATTCACGGAGCGGCAATATGCTGTGCTGGTAAACCGCCTTTGAGAAGCCACCCGCAGCGCCCATGATTTCGCGCGCGTGATTACGCGACGCGTAGCCATAGGGATCTGCGGCATCCTGTTCAGGTAGGTCTATACGGATCATGGCGTCTCTCCTTATGTCTTACTCTGGCACGTGATTCAGCCCCCTGCCTCCACTCAATTCACACCGGGCGCTCCGGGAAACTGTTCATAATATTGACCGGTCAACATCCCGCCATCGACCGCGATCTCCGCACCGGCAAGATAGGACGCATCGTCGCTCGCCAGGAACAGCGTGGCGCGCGCAACCTCTTCCGGCGCGCCAACGCGCTGCAAGGGAACATTGCCGAAGCGTTCGTTGACCTTCTCGCGGGTGGAGCCATCATGGTTGGTCATGACCGTATCGACACCACCTGGATGCACGGAATTGACGCGAATGCCCCGGTGCCCCAGTTCCAGCGCCGCAACACGGGTCAAGCCCCTCACCCCCATTTGCTGGAGGAATAGGCCGCCAGACCGTTGGCGCCCTTCATGCCATCGACCGACGAGATATTGACGATAGCGCCCTTGCCGCGGGCGATCATGCCGGGAGCAACCGCCTTGATGCCCAAAAATTCACCGGTCAGGTTGACCTTGAGCACTCGTTCATAATCGGCGAGCGAAGTATCGAGCAGGGTGCGGAACAGCAATATGCCCGCATTATTCACCAGGATATCGACTGGACCCAGGTCGGCCTCCACCGCGCGAACCAGATCTGCCCAGCCTTCTTCGCTGGTCACGTCATGATGATAGAAACGCGCCGCATCACCCAGTTCCGAAGCCAGCGCAGCGCCGTCTTCGTCCAGCACATCGGCGATCGCGACCCTTGCGCCTTCCTGGACGAACAGGCGGCAAGTAGCGGCGCCCATGCCTCGCGCACCGCCAGTGATAATTGCGACCTTACCCTGCACACGACCCATCACGCTCTCCCACGATTTTTCGCAGCCGGGATACGCATTTTGATGCGCTTTCTACCATAAGCTGCCTAATACGCGTGGATAAACCTGACGATGATCGAGGGCAACAAGAAACGGTCCCGACGAGCGCCGGGACCGATCAGGCATTCAATATGTAAGCTGCGCCCCAGGCTGCAATCGCGTCATTGCGCGGCGGGAGCGTCGCCCCAGGCGAGATAGCGGGGCGTCCCGTCCTCTCCAATCTCTTCTGTCAGGATCGACGTGATCCGGCTGACCGACTCCGCGATCCACCAGCGCCCGTCCTGCTTGCGATAGACATCCTGATATTCCACCGCGAGTCGGGTCACTGACCGGGTCGCGAGGATGATCGTCCGGAAGTTAAGCGACCATCGCGCGCGCGCTTCGTCATGGCCCACCAGATCGATGTCGGCATTGGTCGCGTGGTGGATGTCATAGACGCCGCCCGCCATCGCCATTTTCTCGAATATCTCGATAAAGGCGTCGCGATCGGTGAATATCGGGAAATTCTGATAATCGAGCCGAATGCCTTGCGGCAAAAAGGTGTCGCGCAACTCGTCGATCAGTTTCAGGTCGCAAGCGCGCAGATAACGCGCCTTCAATTGCCGAATGGCGTTCACATCTTCCAGCGCGGTGACACGCGCGGCAAGGTCTTCCAGGCTGATCGGCATAGCAACTCTCCTCAGGGCCAAGCCCCCGTCATTTCCAAAAGGCGAAAAATGACGCGTGCGCCGGGCGTCAGTCCGCCTCGGGTTCACGCGTGATCTTGGCGATCCCGGCCTCATATTTCAGGTTATGCACCGACACCGATGTTTCGACCCGCTGCACGCCCGGCAGAGGCCGGATACGCTCCGTCACCAGATCGTTGAGCTGTTCGATATTGGTGAAAAGACCCATCGCCAACAGGCTGTATCGGCCCAGCAGTACCACGACGCAGGTGATTTCCGGGATGTCCGACAGACTGCGCGCCAGGTCGCACACATGGGATGGATCGGCATCGATACCCATCATGCACAGGTTGGGCGAACCGGCCATGCGGAAGTCGGTGACCACCGTGAACTGAATCAGTCCTTCATTCTGCAACCGCTTGATACGCGTACGAATGGTGCCTTCGGTAACGCCCAGCTCCGCCGCGATCGCGCGGTTGGAAATGCGGGCGTCGCGCGCAAGCTTCTCGACGATCCCCTGGTCCAGCTTGTCCAGACGGGCCCAATCCGCCCTGGCCGTCATAGCGGCACCACGTTGAATTCATATTTGACGATATCCACCGCGACCCCCGATGTGATATGATTGACGCCGTTTATACTGGCGATGTGGCTGAAGAGCATCGGCTGAACTTCACCGAAATCATGCAACGCAACCAGCAGTTCAATATCATATTCACCGCTCATGATATTGACGCTCAACACTTCGGGCAGATCGGCCAGGTCGCTTCCGACGTCCTCAACCCTGCGCCCCTGCACCTTGACCCCCAGCGCGATGATCACATTGTAACCATGGGCGGCGAAGTCGGTGACAGCAACGACCCGCATCGCGCGGGCATCTTCCATCTTCTGGAGCCGGGCGGATACCGTCGCAGCCGTCACGGACAGCCGCTCTGCAATTTCCTGGTTGGTTGCGCGGCCATTGGTCCGAAGTATCTCTATGATATTTCCATCGAGAGTATCCAGCGATGGCGGCGTCGTTGTCCGGCCGCTTCTGATCTGCATTCTTGCCCCACCCTCAGAAATGTAACCGGTTTGATAACGCGCACATACGCACTACACCAGATGAAATGCTGTTACCGCCGCAATTTGCTGAACCGCGCGGCGCTTTGCCTGCATTATCCGACGGGATGCAGCGCCTTGCGCAGAGCCGCCACGGCGTCGCGCTTCATCTGCCGGACGGGCGCTGCGTCGGGCAGCACATCAAATCCGTGATAAGCGCCGGGATAGACATGCAACTCCGTGGCCACGCCCGCCTCAATCAGCCGCCGGGCATAATCCATGTCCTCGACCAGAAAGAGGTCGAGCGCGCCAACTGCGATGAAAGCGGCAGGCAGGCGCGAAACGTCGTCCGCGCGCGCGGGAGCCGCATAGGGTGACACATTGGCCGATCCCGGTTCCTGTCCCAGCAGCGCGCGCCATCCAAAAGCGTTGGCCTGCGGCGTCCATACAAAGGCGCCGAGATGGGCGGGCAAACGGGTGATGCAGGTACGATCGTCCAGCATTGGATAGATCAGATTCTGGTGTGCGATCGACGGGCCGCCCCTGTCTCGCGCCAGCAGTGCCAGCGCCGCAGCCAGGCCGCCGCCCGCGCTCTCGCCGCGCACGGCGATCCGGGCCGCGTCCACGCCAAGCGTCCCCGCATTGTCGTGCAAACACTGCAGCGCGGCGTAACAATCCTCGACCGCGCCCGGCGCAACCGTTTCGGGCGCCAGGCGATAGTCCACCGACAGGATCAGCGCGGACGTCGCAGCGGCGAGTTCGATGTTGGACAAGTGGTTGGTCCGCACCGATCCCACGACATAGCCGCCGCCGTGAATGTGCAGTACGGCAGGAAGCGCGCCGGATGACGTCGACGGCCGGTAAATCCTGACCACCAGTTCGTGACCATCTGGCGCAGTGATACGGTCCTCCCGCCATTCGACCCCACTGTCCTGAGGCTCGGGAGCCAACGCAGTCATCTGCTCCATGCCCTCGCGGATCGCGGGCAGGCTCTCCGCCGTCAGGTCCAGGGCCGGCATGAAATCCAGCCCCGGCAACAATGATGGTTCGATCAGGTCACGCATCTTTCTCTCCTGCTTTTCTTATCAACCCCATTGCTGCGTTGACGGCGTTTTGTGCGCGTTGTTTGGGGTTTTGGGCTGTGATGTTGTTTTGTTGTGGTATTTCGATGCTGAGGGGTGTGTTTGCGTTGAGAGCGTTGATAAATTTGGGGATGTTGAACGCGCCTTGTCCTGGGAGGAGGCGCTGGATGCCTGCTTCCCATTCGAGGGTATCGGGGTTGATGGTTGCGGGGCCGTCGGCGATTTGTGCGATGGCGATGGCGGGGTGTTTGAGGAGTGCGAAGCTTTGTTCTGGTTCGGGTCCGCGCATGATGTGGAGGAGGTCGGCGGTGATGCCGATGTCGCTGCGGCCTGTGCGTTCGATCTGGTCGATGGTTTCGCGCAGGGTTCTGATCTGTGAGGGGAGATAGAATTCGATGGCGAGGGCGATGTCGAACGTGGCGGCGAGTTCGGCCAGTTCGATGAGCCTTTCGGTGCGGCGGACGGGATCGCGGTCGTAGCAGAGCACATTGGCGCGGGGTGCGCCGAGCGCCGCGCCGGTTTCGAGTGCGGGGGCGAAGTCCTGGGGGTTGGTGCGCCCTGCCATGGTGAAGGGGTAGATGAGGTCTATCTTGACCCCGGTGGCGGCAAGGGCGTTGCGGGTGGCGCGCAGGGCGGCCGGGTCGCGTATCAGGTCATAGTCCGGCAGGGCGGGCAGCACCTCCATGGAATGGAGGAACGGGCAGATGCCGGCGCAGCCCACTTCCGCGGCGATTTCGGCGAGTTGCCAGGGGGTGGTGTCGGTGACGGTTATATGGTCGAGCGACAGGCGTCTTTCGGCCATATCCTCTCCTTTCCTCAAACAAAGGGTCTCAAGGACCGGCCGATATTCAGTTCAGACGGAGCCGAAAAGAGTGATTTTCGAGCATCGGAGCGCAGCGTACTTTAGGTACGTGAGCACCGAAGCGCAGACAATCGCGCTTTGCAGGCCCGTATGGGCTGAATAGCGGCCGGTCCTTCAAGCGGCCGTTTGGCGTTCCTTGACCATGTCGAGGGCGACGTCGACGATCATGTCCTCCTGTCCGCCGACCATCTTGCGGCGGCCAAGTTCAACCAGGATGGTGCGGGTGTCGAGGCCGTAGGTTTCGGCGGCCTTTTCAGCATGGCGCAGGAAGGAGGAATAGACCCCTGCATAGCCAAGCGCGAGGGTTTCGCGATCGACCCGGACCGGGCGGTCCTGCAGCGGGCGGACGAGATCCTCGGCCGCGTCCATGAGCGCGTTGACGTCGCAGCCATGGTTCCAGCCCTTGCGGTCGGCGGCGGCGATGAACACTTCCAATGGCGCATTGCCAGCGCCCGCGCCCATGCCGGTCAGCGATGCGTCGATGCGCACCGCGCCGCACTGGGCCGCGACGATCGAGTTGGCGACGCCGAGGCTGAGATTATGGTGGGCGTGGATGCCGCGCTGGGTCTCGGGCTTCAGGACGCGGTCATAGGCTTCGAGGCGGGCCTTCACCCCATCCATGTCGAGCGCGCCGCCGCTGTCGGTCACATAGACGCACTGCGCGCCATAGCTTTCCATGAGCAACGCCTGTTCAGCCAGTTTCTCCGCGTCGATCATGTGGCTCATCATCAGGAAGCCCGAGACGTCCATGCCAAGGTCGCGGGCGATGCCGATATGCTGCTTGCTAACGTCCGCCTCGGTGCAGTGGGTCGCCACGCGCACCGAACGCACGCCGATATCATAGGCGCGCCTCAGTTCCTCGACCGTGCCGACGCCCGGCAAGATGAGGGTGGTGAGCACGGACCTGGTCAGCACCGAGGCGACCGCTTCGAGCCATTCCCAGTCGGTGTGCGCGCCAAAGCCATAGTTGAAGCTGGCGCCGTTGAGGCCGTCGCCATGGGCGACCTCGATCGCGTCGACGCCTGCGTCGTCCAATGCCTTGGCGATCGATTTCACATGATCGATGCCATACATGTGGCGGATGGCGTGCATGCCATCGCGCAGGGTGACGTCCTGGATATAGAGCTTGTCGCCCGCTTCCACGTTGAATGTGCTGGTCATGTCTTAACTCTCCGTCTCGGCAAGCGAGCCGGTGGCCGCCACCGTCTTTCCTTGTGCGATGCGCTGCGCGAGCAGCTCGCCGGTCGCCTTGGCGGCGGCGGTCATGATGTCGAGATTGCCCGAATAGCTCGGCAGATAATCGCCCGCCCCTTCGACCTCGAGCAGGATCATGGTCTTGATGCCGGTGAACTCGCCGCGGCCCGGGATGGTGAGCTTGTTATTGTCGCCAAAGCGCTCGAACTGCACCTCCTGCTTGAGGCGATAGCCCGGCACATAGGCCTGGACCTTCTTGACCATGGCCTCGACCGAGGCGCGGATGGTGTCCTCGTCAGCGCCTTCCGACAGGGTGAAGACGGTGTCGCGCATGATCATCGGCGGTTCGGCGGGATTGAGGATGATGATCGCCTTGCCTTGGGCTGCGCCCCCGACCTTTTCGATGGCGCCAGCGGTGGTGCGGGTGAACTCGTCGATATTGGCGCGGGTGCCGGGCCCCGCCGAGCGCGAGGAGACGGACGCCACGATCTCGGCATAATGGACGGTCGCGACCTGGCTGACCGCCGCAACCATCGGGATCGTCGCCTGGCCGCCGCAGGTCACCATGTTGACATTGCCCGCGTCGAGATTGGCTTCGCCGTTGACGGTGGGGATGGTGTAGGGACCGATGGCGGCGGGGGTCAGGTCGACCACCTGCTTGCCGTCCTTGCGCAGCGCTTCGTCATGCACCTTGTGGGCATAGGCGGAGGTTGCGTCGAACACGATGCCGATGTCGGGATAGACGTCCATCTTCATGAGGCCTTCTAAACCCTCATGGGTGGTGGCGACGCCGCGCTCGCGCGCCATGGCGAGCCCTTCGGACTTCTCGTCGATGCCGACCACGGCCACCAGTTCCATATTCTGGGGATATTTGATCATCTTGATCATGAGGTCGGTGCCGATATTGCCCGACCCGATGATCGCCGCCTTGACCTTGCCCGTCATTATTCACTCCTCACGGCATCGCGCCCAAGCGATGCGCCACTTTTCATATTCAGATAAAGCGCGCGGTGCAGCCGCCAACCCCGTGGAGCTGCATCTCGAACACGTCGCCTGGCGCTGCCGGTTCGAGCGGCACCAGGCTGCCCGACAATATCACATCCCCCGCATCCAGGGTAACGCCATAGGCGCCCAGCGTGTTGGCGAGCCAGGCGACCGCTTGCGCGGGCGATCCCTGCACCGCATGGCCATAGCCTTCCGACAGGGGCTGCCCATTCTTGGTGACGGTGACATGAAGGTTGGGGAGGTCGTGCGCCCTGGGGTCGACGCGCGCGTCGCCCAGCACATAGACGCCGCAGGACGCATTGTCGGCGACGGTGTCGACGATGCCGATCTTCCAGTCCTGGATGCGGCTGTCGACGATCTCGAAACAGGGGACGATGCTCTCGGTCGCGGCGATGACGTCTTCGGCGGTGACGCCCGGCCCTTTCAGGCTGTCTTTCAGGATGAAGCCGATCTCGGCCTCGGCGCGCGGCGCGATGAGGCCGTTCGCCGCGACATCGATGTCGCCCTCGATATACATGCGGTCGGTGAGGAAGCCGAAGTCGGGCTGATGGACGCCCAGCATGTCCTGCACCGCCTTCGACGTAACGCCGATCTTCTTGCCGATGACGCGCTCGCCATCGGCCTTGCGGCGTTCGAGCGCGCCAAGCGAGATGGCATAGGCGTCATCGATGGTAAGCTGCGGATGGCGCGCCATCAGCGGGGGCACGGTGCGCCCCTCGCGCAGCGCGCGATACAGCTCGTCTGCAAGGGTGGCGTCAAGGTCGCTCACAGATAGGCTCCGTCCTGGAAGATGAGGGGATCGACGGCGTCCGACAGGCGCACGCCTTCGACCCTCGCAATGACGATGCTGTGGGTGCCATAGGGGGTCAGGCTGTCGATCGTGCAGCTAAGGTTCGCCTGCGCCTCCTCAAGGATGGGGAGGCCATGGGCGTCGGGGGTCCATTGCCCAACGCCAAAGCGGGCCTCGCGCGCGACAGCCCCGCCGAACGCTGCCGACACATCGCGCTGGTGGCGCGAGAGGAGGTTGATGCTGACCGGGCAGCCGGGCGAGAGATGGGCGTGGATGCCCGCTGTCTGGTTGACGCAGACGAGCACCGCTGGCGGGTCCATGGTGAGCGAGGTGATCGAGGTGGCGGCCATGCCGACCGGCGCCTTGCCTTGCCCAAGCGCGGCAACGATCGCCACGCCCGAGGGCAGGCGGCGCATCGCGCCCTTGAGGCCGGTCACGACGTCCACGGGCTCTGGAACAGGCAGGGATTGCACAGGAGCGGCGTCAGCCATTCTTGAGGAAGTCCAGCGAGTAGCGGTTGAACTCCTGCGCCCGCTCGACCTGCACCCAGTGGCCGGTCTGCGAGAAGGTGAGGCAGCGCACGTCGGGGCAGGCGTCGAGGAAGAGGCGGGCGTGGCTTTCGGGGCAGAATTCGTCATTGAGGCCCCAAAGGACGAAGATCGGCTGCTTGACCTCGCCAAGGCGGGGTCCAAGATCCGGGGTCTTGACCCGCGCGAGCACGTCCTTGGGCTGGGTGCGCGCGACGGCGAAGCGCTCCTCGACCAGCGCGTCGGTCACATGATGCGCGGAAGACGGGTGCATGAGGTTGCCGATCAGGCGGCGCTGTTCCTCGATGTTGAATTCCGGGCTGCCAAAGCCCGAGCGCATCTTGGCGATGCCGGGCATGGTGAAATAGCTCGCCTGCTCAGCGACGCAGCCCGGCGCCATCAGGATGAGCTTGCCGATCGTGAACTCGGGATGGTCGAGCGCGATCTGGAGGGCGATGCCGCCGCCCAGCGAGTTGCCGATGAGGTGGCCGCCGGTGACGCCATGCTGCGCAAGCGCATCGAGCAGGGTCTGGGTAAACAGCTCGAGCGGATAGTCGGCCTCGGGCTTGGAGGATTGGCCATAGCCGATAAGGTCGGGCAGGATGACGCGGAAGCCTGCGTCCGCAAAGACCTGGGCGTTGTTGCGGAAATTGGACGCGCCCGATGCGCCAGGGCCGCTGCCATGGATGAAGATGACGGTGGGCGCATTGGCTGGCGCGTCCGCAATTTCCGCGATCGAAATCTCATATCCGCCCGCAACGCCATAGGTCTTGCGGATCAATTCACTGCCCATGGGCAATCCTCTTTCTTGTCAGATACCGGCCAGATGCCAGATGGTCAGATGCCAGATGGTCAGATGCCAGATGGTCAGATGAAGGTGAAGGCGGGCGGTTCGCCGTTCATCGTGCCGATGACGTCGCTGGTGCGGTTGGCCGGGTCGTTGGCGACATGGGCGCGCGCGGCGTGGAGGTCGAGCCAGGGCTGGAGGATCGGACTGGACATGTAGATCGCCCGGCCGCCCATGAGCTTGACCATGTCGTCGGCAAGGTCGGCCATGCGGCGCACGACATTGGCGGACTGGTAGGCGAAGAGCGCGCGCTTTTCCATCGGCACCGGCTCGTTGCGCTGCGCATAGTCCATCAGTTCGTTGAAGGTGGTCCTGTGGGTCAGCTCCATCTCGTTGGTCTCGGCGATCGCGCGGGCGATGGCGGCGTGGAGATGGGGGTCGGCCTTGGCGGCCTTGCCGGTGTTGGTCGAGACGCGGCTTGCCATGATCTCCATCGCGGCCGAGGTCGCGGCGCGGATGCCGCCGAAGGCGGCGCTGGAGACCGAGCGGATGAAGAGCTGCGCCCAGGGGATGCGGTAGAGCGGGGCGTCGTTGGTTTCCTGGCCGGGATTCTTGCAGGCAAAGCCGTCGGCGGCGCGGTGGGTGCGATATTCGGGCACGAACACGCGATCGACGACGATGTCGAAGCTGCCGGTGCCCTGGAGGCCGAACGTGTCCCAGGTGCCTTCGATCACCTGATAGTCGGGGCGCGGCAGCAGGAAGGTGCGCATGTCGGGCGGGCCGCCGTCGGTGTCGAAATTGATCGCGCCCAGCAGCACCCAACCGCAATGGGTCGAGCCCGAGGAGAAGCCCCAGCGGCCCGACAGGTAGAAGCCGCCTTCGGCCTTTTCCACCTTGCCGACCGGCTGATAGGTGGAGGAGACGAGCATGTCGGGATCATCGCCCCACACTTCGCGCTGCGCCCTGTCGGGGAAGAGGGCGAGTTCATAGGGGTGGCAGCCCAGCACGCCGTAGATCCAGCCTGTCGACATGCAGCCTTCGGCCAGCGCCTTCTGGATTTCGAAGAAGACGTTGGGGTGCATTTCATAGCCGCCGTAGCGCCTGGGCTGGAGCACGCGGAAGAAGCCGGCCGCCTTCATCTCGGCGACGGTTTCCTTCGGCACGTCATGGGCGATGGTGCAGGCGCGCGCGCGTTCCCGCAGCGTCGGGATCATGGCCTTGGCCCGGGCGATCAGGGTTTCGGGCGAGGGCGCCGCTGCGTCCGCTTCGCCAATGGGTCGAGTTGCTGCTGCCCCGGTCATCATCTTCTCCATTGTCGGCGACTCTAGTTTCAGATCGGTAGATCCGTATCGAAATTTGCTATATGCGTAGTTTATATAAACTGCTAATACGCAAACTGTCAAGGCAAACAGGGCTTGCGCATTTGGGTCGATGCTTATAGGCGGATCGGGAACGAATTGCCATAAGCTCGTTGAGCGCATGCGAATGCGCCTTTCCATAGCTGCGCAAAACCCGCAAGCGCGCTTGCCAAATGCGTATGGGGAAGGCCATTTTGAAACGCTTCCTGCGAGAATGGCCGGGCGGTACTGAAAAAGAAGGGCGAGGCGGCAGAATGGCAGTGATTTCGCTGGGCTATGTGGTGATCGAGGCGAAGGACCTTGGGCGCTGGCAGGATTTTGCCTGCAATATCGCGGGCCTGATGGCCGCCCCCTCGCCCAGCGAGGATGTCGCGCTGTTTCGCATGGACGACCGGCCCTGGCGCCTGTGGGTGGACAAGGGCGAGGCCGACCGTTTCGTCGCGCCTGGCTGGGAATGCGCGAATCGCGAGGCGTTCGAATCGCTGCTGGAAAGGCTGGAGGCGGCGGGCCGCCCGGTGACGCGCGCGGGCGTCATGGAAGCGCGCGCGCGCTGTGTCTATGAACTTGCCCGCTCGTCCGATCCTGCGGGCAATCCCATGGAGCTTTTCTACGGCCGCTTCGTCGACTACGCCCCCTTCACCTCCCCCGCGGGCGTCAGCCGCTTCGTGACCGGCAGCCCCAATGGCGCGGACGGCGACATGGGGATGGGCCATGTCGTCCTCACCGCCCCCAATTTCGAGGAAACCCACGCCTTCTACAGGCAAGTCATGGGCTTTGGCGACACCGACCTTGGCCGCTTCTACCTCCAGGGCGGGGGCGAGGACGATCCGGGCGTGGGCTTTGCCTTCATGCACTGCAATCCGCGCCACCACAGCCTGGCGCTCGGCCAGTTGCCCGAAAGCCCCAATGGCGCTGTCCACATGATGCTGGAGGTCGGCTCCTTAGAGGATGTCGGCCGCGCCTATGACCGGGTCTTGAAGAGCAAGGGCAAGGCGCCCCTCTCGGCAACGCTTGGCCGTCACGTCAACGACAAGATGACCTCCTTCTACATGCAGACGCCGGGCGGCTTCGACATCGAATATGGCTGGAACGGCCTGGTAATCGACCCTGCGACCTGGGTCCCCACCACCAGCCTGGCGGTCAGCGACTGGGGCCATAAATGGGCCCATGAGCAAGACTGATAAAGCACAGGACTGACGTAAAAGGATGACTGAGACTATGCTCGACAAGCGCATGACGGTGGACGACATCGTCGACCAGATTTCCGACGGGATGACCATCGGCATCGGCGGATGGGCGACGCGCCGCAAGCCCATGGCGCTCATTCGCGCCATCGCCCGGTCAAGCCTCAAGGACCTGACCGTCATGGCGGGCTATGGCGGCATGGACATCGGCATGCTGGCCGCGACGGGCAAGATCAGGAAGCTCGTCTTCGCCTTCGCCAGCCTCGACCATTATCCGCTGGAACCGCATTTCCGCAACGCCCGCCAGGCAGGCAGCTTCGAAGTGCTGGAACTTGACGAAGGCATGTATCACTGGGGCCTGCGCGCAGGCGCGATGAAGCTGCCCTTCCTGCCCACGCGCGTAGGGATCGGCACCGACATCATCAACCAGTCGGGCTTCGACTTCAAATTCGTCAAAAGCCCCTATGAGGATGGCGAGGAACTGGTCGCCATGCCAGCGCTCGTCCCCGACATCGCGCTGATCCACGCCCATCGCTCCGACGAGCGCGGCAACATCCTCACCCTCTCGGTCGATCCGATCTTCGACGAGCTGCTCGTGCGCGCCGCCAAGAAGAGCTATGCGACGGTCGAGAAGATCGTGCCGACAGCTGATCTCGATATGAAGAAGAACAGCCGCTACAATCTGGTCGAGCGCGCCATGATCGCCGGCGTTGCCGAGGCGCCGCTCGGCGCTCATCCCACCAGCGCCGCGCCCGACTATCAGCTCGATCTCAAGCACATCAAGACGTACGTCGAAAGCGCCGCCTCGCCCGAAGCCTGGGCCGAGTATAAGGCGAAATATATCGACGTGTCCGAAGCCGACTATCAGGCAGCGATCGGCGGCGCGGACGCCGTCAAGCAGCTCCCCGTTCCCATTTACTGAGCGAGACCGACATGACCCAGAACAGCTATTCGCTCGCCGAACTCGTCATCGCCGCCTGCGCCGAAGTCTGGCGCGACAATGGCGAGGTGATGGCGACCGGCATCGGCCCCCTCCCCCGCATCGGCGCTGGCCTTGCCAAGCTCACTTTCGCGCCCGCCATCCAGACCACCGATGGCGAGGCATGGTATACGAGCGAGCCCGTCGGCCCGGGCAAGCGCGCCGCCGAGCCCGAATATGAAGGCATCGCCAATTACGACCGCGTCTTCTCCGCGCTCTGGAGCGGCAAGCGCCATGCGCTGGTCGGCCCGGTGCAGATCGACCGCTATGGCCAGGCCAATATCTCGGTGATCGGCGACCACAAGAAGCCCAAGGCCGCGATGCTGGGCGCGCGCGGTTTCCCGGGCAATTCGATCAGCCATCCCAACAGCTTCTTCTTCGCCAGCCACAACAAGCGCGCGTTCGTGGAAGGCGAAGTCGATTTCGTCTGCATGGCAGGCTACAATCCGGCGCGCTACCGCAATGGGCAGCCGCCCCAGGGTCTGGACCTGCGCCGCATCATCACCAATTTGTGCGTGATGGACTTTGGCGGCCCCGATCACCAGATCCGCGTCATCTCGCTGCATCCGGGCGTGACGTTCGAGGACGTGCAGGACAATACCGGCTTCCCGCTCGCCAGGATCGCGGACGAGATCCCGGTGACGCCTGCGCCTACGCCTGAGCAGCTTGAGCTGATCGCGAAGATCGACCCCAACAATGTCCGCGCGACCGTGTTCAAGGACAATCCGGCCGGAGACAGAAGGGCAGCCTGACATGAACGAGACCGACCGCCTGGTCGACCCGCAGCAGGTCGACATTGTTTACGAAACGCAAGAACCGGTCACCTATGAGGTGATCGACCATGTCGCGTGGATCATGATGAACCGCCCGGGCTTCAACAACGCCCAGAACGGCCAGATGACCTATGCCCTTGATGATGCCTTCATCAAGGCGGTGAACGATGACGATGTGCGCGCGATCGTGCTGGGCGGCAACGGCAAGCATTTCTCCGCTGGCCATGACATCGGCACGCCGGGCCGCGACGTGCACAAGCATTTCGAAAATCGCCTCATGGTGCCGGGCCATGTCAACAAGCCTGCCGCCGAGCTCCTCTATACCCGCGAGAAGGAGCAATATGTCGGCATGTGCCGGCGCTGGCGCGACGCGCCCAAGCCCACCATCGCCATGGTGCAGGGCGCGTGCGTGGCGGGCGGGCTGATGCTCGCCTGGGTGTGCGACCTCATCGTCGCCACCGACGACGCCTTCTTCCAGGACCCGGTCAACCGCATGGGCATCCCTGGCGTTGAATATTTCGCCCACGCCTATGAGCTGCCGCCGCGCGTCGCCAAGGAGTTCCTGCTCTTGGGGGAACGGATGAGCGCGCAGCGGGCCGAGAGCTTCGGCATGGTCAACAAGATCGTGCCCCGCGCCCAGTTGCGCGAAACCGTCGCCGCCATGGCCGCCAAGCTCGTCGCCCAGCCCCGCCTTGGCAACTGGCTCACCAAGCAGGCGATCAACCATGTCGAGGAGCTGATGGGCAAGCGCAACGCGATGGACGCGCAATATCATATGCACCATTTCGCCCATGCCCAGAATGACCTCGTCCAGGGCAGCTCGATCGCGGGCCTCGACGCGAAAAAGATGGCGGAAGCGAATAAGAAGGAAGCGGCCGAGGCGGCCGCGGGCAAGAAGCAAGCGAGCGAGTGATGGGCGACCCGCTGCACACGATCCTTGTCGAGCGGCTTGGCTGCCGCTGGCCGATCATCCAGACCGCGATGGGCTGGGTCGCAGAGCCTGGCCTGGTGATCGGGTCGAGCAATGCAGGCGCGTTCGGTTTCCTGGGCGCAGCGGTAATGACCCCTGACGAGGCACGCGAGAAGATCCTCAAGGTGCGCCAGGGCACCGACCGGCCCTTCGGCGTCAACTTCCACAGCTTTCAGCCTGGCGCTGACCAGATTGTAGAGCTGATCCTCGCCAACAAGGACCAGGTGCGCGCGGTCAGCTTCGGGCGCGGGCCCAACGCGAAAATGATCGGCCGCTTCAAGGACGCAGGGATCCTGTGCATCCCCACCGTCGGCGCGGTCAAGCATGCGCAGAAGATGGTGGAACTGGGCGTCGACATGGTCAATGTCCAGGGCGGAGAGGGCGGCGGGCATACAGGCTCTGTCCCCTCGACCGTGCTGCTCCCCCAGGTGCTCGATACGGTCAAGGTGCCGGTGATCGCCAGCGGCGGCTTTGCCGACGGGCGCGGGCTTGCCGCAGCCCTTGCCTATGGCGCGGTCGGCATCGCCATGGGCACGCGTTTCCTCCTCACCAAGGAAAGCCCGGTGCCCGACAGCGCCAAGGCGGAATATCTCAAAGCCTCGACCGACCGCATCCTCGTCACCACCAAGCTTGACGGCATCCCCCAGCGGATGGTGCGCACGCCCCTTATGGACCGGATCGAAAAGTCCGGCCCGCTCGCCATGTGGCTGCGCGCGATCGAGGCGGGCATGGCGATGAAGAAGCAGACCGGCGCGAGCTGGATGGACTTCATCAAGTCCGCGCGCGGCATGACCGCCCATGGCGCGATGCCCTTGAAACAGGCGATGATGGCCGCGACCATGCCGATGCTGATCCAGAAGGCGGTGGTCGATGGCGACATCGAACATGGCGTGATGGCGACCGGCGTGGTCGGCGGGCGCATCAACGAGATACCCAGCTGCGCGGCTCTGGTCGACCGCATCGTCGCCGAGGCGCATGAGCGGCTTGCCGCACTCGCCGCGATGGGCCGCGAGCCTGCGCCAGCGGCCTGAGGAGAGGGAAGAGACATGCCGATTACGCTCACGATCAAGGATCGCATCGCCGAAATCCTGTTCGACCATCCGCCGGTCAACGCCTTCGACACCAAGGGCTGGGAATCGATCCCCGCCATGGTCTACGAAGCAGCCGCGAACGAGGATGTGCGCTGCATCCTGATCCGCGCCGAGGGCCGGGGTTTCTGCGGCGGCGTCGACATCAAGGAGATGGCCGCCCACCCCGAGCGCATCGCAAAGCTCAACAAGGATAATTACCTCACCTTCAAGGCGATCCGCGAATGCGCCATCCCCGTGGTCGGCGCGCTCCATGGCTTCATCATCGGCGGCGGCGTCAATATCGCGGGCGCCTGCGACGCGCTGATCGCGGCGGAAGGGGCCTATTTCTCGCTGCCCGAGATCGATCGCGGCGCAATGGGGGGCGCAGCCTTCATGAGCCGCATGCTGCCGGTCCAGATGGTGCGCGCCAATTTCTTCACCGGCGGGCGCATCCCGGTCGAGGACGCCCATCGCCACGGGTCGGTCCACAAGGTCGTGCCATTGGAAAATCTCAAGGACGAAGCCTACGCCTTTTGCGAGGTGATCGCGTCCAAGAGCCGCGCCGCGCTCGTCATCGCCAAGCAGGCCCTGAACCTCATCGAGCCCACCGATCCTTCCGCCCATTACCGCATCGAGCAGGGCTTCACGCTCGAAATGTACATGCATGAAGACAGCCAGAAGGCGCGCGACGCCTTCGCGCAAGGAAAGGGCACGGCGAAGTTCTGATGGACCTCAACTACACTCCCGAGCAGCAGGCGTTCCGCGCCGAAGTGCGCGCCTGGCTCGAAGCCCATGTGCCATCAGAACCGCTTGAGCATTTCGACGCGACCCGCGAAGGGTTCGAGGCGCACCGTGAATGGGAAAAGACGCTGAAATCGGGCGACTGGGGCATGGTGACATGGCCGCGCGAATATGGCGGGCGCGGCCTCGACCTCATCGAGTGGCTGATCTTCGAGGAAGAATATTATCGCGCGGGCGCGCCGGGCCGCGTCAACCAGAATGGCATCTTCCTGCTTGGGCCCACGCTGATCGAATTCGGCACCCATGAGCAGAAGCAGCGCTTCCTGCCCAGGATGGCGTCGGGCGAGGAAATCTGGGCGCAGGCCTGGTCTGAACCGATGGCGGGATCGGACCTTGCGGGCGTGCGCGCCACCGCGACGCGGGAGGGCGACGACTATATCCTCAATGGCCACAAGATCTGGTCGAGCCGCGCGGTGTTCGCCGACTGGGCGTTCGGCCTGTTCCGTGAACCCGGCTCCGAGCGCCACAAGGGGATGAGCCTCATCTTCTTCCCTCTCGATGCACCCGGCGTCACGGTCAACGCCATCAAGAAGATCAACGGCCATGTCGGCTTTGCCGAGATCTTCCTTGAAAATGTCCGCGTCCCCGCCTTCAACCGCTTGGGCGAAGAAGGCCAGGGCTGGCATATCTGCATGGCGACCGCAGGGTTCGAGCGCGGCCTCATGCTGCGCTCGCCCGCCCGCTACCAGGTGGCGGCGAAGAAACTCGCGGAGCTTTGGGCCGCCAACAAGGAGACGGCCGACCCCGGCCTCGAGGCCGATGTCGTACGCGCGCACATGAATGCCGACGCCTATGCGCTCAACATCTACCAGACCGCCTCGCGGCTGATGGCGGGCGCGAAGATCGGTCCCGAAGCGTCCACCAACAAGATCTTCTGGTCGGAAATGGACATTCACCTCACACAAACCGCGCTCAATATCCTGGGGCCGCAGGCGGAACTCACGCACGAAGCGCCCGACGCCTGCGCTGTCGACTGGATCGACGACTATATCTTCGCGCTCGCCGGACCCATCTATGCAGGCTCGAACGAGATCCAGCGCAACATCATCGCCGAGCGCATGCTCGGCCTGCCGCGCTAAGGGGAAGAGAGAGATGGATTTCACCTTGAGCGAAGAACAGCTGATGTTCGCCGAGACCGCGCGCTCGCTGTTCGCCGACAGCTGCACGCCCGACCATTGGCGCCGCATGATGGAAGCGGGCGAGGCCATCGATCCCGCCCGCTGGGCCGCGATCGTCGAAACCGGCCTGACGCTGGTGTTGCTGCCCGAAAGCGCGGGCGGCATTGATCTCACCGAGACCGACTTTGCCCTCATCGCACAGGAAGCGGGCTATGTCGCGCTCCCTGAGCCGCTCATCGAAAGCGCAGGCGTTGCAGCGCCCATGCTCGCCGCCCTCGCGCCCGACCATGCGCTGCTGGCCGATCCGACCGCGACGATTGCAATCGCGCATCCCGCCAATCCCTATGTCGCCAATGCCGACAGCGCGGGCGGCATCATCCTGCATGACGGCGGCGACGCCTGGCTCGCCACGCCCGATCAGGTGACGCTGACGGCGCAGCCCAGCATCGATCCCTTCCGCCGCCTCTTCTCGGTCGCGTGGGACAAGGACAAGGCGACAGCGCTTGGGCGTGCCGACTGGAACCTCGCCTTCGACCGCGCCGCCCTCTTCAACGCGGCCTTCGCCCTGGGCCTTGCCCAGCGCTCGGTCGACCTCGCCGTCGACTATGCCAAGGAACGCCAGCAGTTCGGCAAACCCATCGGCAGCTATCAGGCGGTCAAGCACCATCTCGCCTCCGCCCAGGTGGCGATCGAGTTTGCAAAGCCCGTCGTGGCCGCCGCCGCCGCCGAAATCGGCGCGCGCGACACGCAAGCCCGCGCCCGCGTCAGCCATGCCAAGCTGGTTGCGCTGGAAGCCGCCGACAAGGCCGCCCGCGCCGCGATCCAGGTGCATGGCGCGATGGGCTACAGCTGGGAGGTGGACGTCCACCTGTTCCTGAAGCGCGCCCTTGCGCTGACGCAAACATGGGGCACGCCCTCCACGCATCGCGCGCGCATCGCCACGCGCATCTTCACCCAGCCCATGGGGCCGGACCAGACCTTCGCCAGAGAGACGGAAAATGCCTGAAGCCTATATCATCGACGCCGTCCGCACCCCCATCGGCCGCAAGAAGGGCAGCCTTGCCGCCGTCCATCCCGCTGACCTTGGCGCGCACCCGATCAGGGAACTGGTCAAGCGCACCGGCATCGACCCGTCGAAGGTCGATGACGTGGTGTGGGGCTGCACCGAAACCATCGGCGGACAGGCGGGCGATATCGGCCGCACCGCATGGCTGGTCGCGGGCCTGCCGGAGGAAATCCCCGGCGTCACCGTCGATCGCCAGTGCGGCTCAAGCCAGCAGGCCGTCCACTTCGCCGCGCAGGGCGTGATGAGCGGCACCCAGGACCTGGTGGTCGCAGGCGGCAGCCAGGCGATGAACCAGATCCCGATCATGGCCGCCATGATCGCAGGCGCCCAATATGGCTTCGACAGCCCCTTCCACGGGTCCAAGGGCTGGGTCGAACGCTATGGCATGGAAGAGGTCAACCAGATCAGGTCGGCCGAGATGATCGCCGACAAATGGGGCATCAGCCGCTTGGGCATGGAAGAATTCGCGCTTGCCTCCCACCAGCGCGCGCAGGCGGCCTGGGACAATGGCTGGTTCGACAAGGAAGTGGCGCCGTTCGAGGGCCTCGCCCGCGACGAAACCATCCGCCCCACCACCTCGCTGGAAGGCCTCGCCTCGCTGAAGCCCGTCAATGAAGGCGGCATCATCACCGCAGGGGTCGCGAGCCAGAATTGCGACGCCGCCGCCGCTCTCCTCATCGCCGGCGAACAGGCGGTCAAGGATCATGGCCTTACGCCCCGCGCGCGCATCCATCACCTCTCGGTCCGCGCCGCCAATCCGGTGTGGATGCTGACCGGCCCGATCCCTGCCACCCAATATGCGCTCAAGAAAGCGGGCATGACGATCAGCGACATCGACCTTTTCGAATGCAACGAGGCCTTCGCCAGCGTCACCATGGCCTGGATGAAGGAACTCGATATCCCGCATGAGAAGGTCAATGTGCAGGGCGGCGCGATCGCGCTGGGCCACCCCATCGGCGCTACCGGCGCGCGGCTCATGACCACGCTCCTCAACGCCCTTGAGCGCACCGGCGGCCGCTATGGCCTCCAGACCATGTGCGAAGGCGGCGGCCAGGCCAACGTCACCATCATCGAACGGCTCTAAAAGGGACGGCGCGATGCCCGCTTACGCCTATCAGGGGATCGTCCCCGTCGTCGATCCGTCGAGCTACGTCCATCCGCTGGCGTCGCTGATCGGCGACGTGATCGTGGGACCGGGCTGCTTCATCGCGCCCGGAGCCTCCCTGCGCGGCGATTTCGGGCGGATCGTAGTGGAGGGCGACAGCTCGATCCAGGACAGCGTCACCGTCCACGCCAACCAGCTGCGCGACACGGTGATCAAGCGCGGCGCGACCATCGCGCATGGATCAATCATCCATGGCTGCGAGATCGGCGAAAATACGCTTGTCGGCATGAACGCGGTGATCCTCGACAATGCGATCATCGGGGATGAAAATCTCGTCGCCGCGCTCGCCCTGGTAAAGTCCGATACGGTCACGCCGCCGCGCAGCCTGGTCGCGGGCAACCCGGCCAAGGTGGTCAAGACATTCGAGCCGCAGCAGGTGACCTGGCGCAACAATGGCGAGGGGGAATATCAAAAGCTCGCCCGCGCCGCGCTGACCGATCTGGTCGAAGCCGCGCCGCTGCGCGAAGCTGGCGCAGAGCGGCAGGCCCAGCGCATCCAGTCAGACGCCATCGCCGTGCGCCTGTCGGGCAGCAGCGCGCAGATCCGCGAGCAGCGCGCCGCCGAGCGGGAAGCCAAGACATGAACAGCGCCACGGCGATCACCAACCTCCTCTACCGCTATGCCGAACTGATGGACGAAGGCGACCTTGAAGGGGTCGCCGCCCTGTTCGAACGCGCCCGGGTCAAGACCGGCGGAGGCGAAGTGATCGAAGGGTCCGCGCCGATGCTCGCGCTCTGGCGCGCCCATGTGCGCCTCTATCCGTGCGGCACGCCGCGCACCAGGCATGTCGTCACCAATCCCATTGTCGAGGTGGACGAGGAGGCAGGCGCCGCAACCTGCCGTTCCTATTATACCGTGTTCCAGGCGACCCCCGCCCTGCCGCTCCAGGCGATCTGCGCGGGCCGCTATCATGACGCCTTCGTCCGCATCGAGGGCGCATGGCATTTTTCGCAGCGGGATTATTCGCTGCTCGATCTTATCGGCGACGTGAGCCAGCATCTGCTGATCCCGGTCGCACCATGACGCGCAAGGCATTTTGAGGAGTAGAAGAAGTGGGCATCTGCGAAGGACGTGTTGCGATCGTGACCGGGGCGGGCAATGGCCTTGGCAAGGCCTATGCGCTGGGCCTGGCGGCACAAGGCTGCAAGGTCGTGGTCAACGACCTTGGCGTTGGCGCCCATGGCGAGGAAGGCGCGACCAGGGGCGCGGCCGAGCAGGTGGTCGACGAGATCAAGGCGATGGGCGGGCAGGCCGTCGCCAACACCGATGACGTCGCTGAATGGGACTCAGGCAAGAGGATGGTCGAACAGGCGCTCGACAGCTTCGGCGCGCTTCATGCCGTGGTCAACAATGCAGGCTTCGTGCGCGACCGCATGTTCTTCACCTGTAGCCCGGAAGAATGGGATGCGGTGATCCGCGTCCATCTGCGCGGCCATTTCTGCACGAGCCGCCACGCCGCTGAATATTGGCGCGCGCAAAGCAAGGCCGGCAATCCGGTCGATGCGCGCATCATCAACACGACGAGCGGCGCAGGCCTGCAGGGATCGGTCGGCCAGTCGGCCTATTCGACCGCCAAGGGCGGCATCGCGACGCTCACCCTCGTCCAGGCCGCAGAGCTTGGCCGCCTTGGCATCACCGCCAACGCCCTTGCCCCCAACGCCCGCACCCGCATGACCAATACCGGCGCGTTCGACATGGAGGCCAAGGAAGGCGAGTTCGACCTGTTTGCGCCGGAAAACATGGCCCCGCTGGTCGCCTATCTGGTGTCGGAACAGTCGAAGGGCGTCACCGGCCAAGTGTTCGAGCTGAAGGGCGGCCAGGTCTTCCTCTCGCAAGGCTGGACCGACAGCCCCGCCTTCGACAAGGGCGCGCGCCTCGAAGCCAGCGAGATGGACGCGATCGTGCGCAAGCTCATCGAAACGCGCGAGCCTGCAAAGCCCGTCTACGGAGCGGCCTGATGGATTTCGCGCTCAGCGACGACCAGCGCGCGATCCAGGAAGCGGCCCGCGACTTCCTGACCGACGCCGCCAATCCCGACGTCATCCGCGCCGCCGTCGAAGGGACCACGGGCTTTGATGAAAGCCTGTGGTCGAGCCTTGGCGAAATGGGCTTTGCCGGGCTGATGATCCCCGAGGCCCAGGGCGGCCTTGGCTTGGGCGCTGTCGAAATGGCGCTGGTCCTGGAAGAAACCGGCCGCGTTCTTGCGCCCGTTCCCTTCTTCGAAACTGCCGTGCTCGCCGTGCAGGCGGTGCTCGCCGCAGGCAGCGAGGAACAGAAGGCGGCGCTGCTCCCCCGCCTCGCGTCCGGCACGCGGGCGAGTTTCGCTAGCGCCGCAAGCCGCCCCACCCTCTCGAACGGCCGCTTGACCGGCGCCGCGCAGTTCGTGACCTTCGGCCATGTCGCGCAGCTGATCATCGTCGCCACCGCCGACGATAGCCTGGTCGTCCTCGAAGCCGACACCCCCGGCCTTGCCGTCGAAGCGCTGCCTGCGCTCGACCGCACCCGCCGCTTTGCAACCCTGACCTTCGACTGCGCGGTCACCGACGCCATGATCCTGGGCGCGCCCGGCAGCGCCAAGGCCGCGATCGAGCGGACCCTCACCATCGGCGCAGGGCTGCTCGCCGCTGAACAGACCGGCGGCATGCAATATAGCCTCGACGCCACCGTCGACTATGCCAGGCAGCGCGTCCAGTTCGGCCGCCTCATCGGCTCCTTCCAGGCCTATAAGCATATGCTCGCCGACATGATGCTGCTGGTCGAAGCCTCGCGCTCTGCCGCCTATTATGCCGCCGCCGCGATCGATGAGAATGGCGAGGAACTGGCCGAAGCCGCGCACGCCGCGCGCGCCTATGTGTCGGACGCCTATTGCTCGGTCACGGGCGACGCCATCCAGCTCCATGGCGGCATCGGCTTCACCTGGGAACATCACGCCCATCTCTATTTCAAGCGCGCGCGCGCTTGCGCCAGCTGGCTCGGCACCCCCGACCAGCATCGCGAAGCGCTCGCCGCCATCATCATGAAGGACGCCGCATGACCCCGACCTCGCCCGTACCGCCCTATCCCACGCCCTTAGGCATGCTCAAGGGCAAGACCGTGGTCGTGACCGCGGCGGCCGGCACCGGCATCGGCTTTGCCGCCGCCAAGCGCGCCGCCGAAGAAGGCGCGAAACTCCTCATCAGCGACTTCCACGAACGGCGCCTCAATGAAGCGGCCGACCGCATTGCCGAGGAAGTGGGCTGCGAGCGGCCCGCCCTGTTCGTGTGCGACGTCACCAGCGAGGAGGCCGTGCAAGCCTTACGCGATGCGTCCCTTGCCGCGCTGGGCCGGGTCGATGTCCTCATCAACAATGCAGGGCTGGGCGGCGAGGCCGATATTATCGACATGACCGACGAGCAATGGGCCCGCGTGTTCGACGTGACGCTGACCTCGCTCTTCCGCATGACCCGCGCGTTCCTGCCGTCCATGTACGCCAACAAGTCGGGCGTCATGGTCAACAACGCCTCGGTGCTGGGCTGGCGCGCGCAAAAGGGCCAGGCCCATTATGCCGCCGCCAAGGCAGGGGTGATGGCCTTCACCCGCTGCGCCGCGATCGAGGCGGCCGAACATGGCGTACGCATCAATGCGGTCTCGCCCTCCCTTGCCATGCACCCCTTCCTCGCCAAGGTGACGACCCAGGAAGCATTGGACAAGCTGGTCGAGAAGGAAGCCTTCAAGCGCCCCGCCGAGGTCTGGGAAATCGCCAATGTCATGATGTTCCTGGCCTCCGATCTCTCCTCCTACATGACCGGCGAGATCGTCGCGGTCTCAAGCCAGCGGGCCTGACCATGGCGACCATCTTCGAAAATCCGCGCGACCTGCTCGGCAAGGAGGGCGTAAAGCTCGACACCTCCGACTGGCTCACCGTCGAACAGTCGCGCATCGACGCCTTTGCCGACTGCACCGGCGACCATCAGTGGATCCATGTCGATCCGGTCCGCGCCAAGGACGGTCCCTTCGGCGCGACCATCGCCCATGGCTACCTCACCCTCTCCCTCGTCAACCTGTTCATGCCCCAGATCATCGAGGTCCGCCGCTTCTCCGCAGGGGTGAACGTGGGCATGGACAAGACCCGTTTCTTGTCCCCGGTGATCGTGGGCTCGCGCATCCGGGGCACCGGCGAGATCGTCTCGGTCGAGGAGGTGAAGGGCGGCGCCATCCAGGCGGTGATCCGCGTCACCGTCGAGATCGAGGGCCCAGATGGTCAGCCAACCGCCAAGCCCGCCTGCGTGGTCGATACCATCAACCGCTATTTTCCGGAATAGCGGCCTTGGCCCGCGCCATCATCGCCCTCACATTGAGCCTTCTCG
The DNA here is from genome assembly GCF_002080435.1 of Sphingobium herbicidovorans. Lineage (NCBI taxonomy): Bacteria > Pseudomonadati > Pseudomonadota > Alphaproteobacteria > Sphingomonadales > Sphingobiaceae > Sphingobium > Sphingobium herbicidovorans. Next base: position 394,912 of record NZ_CP020539.1, on the reverse strand, counting down.
CCGCTACCCCAGCTGGAGCCAAAACCATGCCAGATCCTGTTAAAATGGAAGCCGCCGTCCACGCCTATGTCGCAGCGTTCGAAGCGGGCAGCGCCGATCAGGTCGCCGCCCTCTATGCGCAGGATGCAACCGTTGAAGACCCGATCGGCTCCCCCATCCACAAGGGCCGCGAGGCCATCCGCGCTTTCTACGCTGAATCGATGAAGACCGGCGCGAAACTGAAGCTTGAAGGCCCGGTGCGCGTGGCGGGCGACTATGCGGTGTTCCCCTTCTCGGTGAACCTGAACTTCGACGGCGGGGCCAAGCGCATCGACGTCATCGACACCTTCCGCTTCAACGACGCCAATGAAGTGATTGAAATGCGCGCCTTCTGGGGCCCCACCAACATGCACGGCTTCTAAGCCGCCCACCTTCTCCCGGCGGGCGCGAAACATAGAAATAGACAAGGACATTTACCCATGCGTGAAGCAGCCATCATCTCGACCGCCCGCACTGGCGTTGGCAAAGCCTATCGCGGTGCGTTCAACGACACCGAAGCGCCGTTCATGTCCTCCCATGTGGTCGATGCCGCCATCGCCCGCGCCGGGATCGATCCCGCCCGCGTCGACGACGTGTATCTGGGCGTCGCCAACCAGTGGAACACGCAAAGCTACAATGTCGGGCGCCTGACCGTCCATGGTTCGGTCCTCCCCGACACCACCAGCGGTTTCTCGATGGACCGCAAATGCTCGTCGGGCCTCAACGCACTCGCCTTCGCCGCGCGCGGCATCATCGCCAACGAGATTGACTGCGCCATCTCGGGCGGCGTGGAAAATGTCTCGCTCACCATCGACAAACATTATCCCGCCTTCCGCAACCGCTCCGAGTTCATCAAGGCGCGCGATCCCAACGCTTACATGGCGATGATCGAAACCGCCGAGGTGGTCGCCGAACGCTATGGCATCAGCCGCGAGGACCAGGACCGGTTCGCAGCGCAGTCGCAGCAGCGCGCCGCCGCCGCCCAGGAAGCAGGCAAGTTCGATGACGAGATCGTGCCCATCACGGTCACCAAGGCCCTCTTCGACAAGGAAGGCAATGAGACCGGCAAGGAGGAACTGACCCTCACCAAGGATGAAGGCATCCGCGCCGGCACCACTTACGAAAAGCTGTCTGAACTCAAGCCCGTGTTCAAGAACGGCACGGTCATCAAGGAAGGCAAGCATGTGACGGCGGGCAATGCCAGCCAGCTGTCCGACGGCGCATCGGCCCAGCTGGTCATGGACCTTGCCACCGCGCAAAAGGAAAATCTCCCCATCCTTGGGCTCTATCGGGGGTTCCAGGTCGCAGGCTGCGGCGCTGACGAAATGGGCATCGGTCCCGTGTTCGCCATCCCCAAGCTGCTTGAGCGCACCGGCCTCAAGATCGACGACATCGGCCTTTGGGAAATCAACGAAGCCTTCGCCAACCAGGCGATCTATTGCCAGCGCACGCTCGGCATCGATCCTGAAAAGCTCAACGTCAATGGCGGCGGCATCGCCATCGGCCACCCCTTCGCCATGACCGGATCGCGCCTGGTTGGCCACGCCCTCATCGAAGGCAAGCGCCGCGGCGTCAAATATGTGGTCGTCTCCATGTGCGTCGCCGGCGGCATGGGCGCGGCCGGCCTGTTCGAGGTCGCCTGATCCATGCAGCTCGCCTTCGCCCCTGAACTCAAAGCCTTCCGCGCAGAAGCCGCCGACTGGCTCAACGACCAGCTCGCCGGTCCCTTCAAGGCCATTCGCGGCCAGACCAACCAGGTCGACAATGTCGAGGAACGCCGCGCCTGGGAAGCGGCGCTGGGCGAAGCGCGCTGGAGCGTCATTGGCTGGCCCGAGGAGTGGGGCGGGCGCAATGCCTCGATCGCGCAGCAGATCATCTTCGCCGAGGAATATGCCAGAGCCAAGGGGCCGCCCCGCGCCGGGCACTTAGGCGTCGAGCTGCTCGGCCCCACCCTCATCGCCATGGGCAGCGAGGACCAGAAGGCCCGGTTCCTTCCCGACATCGCCCATGGCCGCGCCATCTGGTGCCAGGGCTATTCCGAACCCGGCGCAGGATCAGACCTTGCCAACGTCAAGACCAGGGCGCGCCTGGAAGGCGACCGCTACATCATCGACGGCCAGAAAATCTGGACATCGATGGGCACGATCGCCGACTGGTGCTTCGTGGTCGCCCGCACCACGCCCGGCAGCGTCGGCAACAAGGGCCTCTCGTTCCTCATGGTCCCCATGGACCAGCCCGGGGTCGATCCCCGCCCCATCCGCCAGATGACCGGCGAGGCCGAGTTCGCCGAAGTGTTCTTCGACGGCGCAGAAGCGCTCGCCATCGACCGCATCGGCGAGGAAGGCGATGGATGGAAGGTCGCCATGGCGCTCCTCGGGTTCGAACGCGGCGTATCCACCCTCGCCCAGCAAATGCACTTCAAGAACGAACTCGACGACATCATCGCCGCCGCCAAAGCCAACGGCAAGGCCAACGACCCCCTCACCCGCCAGAAAATCGCCACCGCCCACGCAGGGCTCAAGATCATGCGATACAACGCCCTGCGCATGCTGTCAGGCGGCGAAAACAACCCCGAACTCTCCGGCGCCGCCTATACCTACAAACTCTACTGGTCCAGATGGCACGTCGCATTGGGCGAACTCGCCATGGAAGTGCTCGGACAACAAGGCGAAACAGGCAGCAACGAAGATCGGTTCGACAGCCTCACAAACATGTACCTCATGTCCCGTTCCGACACCATCTACGCAGGAACAGACCAAATACAACGCAACATCATATCAGAACGCGCCCTCAATATGCCCAGAGAACCAAGAGGGTGAAAGGGGATCCGTGGAGGTCGAGCGCGGACCATCTCCATGTTCGATGAAATTCAAAAGCCAAACTGAACAAATCCATAAGGAGGATTGAGATGCCATTGGACCCTCAACTTGAAGCCATGTTCGCCAATCAGCCGGAATGGCCGCCGATCCGTACCGTTCCGGTACCGGCGTTGCGTGAGGCGGTAAGATCGAGTTCGATCCAAATGCCGCCGCCGCAGGTATCGTTGGCTTCTGTTTCCGACCGCACCATTCCGGGTCCGGCGGGTGAAATCCCGGTGCGCATCTATACGCCCGAAGGCTCCGGCCCCTTCCCCGTCATCGCCTATTTCCACGGCGGCGGGTTCGTCGTCGGCGATCTCGACACGCAGGACATGATCGCACGCGGTCTCGCGGCGGGCGCGGAAAGCATCGTCGTGTCAGTGGATTACCGCCTGGCCCCGGAACATAAATTCCCGGCGGCCTTCGATGACTGCTGGGCTGCAACGCAGTGGGTGGCGACCAATGCGGCCGAACTGGGCGGCAACCCCGCGCTTATAGGCGTGGCGGGCGACAGTGCTGGCGGCGTGCTGGCGAGCGCCTGCGCCCTGTTGGCCCGCGATGCAGGCTCACCCCGGCTTAGCGTGCAGATCAACTGGTATGGCCCTGGCATCCACCCGATCCCTGAAGAAGGTTCAGCGATCGAGTTCGCCGATGGTCCGATCCTGCGCCTGGATGACGCCCATTATTTCTGGGAACTGCACATCAGGGACGACAGCGACTTCGACGATTTCCGCGCCAGCCCGATGAAGGCGGTCAGCCATGAAGGCTTGCCCCCGGCGTTTATCGCCAGCGCCGAATGCGATCCTATCCGCGATGCCGTGGAAAGCTATGCGCCGGTGCTGGAAAAGGCAGGCATCGAGGTGGAAGTGAAGCGCTACCCTGGCATGGTTCATGGCTTCGTATCATGGCTGGGCTTCCTGCCCGGCGCGCAGGCGGCGATGGCAGATGCCTGCGCCTTTGCGAAAAAGCAGTTCGCGGCAGCCCGCCAAAACGCCTGACCGGAATGAAAGAGGCGGCTCATCCCGATCGGGTGAGCCGCCTTCCGCAATCGGTATTTCAGTCTGGCAGTGGTTGACCCGCGATCAGCGCCCGTGCGTCGGCCGAACCGTCGAGCAGGCTGTTTACGCGGCGCGCGACCTTCCATTCCGCGTCGATCCGAACCAGGCGCCAAAGATTGGCCGATGCGCGATGCGCCTCCCAACAATCGCCCACCTTGCGGAACACCACCGAATAGGTTCGGGCGGTAGCGCGATCCCCGGCCAGTTCGATGACCGGTGGGCTAAGCACATGCGCTGCGCCGCCATGAATCAAGGCCTGATGGCTTTCCCCCTCCAACAAGGCCTGGATCGCCGCACGGCCACGATAGACGCCAAAGCCGCCGACTTCATAAATTCCATCCTCAGCCCATAGCGCCGCCGCGCCGACGCAATCCCCCGCATCCGCGAGCGGACCATAGCGCGCGATCAGGTCGCGTATCGCCTCCCGGTCTTCCAGAGCGGCGATACGCGCGCCAACTGCTAGAGCTTCACGATCTTGCATTGCGGCACCGGGTGCTCACTAGCCTCGATCCAACGCCACAGCCCCGTGCCCTTACGATGGCCGGACAGGTCGATCCAGTTGCCATAGCCGGGGTCCTTGTCCGCGCAGACGAGAATAACGCTGCCATCTTCTTCATATTTTGCCTGTGCACCATTAACCCAGACCTTGCGGTTCACATGGTCCATCGACTCCATCCACCAATTGTCGATCTGGAAATTCCAGAAGCGGCATTTTGGCGGTGTGGCGGTGATGACCAACGCCTCGTCCGGCGCGAGATCATAATAGATGTGGCCATACCAGATTTTGGGATCGCCACCCGCGCGCTGATATACCGCCTGATCCTTGCCATCATAGATACGGTTCGGCTGCTCCATGAACCATTGCGACCAGTCGGCAAAGGTGTTGGCTGTGCCGCGCACCCACGCAGCCGCGCCGTTCAGTTGGGATTCGATGGCTTGCGGCGTCAGGATCGCCGGGACTGCCGGCCCTTCGCTGATCCGTTCGATCCTTACGTCAGCCGCGACCTCCTTGCTCTTGTCATTGAAGGTCTGACGGATAATCAGCAGGGTCGTATCATCCGCCATCGGCAACCAATTGCCCGGCTTCTGCGCCTTGCTGGCGATGATTTCGAAGCTGCCGTCGGGACCGAATGTCATACCGGCCAGCTCGATTTCGCCAGTGGAGGCCATGGTGCCGTCGATGGCGTATCGGTTCGCCTTCGACCCGATCGAAAAATAGGGCACGCTGTTGCGATTGCCAGTGATGCGATACTCGCGGTCACCGCGCACGACAATTTGCTGATAGAGATTGTCGGGATTGTCGGCGCCGATCTTTATCGTATCGTCGGTCAGCAGGAAAATGCGCGGAAAATCCGGGTCGCTTGAATCAACCAGCATATTCAGCGCGGTACGTGTCAGCCGAGAAAGATATCGGAGTCCTTCTGCCTGGTCGATGGCTGTGCCCGGAGCGCTGGGCCGATCGAGGATTTCACCCGCATGAGCCAAGTTCTCGCAGAAATCCCGCCACACGGCGGACAACCGCAATTCTCCTGCCTTCTCTGCCACATCAATCTCCTCTATGCGTATTCGAATGGTGTATTTAGCCTATGTTCAATCAACGAAACATAGTTTCCGCCAGATAAATGCGTAAATCCTGGCCCGAATGATCGATTCTGCGCCGCCGCAACCCCTCCCCTCCTAGCGTTCGTGGTCGATCATGGCGCGCGTCACTTCTCCGGCCTTCAATGCTGCAATTGCCTCGTTGATACGATCCAGCGGCCAAATTCCGCTGATCTGATCGGCAAGGTTCAGTCGACCGTTCTGCGCCTGCGCGATCAGTTCGGGATAGTCGCGATCGGGCACTGCGCCGCCATTCATCGTGGCGATCACCTCACCGCCCATGACGAAGCTGCTGAGCGGCAATGCCGCCTCCGCCCCATATCGCGACATGCCGATCAGCACCACGCGTCCGCCCCGTTTGGTGCAGCGCATGGCCGTTTCGATCGCACCGACCGCACCGCTGCATTCCACAACCACATCGATCGGGCCGTGTTCCCGGGCCAGCATAGCTGCCGCCGTCGCGCTATCCTGCGCAGGGTTCGCCAGCACGAATGCGTCAGCGCCGAATTGACGCGCCGCCGCCTCCTTGGCCGGATTGGCATCGACCGCAATCACATGGGCGCCATTGCGGGCAGCCCCCTGAATCGCGTTCACCCCGATGCCGCCTACGCCAAACACAGCGACATTATCTCCCGCACGCACCCTGCCCAACACACGCGAAGCACAGACGCCGGTCGATACGGCGCAGCCGATCAGTGCGCCCTGGTCCAGTGGCAGATCGTGGAGCGCGAAAAGTTGGGACGCCTTCACCACGATCTCGCTCGCAAAGGAAGATACGTTGGCAAAGGAAGCGACCGGCTTTCCATCCAGCGCGAAGGGGAAACCTGGCGTAAAGCCCCAGTTGATATCGCAATTGTGCGGCTCTCCCCGGCGGCATTCGCGGCACTCTCCGCATGGCGTCTGCGTACCCACGGCAACATGGTCGCCCACCGCCCATCCTTCGACGCCCGGACCCAGTTCGGCGATCTCCCCGGCCGCCTCATGCCCAAGAATAACGAGTGATCCGCGATGATCCGGCGTCATCATCGCTACGTCGCTGTGGCAGATGCCCGAACGCAGCACCCGGACGCGCACTTCCCCCGCCTCTACCGGCCGCAATTCCACCCGATCGCTGACGAACAGCGATTGCCCGTCCCATATCGCGGCCCTCATGCGGAGAGACTCGCAAGAAGGGGGTATCCGAACGACGGATCATCGCGGTCAGCGCGACCATTGGGCGCGTCGTTGCTCATGCGATCGACGGCGGGCTGGTCCACCGGAACGATCGACCCATGGTCGAATACGAGGCTGCGATAAGTGAATTTCCATTCTCCGTCCCGCCGTTCATAGCGGTCGAGATAGCGGCCCAGCGCAATGAACAGCTTGGCGTCGGGGCCATGGGTCCGGTGCCACGCCTCGACATAATGCTCGCCTTCCGCGCGGTCGCCGTCGATGACGAACAGACTGTTTGTTATATTGTGTCGGGTCAGATCCCAGTGCGCGGTGACTTCGGGCAACCAGGCGACAAAGTCGTCCGGCCCGCCCTTGAACATCGCTCCATGATCGTCGATCGCATCATCATGATATAGCGTGCGAACCAGCGCAAAGTCGCGCCGGTCGCACCCCCGGCAGTACCGCATTACCAGATCATGCAGCGCAATCCGATCAAGCAAGGGCTGCGACATATTCCTCTCCATTCTGCTGACGCCGATCATCTTCCTTAGTGCCGCGCGGATAGCTGGCGGGCCATCCTAAGGGAAAGGAAAATGCCGCCCTGCGGTTGCCTGACCAGTGTTCCCTTAGTGCTGACGACGTCGTGCGTGATTCCTGTTACCGAACATAGCTCCACATTTCCGATTCGTCATCGGAAAACACTTGCCTTCCCTGCGAGGCAATCCCTAAACCGTCGCGGTAAGTGGGTGCGTTGGAAATTTATGACCGGTCAAAAGGGGTCGAATGGTGGCATGGCTGACGTAGAGCCTGGCTTCGGCCGATTGGATATCGACGAGGCTGCAGGTGACCGGAAACGGCGCAAGATATGGCTCGTGCTCGGCACGGCAGCGGCGATCGCGCTGCTGGCGGGCGCCATCTGGTTCATCCACCATCAACTGTACGGAAAATATCAGCAGACCACCGATGACGCCTATCTTCAGGCGGACAGCGTCACGGTCTCGGCCCGAATCTCGGGCTATGTCAGCGAAATGCTGGTGCATGAAAATCAGGAGGTAAAGGCCGGTCAGGCCCTGCTGCGCATCGAGGCTCCCGATTATCCATCACAGGCCACGCAGGGCGAGGCGCAAATCAACCTGGCGTCCGCCAACGCCGCCAATGCCGAAGCGATGATTGGCGAGCAGCAAGCCTCCATCGAACAGGCTCGTGCGATGCTGGCGGCGGCGCGGATCAAGGCGCGCTCTGCCGCGACCGAAGTCGCACGATATGCGCCGCTCGCCGCCAGCGGCGCGGAGCCGGCTGAAAAACTTGCTTCCCTGCGCACCCAAGCGGCGCAGGCAGCACAGGATGCGTCCGCACAACAGGCAGCTGTGGAGGGCGCGATGCGGCGCATCGCAAGTTTGCAAGCGCAGGTGGCGCAGGCGAAAGCGCAGGGTCAAAGCGCAAGGGCGCAGTTGGCGGCCGCGCAGCGCAATGTTCGCGACATGGTGATCCGGGCAAGTGTTGCCGGTCGGGTCGGCGACCTTACAGCCCGTCTCGGGCAGTTCGTGCAGCCCGGCTTGCGGCTGATGTCTGTGGTGCCGGTCGACCATCTTTATCTGGAAGCCAATTTCAAGGAAACACAGCTTGGCCTGATGCGCCAGGGCCAGCCCGCCGAGTTCGAGGTCGATGCCCTGCCCGGCGTCACCCTGCGCGGCCATGTCGCCAGCCTCGCGCCCGGCACGGGTTCGCAATTCTCGCTTCTGCCGCCACAAAATGCGACGGGCAATTTCACCAAGATCGTCCAGCGCGTGCCCGTTCGCATCGCGATCGATGCCGATACAGCTCTCAAAAAACTGCTGCTTCCTGGCATGTCTGTCTCGGTCTCTGTCGATACCCGGTCGGCGCGGGACGAGATCCAGCGCCTTAAAGATCGCCAGCAGACCCGGCAGGACGCAGGGCGGTGAGTCCGGCGCAGAACGTCGGGGAACAGCCTGCCAGCACTGCGGATTGGCTGGCGGTCGCGGCGGGGACTCTGGGCGCGATGATGGCGATGCTGGACATTTCCATCGTCAATTCGGCGCTGCCGATCATTCAGGGCGAAATCGGCGCGAGCGGCACCGAAGGCACCTGGATAGCGACGTCCTTCATCGTCGCGGAAATCGTCATCATCCCCTTGGCGGGATGGTTGCAGCGGCTATTCGGGCTGCGCAATTTCCTCCTCATCTCCACGATCGGTTTCATCGCATTCTCGATGGTCTGCGGCATGGCCCAGACGCTGACGGTCATGATCGCCGGACGGATCGGCCAAGGGGTGACAGGCGGCGCGCTGATCCCGACGGCCATGACGATAATCGCCACGCGCTTGCCGCGTTACCAGCAACCGGTGGGCAATTCCCTGTTCGGCGCCACCGCGATCCTTGGCCCTATCATGGGTCCGGTTCTTGGGGGCTGGCTCACTGAAAATATAAGCTGGCATTATGCCTTCTTCCTGAACCTGCCGGTGGGTATCGCGCTGCTGATACTGCTGCTGGTGGCGCTTCCGCATGAACGGCCTCGCTTCGACCTGATCGGGGAGGCCGACTGGCTGGGTGTCTTCGGCCTGATCCTTGGCCTTGGCGGCCTTACCGTCGTGCTGGAGGAAGGAGAAAGGGAGCAATGGTTCGAATCCTCCACAATCATCTGGCTTGCCATCACGGCCGCGGTCGGCTTCGCCCTGCTGTTCGCGGGGCAACGTCTCGCGAAACGGCCGGTCATCAGATTGCGCTTGCTGCTGGACCGCCAGTTTGGCGCGGTGTTTGTCATGGCCATGATGGTGGGCGTGGTGATCTACGGGACGTCCTATGTCATTCCGCAGTTCCTGACGCTGATCGCCCAATATAACGCGCTGCAATCCGGGAAGATCGTCCTGCTGTCTGGCATTCCGATGGTTCTGATGATGCCATTCATGCCATGGGCCATTCGCAACGTGCCGATCCACGCTGCCGTGCTGCTCGGCCTGACCCTGCTGATCATCAGCGCATATCTGGAAACCGGGCTGACCGCGTCATCGCAAGGATCGGATTTCGTCGATTCCCAATTGATCCGCGGTGTCGGCACCATTTGCGTCATGATGTACCTTAATCAGGCAGCGATCCGTTCCGTGCCGATGTCGCTGGCGAGCGATGCCGCGGGCCTTTACAATGCGGCGCGCAACCTGGGCGGCTCGCTTGCGCTGGCGGGCATCGCTATCGTGCAGGATCAGCGGCTCTGGCTCCACAGCCGCAGAATGGAAGAAGGCCTGCGGGCCAACAGTCTCGACGTCCAAAACTATGTGGATATGCAGGCCCAGGCTTTAGGCAGCCAGGAAGCCGCTTATCGGGTGATCGAACAGAATATCCACACTCAGGCGTTGACCATGACCTTCACCGACCTGTTCTGGATTCTGATCGTCGGCATCCTGTGTACCGCTCCGCTTGTTTTCTTCCTTCGGCCACTGCCGCAAAGCGCGGCGCCCGTGGCAGCCCATTGAGATGCCCATGCGCCGCGGAACCGCTTGTCTCCTCCTCTTGCTGATGACGGCCGGCTGCACGGCCGGTCCCGATTATCACGGACCGCAAAATGCTGCTCCCGCCACCCCTCCAGCTTTCGTCAGAGGCGACGCGAGCCAAGGTGCGATTGAGTTGTATCAGCCTTGGTGGACCACCCTTGCGGACCCGGTGCTGGATCAGCTCATGAGCCGGGCGCTTGCGAGCAATCCGCGCCTCGACGCAGCAGCCGCCCGCATCCGTCAGGCACGCTCCGCACTTCGACAGCGTAAGGCCGACGGCCTGCCAACAATCAACGGGTCAGCGATCCATGCAAAGGCCCGGCTACCCGGCCAGGCCGACGACGGCGGCGCCACCACCTTGGACCTCTATAATGTCGGGTTCGACGCAAGCTGGGAGCTGGATCTGTTCGGCGGTCATCATCGTGCGGTTGAGGCGGCACGGGCCGATATTGCGACGAGGGAAGCGGATCTGGCTGATGTACGCGTCAGCCTGTCGGCGGAGATTGCGCAAAGCTATGTCGATCTGCGGGACCGGCAACAACGTCTCATACTCGGACTGGAGGCGCTGGCGTTGCAGGATGAGGAGGTTGCCCTTACTCGCCAGCGATTTGAACGCGGCACGATAGCGCGCGGCGATCTGCTGCAACAGGAATACGATCGGGATGGGGCACGCGCCCGGCTGGCGCCGATCCGGGCCGAGATCGACGGGTTCAAGGATAAGATCGCCGTGCTGACGGGCACAGCGCCGGGTACGCTGGACGCACTGCTCGACGCCCCTTCCTCACCCCCGCTGCCACCGGCCCAGGTGGCGGTGGGCGATCCGGCCGCATTGCTGCGACGCCGCCCGGACATTCGCGCCGCAGAGCGCAAGCTGGCCGCACAGACGGCGCGGATCGGCGTGGCCGACGCTGCCCGTTTCCCTCGCATCAGCTTCCTTGGTCTTGTCGGCCTGGGGGGTTCTTCTCCCAAAGATCTCTTAGATCTCGACAAGTTCACGGTGGCGGCAGCGCCACGCATCAGCTGGTCTTTCCTGGATTTCGGCAAGGCCAGATCGCGCGTAGATGCTGCCGAAGCGCAGCGGGATGAAGCCGCAGCCAACTATCGGAACGCCGTGCTGGCCGCGCTGCAGGATGCGGAGGGCGCGCTATCCCGGTTCCAGCACCAACGCGAAAGCCTGACGGATCTTGTCCACGCCGAAGGGCAGGCGAAAACGGCGGCCGACCTGGCCCGGCAGCGCAGTGAGGCTGGGACGATTTCAAGAATAAACTATCTGTCAGCGCGACGTTCGGCGTTGGAGGCCACGCAGGCAAAAGTCAGAGCAATGGTCGGGCTGACCGAAAGTTTCATCAATATTCAGAAGGCGTTGGGGCTGGGGTGGCAGGGAATGCCCGCGGAAGGACCGCAAACCACCCACTGACCCGCTACCGCATCATGAAAAGCCAACAGGATAAGGGGAGACAGTATGAGCGAAGATTTGGCCATGGGTTGCCGCCGCCTGGTGGACAAAGTCATCGTCGTTGCCGGCGCGTCCAGCGGGATTGGCCGGGCCACGGCATTACGGCTCGCAGCGGAGGGTGCGAAAGTCGTCGCCGCATCGCCAGCAAGCGAGAAAGACAAGATCGATAGCCTGGTGCAAGAGATCACGGGTAAGGGCGGACAGGCGCTCGGCTGCCATTTCGATGCGACGGACGATGCTTCGGTCGCCAGGTTGATTGACACTGCCGCCAGCAGCTTTGGCGGCATCGATGCGGTTCACGCCAATTTCGCCGATCTCCGTATCCTGATGACCGATAGCGACGTTCTCACGGTCAGCGACGAAGTGCTGGAGCGCACGCTGGACGTTAACTTGAAGGGCATGCTGCGGATCACCCGCCATGCGCTGCCCAAGTTGCTGGAGCGCGGAGGGGGCGCAATGATCTATACATCATCGGCCGCTGCTATCGCAGCCGAGCCGGTTCGTCCCTGCTATGCGATGGCAAAGGCCGGGATCAATGCGCTTGTCCGCCATGTCGCCAGCGGATGGGGACAGCAGGGCATTCGCGCCAATGCCATCATGCCAGGGTTGGTCGTCACTCCCGAACTGCGCCAGACGATGCCGACCGATTTCCAGCAGGAAGTCTTGGCGCGGGGCCGGTCTCCACGCTTGGGTCAGGTCGAAGACATCGCCGCCATGGTAGCACATCTGGCGAGCCGGGATGGCGAGTGGATCAGCGGCCAGAGCATCGCGGTCGATGGCGGATCGACGGTGAGTTGAAGCAGAATTGCTGGCTTTGACTGCAGCCGATCCCCGTTCGGGCTGAGCCTGTCGAGGCCCTTCGACAAGCTCAGGGCCAACGGAGGTTGGAAGCTATGCTTTCAGAAGCACGATAAACCATCTTCTGCGCGCGCGGGCAAAATCATCCATGCAAAAATAAGGGCGCGAAGTTCTTCACTTCGCGCCCCTTTTTCACAGCCCCGCTCTTAGAAAGCGATCTTGGCGTCCACACCATAGGAAATCGGCTTGTTGAAGGTCGCGCCAGCGAAACCGAGCGCTCCGAAGTCGATGCCATAGACAAGGCGCTTCTGGTTCAGCAGATTATCGCCCCACACGCCGACATCCAGCTTGCCGCCGCCCATATCGATGCCTTCGACCGACAGACGCGCCCTGACGTTGGTCTGAGGCGGCGCAACGATGTCTTCGTTGAAGGGCGCGGTGTTGTTCAGCGCGTTGAAGTAGACCTCCGTCCGGTAGGAATAATCACCACGCAGGCGGACCAGCGTGTCACCGCCGCCGATCGGATGCGAATATTCGGCACCCACATGGACGTTCCACTTCGGCGTGTAGAGCGGCTTCGCCTGATCGGCCACGTCCACGATCGTATTGGTGCCCGGATCGCGGAAGAGGAAGGTCTTGTAGTTCGTCTTCACATAGCCGACCGAACCATCGATCTGGAAACCGGGGAAGGGCAGAGCCGTCACTTCTGCTTCGAAGCCCGACAGCCTGACCTTACCCGCATTGACGATCAGCGACGTAGCGCCGCCGCTGCCAGCTGCGAACTGCTGAACCTGCAGATCGTCATAGTCGGTGATGTACCCGGCGACGTTCAGGCGCAGGCGATTGTCGAACCACTGCGACTTGACGCCCGCTTCATAAGCGGTCGCCTTTTCCGGCTCAAAACCGTTGATGACGCCCGCGCGCGGATTGATGCCACCCGAACGGTAGCCGGTCGAAACGCGGCCATAGAGCATCACATCATCGATGACCTCGTAAGAGGCCGAAGCCAGCCAGGAGAAGTTATCGAAGCTGCGGCGACCGCGCTGCACCGGACTGACGTCACCCGCCAGATAAATGGTCTTGTCGTCCGCCGTATGCCGGCCGCCCAGCGTAACTTCGAGCTTGTCGTCCAGCGACGAAGGCCGCCAGCTGACCTGCCCGAACACCGCCATCGACTGAGACGTGCCGCCAAAAGCCTGGATCGGATTGGCATTGACGCCGACCGTCGCGAGATCCGGATTGAGCGCGGCGATCCCGTCCGCCACCGACTGCGGGAAGCCCAGGAACGGCAGACCCGCGACCGGCGTAACGATCGTCAGCGCCTGACGGTTAAATTCCGACGACTTTTCGTAGAAATAATACATGCCGAGCAGGTAGTTGAAGTCACCTACCTTGCCGAGTGCCTGGAATTCCTGGCTGAACTGCCACTGCTTTTGCGGCGCGTTGTTGCCGGTATAGGGCACAACATCCTGGATCGAAACCAGCGTCGGCGAGGTAAAGTCCACAACCGGACCACGCAGCACACCGTTACCGGACAGGTTCAGGATCGTGTCCTGGAAGAACTTGCGATAGCCGGTGATCGACTTCAGCGTCAGTTCCGGAATGGCGTCATAACTGACAGTCAGGCCGTGGCCCTGCACGCGAGTCTTGCTGCCATAGCGGAAATTGCCGTTGCGGTCGGTGAAGCCTGCCTGCTGGACAGTGCCCTGCCGTTCCGTGCTGACCAGAAAGGGTGCGCCGCCATAATTGGGCGACTGCGAATAATAGTCCTGGGCCAGCGGCGTAGTCGCAACGAGCTGAAAGAAGGCCGGGGTGCCGCGACGATCATCATAGTCGAAATTATAATTGACCGTGACGTCGCCAAAGTCGCCCTGAACGCCAACCGCAATGGAGTCAGCGTTGAGAGAGCCCGGATCCTGCGAAGAGGGTGTGAGCGTATTGTTCACAAAACCATCGCCCTGCCGATGCTGATAGGCGAACGACGCCTTGATGACGTCACCAATGATATAGCCGGTGTCGAGCCGGGCACGGGCATACCATTCGTTGAAGCGACCGTAACCTGCCTTGGCTGTGACACGCATGTCGTTGGCGGGCTTTTTGGTGATCAACTGAAGCGCGCCGCCGATGGTGTTGCGGCCGAACAGCGTACCCTGCGGGCCACGCAGCACTTCGATGCGTTCCAGGTCGATCAGGTCGAACACGGCGCCAGCCGCACGAGCCAGATACACCCCGTCCAGATAGACGCCCACGCCCTGTTCTGACACGGCGGACGGTTCATTGTTGCCGATGCCGCGAATGTAGATGGTCGCGGCCGAAAGGCTGGACGGCTGCTGTTCGATCGTGATGTTCGGCGCGAAATTCGGCACATCGGTCGGATCGGAAATATTCTGCCGTTCGATGAAATCACCGCTAAGCGCAGTAACGGCAACGGGCACGTCCTGCAGCGTTTCGGCGGAACGACGCGCGGTCACGACGATGTCGCCGAGATTGGCGCCCTGTTCCTGCGCAGCAGTGCCCGAGGACTGGTCCTGAGCATGAGCGGAAACCGAGAAAGGAACCAGAATAGCCGCGACGCCGGCCAGCAACATAGACTTCATTACATCCTCCCAACACATGGCTGTTTATCGCTAACAGTCCCGGCTTCTTATGCTTATCTGGACGCACTTCACCGGAAAAAGCATGCGACGCCCGCGGACATGAGTTTTCATGTCCGATTTGGCTCTCTTAGTCGCATATATCGCTTACTTCAAGTCACCAGTCGCCATCTGCGTATTTTATGATCTTTAATGCTACGCTGTTGCATATATCACGCAGGCCGAGAGTCAGTGCAGTTGCCCCGCAGTTGAGAGACGGGCGTTTCCACGTGACGGACATGCAGGATTTGAGCGGAGAGACCGGCAGGTGTGGACAGTCCGTCGCGCCATCCCGGTAGCCACAGGACGGCCTCACCGGGGAAAGCCACTTGTGTCCACCCGCTGGTGAAATCGACCGAGACGCCCGGCAACTCACGAGCGAAGCCTCCCGCCCATTCCAGCAGCCTCGCGCGCGCGTCGGCATCGTCGGCCACGCCTCGGATGAGGATCGCGGTGCGGCTACCATCGCTGCCACTGCGGCCACCCTGCGACAGGATGACCTCCTCCACACCAGCTGAAGCGATCATAGGCCGGTTCATGAACCGCTCCTCATCGGCGGCCATGATCTCGCCGACCGGACCAGCCATCAAGGCGGCCGCGGCCTGAATATCATCCGCCCAAAATTCGCTGATGGTATCCCAGCGGAAATCCGCGGCACCCGTCACATGATTGCGCGCATAACCTGAGAAGGGAAAATGACTGATCGCCAGCGGAGCATGATTTTCCTCATAATATGTCTGGAACTGATCGCGCGTGCTGCCCGGCTTGTGCGCCAGGGCGCAGATCGATTTGGTCATGCTGCGGCACTCTTTTCTGACAGGGCGGACAGGATGCGGTCGGCGGCGGCATAGGGATCAAGCCGGCGCATCTCGACCTGCTGGAGAATGGCGTCGCCGGACATGGCCAGGGCGCGAGCAGCCAACGCATCGCGGACCAGTGAGAGCACCTGTTCCCGGGCGCGCAGGCGGCTGCGGTTCGCGAAGTCGCCTTCCTGCTTCAGAAAACTCCGGTGCGCGGCGATGGCATCGACAATCGCTTCTGCCCCCTCACCTTTTGCAGCGGCGGCGCGGAGTAACGGAACGTCCCATCGGAGATCGGCGACCGCTTGGGCGCGCAGGTGGAGCATCAGTTCCATCTGGCGATGGGTGGCGTCATAGCCGTCGCGATCCGCCTTGTTGACGACGAAGATGTCGCCCGCCTCCATCAGGCCCGCCTTGACCGCCTGTATCTCGTCGCCAAGGCCCGGCACGGCGACGATGACGGTGGTGTGGGCGAGGTTGACAACGTCGATCTCATCCTGACCCACGCCAACTGTCTCAACGAGAACAATGTCATAGCCCATCGCGTCGAAGATCAGGCAGGCATCCTGCGTCGAACGCGATAGCCCACCCGCCTGCCCGCGCGTACCGAGCGAGCGGATGAAGACGCCGGGGTCGAGCGCATGGCGGCTCATGCGCACCCGGTCCCCCAATATCGCGCCGCCAGTGAATGGGCTGGACGGATCGACGGCGATGACGCCCACGCGCTGGCCGCGCTTGCGCCATTCCGCGACGAGCACATCGGTAAGGGTGGACTTGCCCGCGCCGGGCGGGCCGGTGACGCCGACCACCTGCGCGCGGCCGGTCTGCGGGTAGATGAGGCTGAGGACCTCTGCACCGCGCGGGTCGCGGTCATCCAGCCAGCGTATGGCGCGCGCGCCTGCGGCCACCTCTCCGGCCAGCAGCCGCCGCGCGACCTCCGCCGGGGTGCGGAGCATCAGGCAGCGTCCTCCGCCGGCCGCTGTGCCCACCAGCTTTCGAGATAGGCGACAATGTCGCGCGTGTCGGAACCCATGGTGAAGATGCGGTCGACCCCTGCTTCTTCGAGGATCGGCTTGTCCTCTTCTGGGATGACGCCGCCCGCGACGAGCAGCTTGTCGCTCGCGCCCGCTTCGCGCAGCAATCGGGCGAGTTTGGGCAGGCTGCGGGTGTGCCCGGCGGACAGGGTGGAGATGCCGACGACGTCCACATCCTCCTGCACGGCGGCGGCGCAGACCATTTCCGGCGTCTGTTTGAGCCCAGTGAAGATGACCTCCATCCCCGCTTCGCGCAGGGCATGACCGATGACGGTGACGCCGACGGTATGCGTGTCCATGCCAAGCTTGGCGAGCAGGACGCGCAAGGGGCGTTTGAATGTGGTCATGCTGGTCAGATTCCCATCAGCTGGCTGTCCGCGCTGTGGACGCCGAAGACGTCGCGCATCGCGTTGCAGATTTCGCCATGCGTGGCGTAGAGTTTCACCGCCTCCAGGCAGGGCGGCACCATATTTTCACCATTGCGGGCGGCTTCGCGCACCTTTTCCAGCGCGGCGTCGACAGCGGGCTGGTCGCGGCGTGCGCGCAGGTCGCGGACCTTGCGGATTTGCTCCTCCTCCATCGCTTCGTCGAGGCGGAAGATTTCGATCTCGCGCTCTTCGTCCGCGCGGGTGAGGTGGTTGACGCCGACCCATTTGCGGCGGCCTTCCTCTATGTCCTTGTTACGCTCATATTGTTCGCGGCCGAGCGCGCGCTGGATATAGCCGGTCTCGATCGCCTTTACCGCCCCGCCCATGGCGAATACCTTGTCCATTTCGGCGAAGGCGGCGTCCTCCATCTGCTTGGTCAGAGTCTCTACATAGTAGGAGCCTGCGAGCGGGTCGATCGTCTCCGCGACGCCGGTTTCATGCGCGACGATATGCTGGATCGCCGCGCCCACGCGGATGGCGTTTTCGCCTGGCAGGGCGTGGGCCTCGTCGTAAAGCGGCGTGGTCATCGCCTCCCCTGCCCCGCCCAGCGCGCAGGCGGTCGCCATGATGCCCAGCCGCGCGATATTGTTGAGCGGCTGCTGGAGGGTGAGCGCGATGGTGGTGGGAGAGGTCATCATGCGGATCTTGAGCGCTTCGGGCTTGGTCGCGCCGTAGCGCTCCTTCATCAGCCGCGCCCAGCATTTGCGGAAGGCGCGCAGCTTGCACACGCCTTCGAAGAAATCCATGTCGACGTTGACGACGAAGTGATTGATGTAGGGCGCCACCGTATCGATATCGAGCCCGCGCTCCAGCACCGCGTCGATATAGGCGCAGGCGATGGCGAGCGAGTAAGCGATCTCCTGCACCGGGTTCGCCTTGGCGGGCTGGAGCTGGGCGGAGATGATCGAGATCGGCGCCCAATTGGGGTGATTGCGGATGATATATTCGATGCAGTCGGTGGCGATCCGCAATCCATGCTCGGGCGGATATATGTAGCGGCCGACGCAGGTATATTCGATCAGGATGCCGTTGACGATGTGCAGGACGAAATCCTTGGGATCGACGCTCTTCTTTTCCAGCGCGGCGATGATCATGGCGAGGTTCACCGGCTGCGGCGCGTTGCAGACGCTCATCAGATATTTGAGCTTGTCGAAGGGGAGTTCGAACGCCTTTTCCAGATCCTCCAGACTGTCGAGCGCCATCCCTGCGCGGCCGACCTCACCCTCCACGATGGGATCGTCGCTGTCATAACCGTTGGTGGTGGCGAGGTCATATTCGAGGATCAGGCCGGACAGCCCCTGATCCAGCATATAGCGCGCGCGCTTCGCCCAATCCTCTCCCTTCCCGAAGCCGGTGACCTGGGTCATCGTCCAGAAATCGGTGCGGTGGCCGTTGGGGCGAGTGGACCGGGTGTAGGGATATTCTCCGGGGAAGCCCAGGTCAGCCATATAGTCGAAGCCGACGGCATCCAGATCAGCAGGCGTGTAGAGCGGCTTGATCGGCCATTTCAGCGCCTGAGTGACGAAGGGGTCGCGGCGTTCGGGTCGCCCGTCCATGGCAGGACCGCGCGTTTCCTCCTGCCAGCGGGCTTCTTCACCCAAGATGGCGTCTGTGGCGGGGACGATTGGTCCGGTCGGGCGATTCATGACGGCTCTCTCCTTGCCCACATTGCTATGCGCCGCTTGACCGCCCGCTCAAGGATTGACGCATGGGGAATGAAAGATTGTCGCATAATATCATATTATTTCGCATTATGTGATAAGATGCGCAGCATGGAGGCGATATCAATCAGGCTGGCGAGGCAGCGCACGGATGTCGTGCTCCGATCGCTGCATATTGATGGCGCGGTGATCGAGCTATGCGCCTTCCCCGAAGTCAGGGCCGAGACGGTGCGGATCGTTGAACCGCAATCCGTACTGATGCTCGGGCTGTCGCGCCTGCTGACCGGATCGGAAGGGCGGATTGCCGGCGACCCCCGGCGGCCGTTTGCACGCATGGGCGCTCTCGCGCTGCGCCCGGCGGGAGTGCCGATGGAAATACATGTCGCTCAGGGCGCCTTCGACACGCTGCGCATTCGCTTCGAGGATCGACGGATCGCGCCAGCCTTGGCGGACGTCTCGTTCAACGATACGGTTCTTGGCGCGTGTTTCGATATGCATGCCGCCTCTATCGAGGAGGCGATGCTGAGACTGGCAGCAGAGGTAGAACATCCTGCAGACGACAGTGCAGCCGTCGCGGAGGCGCTGGTCGCGCTGCTGCTGCTCGACCTGAGCCGTTTTCTGAAGGACGCATCACAGCGCGCGGGCAGGCGGCGAGGCGGTCTTTCCGCGCGCGCGCTCCGGGTGGCGCTGGCGATGATCGACGCGCCGGGGACTGCGCCTTCGCTTGACGCCATAGCGGAACGATGTGGTCTTAGCCGGGATCATTTCATCCGCTGTTTCCATCAATCGACTGGCGTCAGTCCCGGCGCGGCGATCCGGCGCAGACGCATGGAACGCGCCAAGGCGATGCTGGTGGAAGAGCATTGGTCGATCGAATACATCGCGCGCATGCTGGGCTATGCCGGTACGCCCTCATTTTCGGCCGCGTTTCGCCGCGAAACAGGAAGATCGCCCGGCGCCTGGCGGGCGCTGATGCGATGACGGGAAAGACTTGAATGGACGATATTGATTTCACTGCCCGAGTGATTGAGCACTGCCCGGTGTCTGGCGGGCAGTTCGAATTGGTGGAATGGCATTGGCCCGACATCGTCAGTTTTGAACGGACCGAAGATCAATTGATGCTGGAAATGTCGCTGCCGCCCATGTCGGCGGATGCATCGGCCTATTTCCCCGACATCGATCCTGGCCGTCGCTGCTTCATGGGCCCGCTGTTTATACGTCATCCGGGAATTGCCGTTGGCGGTCGTTCGGAAGGACGCCAGATCCGGGTTCTCCGCTGCGTGTTCGATGACGAACATGGCGCTGAAATCATGGGCACGGGCGAGCCCTCGCTACCCTTCCTCCAAGGGCTGCTGAACATTCGCAACGACGCGCTGCGCAGCCTTATGCGGTTGGCGCATCGGGAATTGATCAACCCGCTGGATCGGTCGGAAGATGCCATGGAAGCATTGTTTCAGCTTGTCCGGGTAGAGTTGCGCCGCCTGTTCCACCATGCTGCCGGTGCGGCGACCGCGAGCCGTCTCGCTCCGTGGCAATTTCGCCGCGTGCGTGAACGGATCGAAGCAGGCCCACCCATGCCGGGCGTGTCGGAATTGGCCGGGCTATGCGGCATCAGCCCACGCCATCTGCATCGCCAATTCCTCGCCCTGACCGGCAAGACGATATCGGCCTACATCGAAAGCTACCGGATTGAGCAGGCAAAGCTGCTGCTCGCGAACGCCGATGCGCCAATGAAACAGGTAGCCGAACAGGCGGGATTTTCCCATGGAAACAGTTTTGCCCGGGCGTTTCGGCGCGCCACAGGGCTGTCTCCACGGGAATATCGGCAGCGGTCCGCCGCTCTCACCAACGGAGTTTCAGAGACGTAAAGCCCATCACCGGCCCGCCGAAGATCGAATCAGCGTCCTGATCCGGGTCCAGCTCAAACTCCGGAATGTGGCGCAGCCACTCCTGCAGCGAAATCATGATTTCCCGCTTGGCGAGGTGCGATCCGATGCAGCGATGGGGGCCAAGGCCGAAGGTGACATGATTGTTCACCTTGCGATCAAGGTCGATCGTCTGCGGGTCCCTGAATATCGACGGGTCGCGGTTCGCCACCGTGTTTGGCAGGACCACGCGATCGTTGCGCCGGAACTGCACGCCCTTGAACTCGCAATCATGCGTCACCCGACGATAGATGCTGGACACCGCGTTGATCCGCATCAATTCCTCTATCGCCAGCAGGAATGCTGACGGATCGTCCAGGCGATCGCGGAACTTCTGGCGCGCGTCCGGCGAAGTCGCGAGATAACGCCAGACATAGGCCATGGTGTTCGTGACTGTATCCAGGCCGGCAACGAACAACAGAAAACCACAGTTGATGATGTCTTCCCACGGGAAAGGATTGCCGTCCGCATCGCGCGACTGCACCACGGTCGATGCGATATCATTGCCCGGATTGCGTTCCTTTTCGCGAAACAGTTCCTCCAGAACCTCGAAAATCTCCAGCAGGTTCGCCGCCCTGACGTCCGGGTCGGTGCTGCGGAAAAAGGTATCGGAAATGCGCAGGAATTCCGGCAGCCGCGCTTCGGGCAGGCCGAACAGTTCAAGGAAGGTTCCAGTCGGGAACTTGGCGGCATAATCCTTGACGAAGTCACATCCGCCCTTGCTCGCGAAACCGGAAATCAGTCCTTCCGCACGATGCTGCAATCCCTCGGTCATCCGCCGGACGGCAAGCGGTGTGAACATCGGCGCCAGGATCTTGCGAAAGACATCGTGTTGCGGCGGATCAACGCCATTGGGCTGGAGCACAGGATAAGGCTCCAGCGGCGGTATCTGCGCCTTGTGCGTCGAAAATATCTCGTGATTCCGATATGCCTCGGCAATGTCGCTATAGCGCAGGAACACCCAATGCCCGCCATTGCGCGGCGTGTAGAAGATGGGCGGCGCACCCCGGCGCACCAACCCGTGCCAGATGTCGACCGGATCGGACACATCAGCAGGCACTTCGAAAAAATCAAAGTCAACGATCAGATCTGATGGAACATGATCTGTCGATTGCGGATAGAAGCTCATTCACCCGTCCCTTTCGCAATGCGCAGGGCGCCTTCGGGACAGTTGCGGACCGCCATCCTCACCTTTTCTTCCAGTTCTGGTGGGAATTCGGGCTGTTCTATGACTACCTTGCCTTCCACGGCATCTGTCGAGAAGACTTCCGGGCAGATGTCTTCACATCGGGCATGACCCTGGCAGACATTCATGTTCGCGATCACGCGCATCGGGCATACTCTCCTGATCGGTTGTTACCGGCTATTTACCAGCACGGCTGGGCCAGGCCCATGGCGACATATCAACATATGCAGCCATAAGGAGCCGATCAGGACATTGCCCGGACGGACGGGCGGTGGGTCAAGCTGCGAAGATGCGCTTGAGTCGTTCCAACATCCGTACTTCGCCTTCCGCTGTCGGATCTACTGGTTCAAACTCCAGTTCAACGATGCCGCGATATTGATGCTTCGCGACCTGTCGTTGAATGGCGGCCCAGTCCAGCTGGCCAAGGCCGGGATCGACACGATCCGGTATGTCGGCGAACTGGATAAGTCCGATGTCCGCCGCGCAATCCGCCAAGGCGGCTGGCACATCATGGCCCATCATCGCGACGTGGCCGGTATCGAACAGCAGCCGCACGGACGGCGTCGCAACCGCGCGCACCATGGCGATCGCATCCTCCAGCCGGTCGATCAGCAGGCCCGGGATGCGCGCAGGCGCAATCGGTTCGACCAGCAGAACCAGGCCCCCGCGCACCGCGGCCTCGCCATGGCGCTTCAGATTTTCGGTCATCGCCACCAGCTGCGACTGGCGCGACCGTTCGGGGTCTAACCCGGCGACACAGACCGCCCCGGCACCGCCGAAGCGTTCAGCAAGGACACAGCTTGCCGCGACGCTTTCTTGAAGGGCTTCCCGGCCAACGTCATCCTGCGCGCTCCACAATGGCAGGTTCCAGTGCATCGGATCGCCGCCGAAACTGGAAAGATGAAGCCCACGCCGCGCCATCCGTTCCGCCATGGCAGCCTGCTGCATGGCCGGCCGCAGCTTCAGGAGCAGGTCCTGCACCCCGGCAAGGCCGTGATCGGCCAGCGCATCGATCTGATCCAGCGGATCGACCGAACGTCCAAGATGCGCGAGCAGCGGCCGATCAGGCGCACTAAGGCCCAGATGCCCCGCAAAGCGAAGGGTCGTACTCATCGCAGGATAGTCCCGGCAAAATCGATCAGCGCGCGGTTGAATGCTTCTGGTTGCTCCTGCTGCACGAAATGCCCCGCATCGGGTAGGGCGATTATGTCCCGCAAACCCGGCACGCGGGCGCGCAGCCGTTTCTCCCAGTCATGAAAGAAACCGAAGGACGGGTCCTTGGCGCCATAGAGAAACAAGGTAGGCGTTCGGACATCATGATCGGCCCAGACTTTGCCTAGTCGCCAGTTGGCGTCGGCGGTGCGATAGCTGTTGAGCCCGCCGATGAAGCGCAGCATCGGTTCGGCATCGACATATTCCGCAACGAAGCGGTCAAACTCTTCCTGACTGAGCCATGGCCAGGGCAGCGGCGGCGCGGACGGCAGAACGTCAAGATAGCCGCTTCCGGTCGAAGATACCGTCTTCCAACTCCACAGGTCGCCTTTGGCAGAGAGCGCATAGAAGATGCGGGCGAGGAAATCCGCCGCGCGATCGGCCAGCTCTCGCTCAGCCGGGCCGACCTGCTGGAAATAGTGGAAATGGACGAAATGCTCGCGCGCCATCGCGGCGAAGCGTTCGCTGGGCAGCCGGTCGGGCGAGGACGCATCCAGCCGCGCGGACGCGTCGGCAGGCAAGCGCGGCGCACTGCCCAGCATGGCGCGGCCTGCAAGATCATAGTCATAGGGTATGGTGGCGATCAGGCCAGCGACGCGATCGGGCGCGCGCACAGCCATGTTCCAGGCATATTGAGCGCCGAAATCCTGACCGACGATCAACGCTTTGTCCGCATCATAATGGTTCAACAGCGCAGTCAGATAATCCTGCATGCTGTCGGCGGTATAAGCTGCCGGGTCAGTCGGGCGGTCGCTGCCACCATAGCCGAGGCTGTCTATTGCGACCGCCCGGTAGCCTGCCAATGCGAGCGGCGCCATCTGATGCCGCCAGGACCATGCAAGTCCGGGGAAACCATGGATCATCAGGACGAGCGGACCATCGCCCTGCTCCACCGCCCGAAGGCGGTAGCGGCCAACGTCGATCAGGCGCTCTTTCACAGACATGCATCTTCTTCCCCACAGGCGATGCGCCAGGCAAGGCCCGCTATTTCGCCCGCCCGCGCGCCGTGGATCGCGGCAGCATCGCTCGACGCGTTGCCGCTCATGGCGCGATGATAAACCCCCTGGCGGATACCGGCATTGCGAAACATCGCGAAAGCCAGCGCATAGCGCCATTGGGCAGGTTCGATGACGCCCGCCCCGCTGCGATCGGCATAGCGGCGCAAATAGTCCGCCTCCGACGGGATGCCCAGCGCCGGAAGGTCTGCATCCGACAGACCGCGATAGCCCTCCTTCGGCACACGCCAGGCCATGACATGCTGCGCCAGGTCGGCGAGCGGATGACCCAGCGTCGATAGCTCCCAATCAAGTACGGCGACGACGCGAGGCCTATCGTCCGCAAAGATCATATTATCGTTGCGAAAGTCGCCATGGACGATGCGGTTCGCCTCCAGCCCCGGATCATTGGCGGGCAACCAGTCAATGAGCTGCTCCATCGCCTCGATCCTGCGGGTTTCAGTGGCGCGATACTGCCGGGTCCAGCGAGCAACCTGCCGGGCAAAATAATTGCCGGGACGGCCATAGTCGGACAAGCCCACATTCGCCGGATCGATGCCATGCAGTGCGGCGAGCACCCGGTTCATCTCGTCATAGACGGCACCGCGCTCAGCAGGCGTCAGGTCGGGCAGGCGCGCGTCCCAAAAATTGCGGCCCTTCACATAGTCCATGACGAAAAAGGGCGTGCCAACGATGCCGTCATCCTCGCACAAGGCCAGCGGGCGGGCGACAGGGACAGCGCTGTCCTTGAGCGCGTCGGTCACGCGATATTCGCGCTCGATCGCGTGAGCGGACGGAAGCAGCACGCCATCGGGCTTGCGGCGCAGGACGAAGCGCGGCTGCCCATCCACAGACAGCAAATAGGTGGGGTTGGACTGGCCGCCTGCGAACTTCTCCGCGCTGATTTCTCCGTCCGCGCCCGACACATGATCGCGCAGCCAAGGCGCCAGCCGCGTCGTGTCGAGCGTGCGAACGTCAGTCATATTTGGCGAGTTCTAGGCGGCCGAGCTGATGACGGTGCACCTCGTCCGGGCCATCGGCGAACCGGATCTTGCGGGCGTGGGCATAGTAGCTGGCGAGGAAGAAATCCTGGCTGATGCCCGCCGCGCCATGGGCCTGCATCGCCCAGTCGATGACCTGGCAAGCCATGTTGGGCGCCGCGACCTTGATCATCGCGATGTCCGCCTTCGCCACCTTGTTGCCGACCGTGTCCATGCGGTGCGCGGCATGCAGCGTCAGCAGCCGCGCCTGATCGATCATAATGCGGCTGTTGGCGATGCGCTCGATAATCACGCCCTGTTCGGCGAGCGGCTTGCCAAAGGCGACGCGGGATTTCACCCGGCGGCACATGGCTTCGAGCGCGCGTTCGGCCATGCCGATCATGCGCATGCAATGATGGATGCGTCCCGGCCCCAACCGCGCCTGCGCAATCTCGAACCCGCGCCCTTCGCCGAGCAGCATGTTGGACGCGGGCACGCGGACATTTTCGAACAGGATTTCCATGTGCCCGTGCGGCGCGTCGTCATAGCCCAGCACCGTCATCGGCCGCAGCACGGTGATGCCGGGCGTGTCGCGCGGCACCAGGATCATCGACTGCTGCTTGTGTTTGGGCGCGGATGGATCGGTCTTGCCCATGAAGATCATGAGCGCGCAATCCGCCTCGCCCATACCGGAAATCCACCATTTGCGGCCGTTGATGACATAGTCATCGCCGTCGCGGACGATCGAGCTTTCGATATTGGTCGCATCCGAAGAAGCGACCTGCGGCTCGGTCATCGCGAAGGCCGACCGCATCTCGCCCGCCAGCATGGGCTTTAGCCAGCGTTCCTTATGCTCCTCCGTGCCGAAGCGTTCGAGCGTTTCCATATTGCCGGTATCGGGCGCGGCGCAGTTGAAGACGGCGGGGCACCAGTGAACGCGGCCCATTTCCTCGCACAGCGGCGCATATTCCAGGTTGGTGAGCCCCGCGCCATGGGTGCTTTCGGGCAGAAACAGGTTCCACAGCCCCGCTTCCTTCGCCAGCGGCTTCAGGTCGTCGATCAGCGTGACATGCGCCCAGCGGTCGCCGGTCGCCACCTCCTCATAATAGGCTTTCTCATTGGGATAGATATGCGCGTCCATGAAGGCGCGCAGCCGGGCGAGCAGGTCGGCGGTCTTGGCGTTGGGTTCGTAGCTCATGCGTAAAAGCCCCTGCCCTCACGCGCATATTGCTCCAGCAGCGGCGCCGGGGTCCAATAGGCGTCGCCCTGCTCCGCGCGGAACGCCTCGATCCGGGCCAGCACCTTGTCGAGGCCGATCTGGTCCGCCCAGTGCATCGGTCCGCCAGTATAGCTGGGCCAGCCAAGCCCGTTCACCAGCGCCACATCGATTTCATGCGGGCGCGGCACGATACCTTCGCTCAGCAGCTTCGCGCCTTCATTGACCATGGCGTAGAGAAGCCGCTCGCGAATTTCGTCCTCGCCGATTTCGCGCAGGCAAAGCCCATGCCGCTCGGCATGGGCGGCGATCATCGCATCGGTTTGCGGATTGGGGCTGGCCTTGCGGTTCTCGTCATAGAGATACCAGCCGGAGCCTGTCTTTTGCCCCAGCCGTCCTTCGGCCACCATCTGCTCGACGAAGTTGGCGCGCAGTTCGCGCTCCGTCGCCGTCGCGGCGCGAGCCTTGCGCGCGGCGGCCTGCACGTCGAGCCCGGCAAGGTCGCCCAACGCGAACGGCCCCATCGGAAAGCCGTAGGACAGCAGCACCTTGTCGATGTCGGCGGGCTTGGCGCCTTCCTCCACCAGGAAGAAGCCCTCGCGCGACCGCTTGGACAGCATGCGGTTGACGATGAAGCCGTCGCACACGCCCGACAGGACCGGCAGCTTGCCGATGCGCTTGCCCAGCGCCATGATCGTTGCGACGACTTCGGGATCGGTCTTTGCCGCGCGAACATTTTCCAGCAGGCGCATGACATGGGCGGGGTTGAAGAAGTGCATGCCGCACACATCCTCGGCCCTGCCCGACGCCTCCGCCAGCGTGTCGATATTGAGGAAACTGGTGTTGGACGCCAGGATGGTGCCCGGCTGCGTCACTTCGCCCAGCTTGGCGAACACCGCCTTCTTGATGTCCAGATCCTCGGTCACCGCCTCGATGACCAGCTGCGTGGCGGAAAGGTCGCGCGGATCGTCGCTGGTGGTGATCAGCGCCATCCGCTTGTCCATCGCCTCTTGCGACATGCTGCCCTTGGCGACCGAGGAAGACCACATTTTCGTGATCGCCTTGATCGCAGCGGCAATATTATCCTCGTCGAGCCCCACCGCGACGACGGGGAGGCCAGCGCTTGCCAGCGCCATGACGATGCCCCGGCCCATGACGCCAAGGCCGATGACGCCCACCCGCTCGACGGAGCGCGTCTGAAAGTCCGCTGGCAGGCCGGGGATGCGCGCGACTTCACGCTCGGCCGCGAACATGTGGCGCAGCGCCTTCGACTGAGCGCCGTGCATACATTCGCGGAAGATCGCCAATTCCTGGCGAACTGCCTCGTCAAAGGGCAGCTCATAGCCAAGGCGCATCGCCTCCAGCGCGCGCAAAGGCGCGGTCTGCCCACGCATCTTCTTCGCCACCGTCTTGCGCGCTTCGTCGAACAGCGCCGGATCGTCCGCGGGCATGGGCAGGGTGGAGGAACTGCGCGGCCCCTTGCCCTCCGCCATCAGGCTCTCGGCAAAGGCCCGCGCCTCGGTCGCGAGATCGCCGCCCGTAGCGACAGCGTCGATGAGGTTCGACTTCAGCGCATCGTCGGTGCCGATCTGATTGCCCTCCGTCACGAGCTTGATCGCGGTCGCGAGGCCCGCAAGGCGCGGCGTACGCTGCGTGCCGCCGCCGCCGGGCATCAGGCCCAGCTTCACTTCGGGGAAGCCGAATTTCGTGCCCGGCGCGGCGATGCGGTAGTGGCAGGCAAGCGCGACTTCGAGGCCGCCGCCCAACACCGTGCCATGCACGGCGGCGATTATCGGCTTTGTCGAATGGTCCATCATTTCCATGACCAGCGGCAGGCCCGGATCGGCCATGGGCTTACCAAATTCCTTGATGTCCGCGCCCGCGATGAAGGTCTTGCCTTCGCAACGGATGACGAGCGCGTGAAGGGCCGGATCGGACTCCAGTTTGCGGATGGCTTCGGCCAAGCCTTGTCGGACGCTGGCGGAGGTGGCGTTGACGGGCGGGTTGTCGATGACCGCTTCGGCGATTGCACCGTGGGTGTGGAAACTCACTGTATCGGACATGGGGCGATTCCTGTTCAGGATGCGGGTGCGACGGTCAAAAGCACCTTGCCCTTGACCTTGCGCTTTTCGAGATGCTGGAGTGCGGCCACTGCGTCGGGCAGGGCGAAACGAGTATCGATGACGGGCTTCAAAGCGCCTTCCGCCAGCCAGCTGAGCAACTGGCGCATGTTCGCGCCCTGCGTCACCGGATCGGCGCGCACACTGTTGCCCCACAGGACGCCGACGGCCGACGCGCTTTTCAAGAGTAGTAGATTGGCAGGGATCGACGGAATGTCTCCGCCAGCGAAACCGATGACCAGCAGGCGGCCGCCCCAGGCGAGACTCTTGACCGCCGTCAGGTTCATCGGCCCGCCCACGGGATCATAGACGACGTCCACGCCCCTGCCGTCCGTCAGCGCCTTGATCCGTTCGCGCAAATCCTCCTGCGCATAGTCGATCAGTTCGTCCGCGCCCTGCGCCTTCGCCAGCGCGAGCTTGTCCGCGCTGGAGGCGGCGGCGATGACGCGCGCGCCCATGCGCTTCCCCAGTTCGACCGCGGTAAGGCCCACGCCGCCGCCCGCGCCTAGCACCAGCAGCGTTTCGCCGGGCTTCAACTGCGCGCGGTCCTTCAGCGCATGATAGGATGTGCCATAGGTGATGGCGATGCCCGCCGCGACTTCCAGATCGACGCCATCGGGCACGGGCCATACCTGCGTCGCAGGCACGCGCACCTTCTCGGCAAAGGCGCCGCTGCCGGTAAAGGCGATGACGCGGTCCCCGACAGCGAAGCCTGTCACATCAGGTCCAACGGCGGCGATGCGCCCCGCCGCTTCACTGCCGGGAACGAACGGTAGGGCTGGCTTGGTCTGATATTTGCCCTGCACGATCAGCACGTCGGGATAGTTGACGCCGGCCGCGACGACATCAATCACCACTTCCCCCGGCCCTGCTTGAGGCTCGGGAAAATCGCCATGTTGCAACTCTTCAACCGGCGCGAACGCGGTGCAGATCATGGCTTTCACATCACTCTCCTTGAACACACCTACCGGGCGTGCCTGACATGATTAGGCCTTCAGAAGCGCTGCTACCATTTCGTATTTCCAACGCATGACATCAGAAAAACTGATGCATCAGCGGCAGGAGGAACTAATTTGCTGATCCGCCAGTCTGTTCGCCCCACTGCCGGGCAAATTGGTGAAAGGCCCGGCACGCCTGCGGCTGCTGCGTGTCGCGGCGGCTCACCAGGCTGACGATGCGCGTGAAGTTCAGTTCTGGGACGGGCAATTCGACCAGTTCTCCGCGCGCCAGTTCATCCGCGACCGTCAGGCTGGACAGGCAGGCGAGCACTCCCCCGTCGCGGACGATGCGCTTGATCGCCTCGACGCTTTCCCCTTCAAAGACGATGTTGAGCGAGTTCATGGACTTGAGCGTCTCGACGGTGAAGGAAATACGCTCGCTTGAGAGCGTTTTTTCAAGAGCCCATGGCTGGTTCGCAAGATCCGCAAGCGGCACCTTGGCACGGCTGGCGAGGGGGTGGTCCGGGGCGGCGCACACCACCAGCCGGTCGCGCAGCCAGGGTTCGGCCTCCAGATAGCTGCTGTTGACGGGAGCGCCGACAAAGCCGACGTCCAGCGCCATGTTGCGCACGCCTTCCATCACTTCGTGCGACGGCATGATGCGCATTTCGACGCGCACGCCGGGATGCAGGCGCATGAAGGCGGCGCACAGGGCGGGCAGCACATAATCGCCCACCGGGACCGCCGCGCCGATGCGCAGTCGCCCGCGCACCTCCTCGGGCAGGGAAAGCGACTCCAGATCGGCGACCTGCACCAAAATGCCGCGCGCCATTTCCAGCATGGGGC
Source organism: Sphingobium herbicidovorans (assembly GCF_002080435.1). NCBI lineage: Bacteria > Pseudomonadati > Pseudomonadota > Alphaproteobacteria > Sphingomonadales > Sphingobiaceae > Sphingobium > Sphingobium herbicidovorans. The sequence continues at coordinate 364,494 of NZ_CP020539.1, read as the reverse complement.
GCCCCCGATCGGTCAGCAGCATGCGGCGACCCGACCGGGCGAATAGCTGCACGCCCAGATGCGTTTCCAGATCCTTCAGCGACATGCTGGCCGCCGAAGGACTAAGGCCGATTTCCTCCGCCGCACCCGCAACGCTGCCGGTGCGAGCGACGGCTTCGAATACCGCGATCTGGCGCAATGTTATCCTCACAGGCTCCTAGCGCAACTCGCCTCGGTGCATCGCCTCGGCCCGCGCTTTGAGCGCCTTGGCGCTGTCGTTGAACGCCCGCGTCACCCACTCACCGCAAAAACGCATCACATGGATGCCATTCGGCCCTGTAAAGGCATCGGTCGATTGGTAACGGCATTTTTCCGGCCCCAATTCCTCGATGATCTGGTCACGACGGGCCGGATAGGGCCAGGCTTCATTGTCGGGCAGTTCCCAGGACAGCAGGCGGCCTGGTTCAAACGCGCAGACATATTCGCAATTGGGCGCAAGCGTGCCGGGATTGGCGTAGTTGACGAGCCGCATATAGACGGGCGCACCCATTTCGAGCGTGGATTGCGCCCACACGCAAAAGGGGTTCCATTCGCCATAACGCGGCATGTCGGTCAGGATGTCCCAGATGACCATGGCAGGCGCGTTGATCTCGATCGGATCGGACGCCACCAGTGTTTCGGGATCATAGATGGCAAACGGGTCAAACCGCTCCGCGACCTGATTTGCTACAGACATCCTCTTCTCCTTGAGTCTAATGGATCGGCGGCCGCAAGGGGCGGCCCCGGACTATAAAGGCAGGCATGACGACGCGGATAATCGCCCATCACCCTATTCCTCTTGCCGTTTGCGTAGACAATAGCAGGCCGAAACAGCGGGTCAATGTCTTGTGGCCCACCAGAACAGGCTTGACCTGCGTATCATATTGACCAATTCAGCACGCAAGACGTCACACGCGCTCATGCGACCCCGCTGTTTCGCCGAGTCTCGCCGTGCTGACATTCAGAAGCAGACAAGACGCGTGGGCGATGCGCGCGGGAGAGATCATGGCTGACACATACGACTTCATCATCGCAGGAGGAGGGTCAGCGGGGTGCGTCCTTGCCGGGCGACTGTCGGAAAATCCGCGCAACCGCGTGCTGCTGCTTGAGGCGGGCGGCAAGGATAACAGCGTCTTCATCCATGCGCCGGGCGGGCTTTTGCCCATCATGTACCGGGGCATGTTCCAATGGATGCATGTCAGCGTGCCGCAGACCCATGCCGGCGGGCGACAGATGTATACGCCGCGCGGCAAGGTGCTTGGCGGATCATCCTCGATCAACGGCATGGTCTATGATCGCGGCGCAGCCGCCGACTATGATGGTTGGCGTCAGCTTGGCAACGAGGGGTGGAGCTATGACGATGTGCTCCCCTATTTCAAGAAGCTGGAGGATTTCCAGCCGGGCGGCGAGGAAGCCTATCATGGACGCGGCGGCCCGGTGGTCGTTACCCGGCCCGGCATCCACAATCCACTGGCAAAGGCTTTCCGCGACGCGGCGGTCGCTGCGGGCGTCCCCTATAATGACGACCCCAGCGGTTCGCAGCGGGAGGGCGTGGTGCCCGCCGATGTCACCGCCTCGGCCGGCTACCGCTGGAGCGCCGCGCGCGCCTATCTGAAACCCGCGCTGCGCCGTCCGAACTTGCGCGTCATCACCGGCGCCCATGTCGAGCGGGTCATTGTGGAGGAAGGCCGCGCGACCGGCATCATCTGGCGGCGCGCTGGACAGCTTGAACAGGCCAGCGCGTCACGCGAAGTGATCCTGTCGGCAGGTTCTATCCATTCGCCCTGGATCCTCATGCTATCCGGCATCGGCGATGGCGATCATCTGCGCGGGGTCGGCGCGCCGGTCGTCCATCACCTGCCGGGCGTGGGGCAGAACTACCGCGACCATGTGGCGGTCAGCGTCAAACAATATTGCACGCAGCCCGTATCGCTCTTCAACGTCTTCCACCCGCTGGTCGCGGCCAAGGCGGTCGCGAACTTCCTCCTGTTCCGCAAGGGGCCGCTCGCAAGCCCGCCTGCCGAGATCGGCGCCTATCTAAAGACCATGCCCGGCGCGGAACATCCCGATGTAAAAGTGCATTTCGCCATGGCCCTGTATGAAGCGATGGGGCGCAAGCTCATCATGGAGCATGGCTATTTCGCGCATATCGACCTGTTGAACCCGGAAAGCGTGGGCGAGATCAAGCTGACTGGTCCCGACGCGTCTGCGCCCCTGTCGATCGATCCCAACATCCTGTCGACCGGCAACGACATGGCGATGGGCCGCGCCGCGATCCGGGCCGTGCGCAGCATCTTCGCGCAGAGCCCCTTCGATCCCTTCCGTGGCGAAGAACTCGCGCCCGGCGCCAGCATCCAGTCCGATGACGAGCTGGACGCCTATCTTCGGGAGACCGCTATTTCTGACATCCACGCCGTCGGCACCTGCCGTATGGGACATGACCCGATGGCGGTCGTCGATCCCCAATTGCGGGTCCACGGCGTCGCCGGACTGCGTGTCGTTGACGCCTCCGTCATGCCGCGCGTGCCGGGGGGGAACACCAATGTCCCGACCATGATGGTGGCGGAAAAGGCCGCCGACTTCATTTTAAAGGCCTGACAAGCCATAAAAAAGGAGATGTCGATGTCTGAGATGCGTTTCGACGACAAGGTCGCAATTGTAACGGGCGCGGGAGGAGGACTGGGCAAAGCCTATGCCAAATTGCTCGCCGCGCGTGGTGCGAAGGTGCTCGTCAACGACTTGGGTGGCAACTTCCAGGGCGAAGGCAAGGATAGCGGCTATGCCGAATCTGCGGCGCGCGAAATCCGCGACGCTGGCGGCATGGCCGAAGCCAATGGCGATACGGTAGCAACGCCAGCAGGCGCTGCGGCAATCGTTGGCGACGCCGTAAAACGCTGGGGACGGGTCGATATATTGGTCAACAACGCCGGCATTGTCAGCGCTTCGGGCACGCTTGCCACGGTCACGGATGAACAATGGGACAATGATATGGCGGTGTCGGCCAGCGGCACCTTCTACCTTTGCCGGGCGGTATGGGACGGCATGCTGGAACGGAATTTCGGGCGGATTGTGAACATATCGTCCGGATCCTGGTTCGGCATGGGGAGCGCGGTGCCCTACCCGGCGGCCAAGGGCGCGGTATGGGCGATGACACGCGGGCTCGCCTCAGCGACCCGCGCCCAGGGCAAGGACGTGAAAATCAACGCGATCATGCCGATCGCGGGAAGCCGCATGACCCAGCTCATGGGGCCTGAAATTCACGGCCTCATGGAACGCGATTTCCCCGCCCGCGCCGTTGCCCCGGTCGTCGCGATGCTCGCGCATGACAGCACGCCCTGCAATGGGGAGATGTTCACGGCGGGCGGCGGTGGCTATACGCGTGTGTTCGCAGGCGTCACCCAGGGCTATCGCGCCACCGACAAGGACTGGACGCCAGAAACCGCCCTTGCACAATTCGACCAGGTGATGGACACGACCGGCTTCCACATCCCCGAAGGATCGATGGACGAAGCTGCCCTCTACACGTCGGATGTGCCATGGGAAGCGTTCAAGGCTTTCATCAAATAAGTCAGTTCAACAAGGAAAGCAGGTAAAATGACCGGAAGGTTGCAGGACAAGGTCGCCATCATCACTGGTGGCGCGCGCGGCATGGGTGAGGCGACGGTGCGCCTGTTCGCCCGCGAAGGCGCAAAGGTCGTCATCGCCGATGTGCTGGAGGCGGAAGGCCAGGCACTGGCTGCGGATATTGGCGATGCCGCGATGTTCCAGCGGCTCGACGTGTCGGACGAAGGCAGCTGGTCCGCGCTGGTCGATGCGGTCATCGCCCGCCATGGCCGGATCGATGCGCTGGTCAACAATGCGGCCGTCGTGGCTTTCGGCCCGATCACAGAGCTTAGCGTCGCAGACATCGACCGCGTTCTTGGCATCAACGTCAAGGGCACGATGCTGGGGATCAAGCATGTCGGGGCGAAGATGTGCGCCGCCGGACGCGGGGCCATCGTCAACATATCGTCGGTAGACGGCCTTCGCGGCGTTAACTCGGTGTCCCTCTACAGCAGCTCCAAATGGGCGGTGCGCGGCTTTACCAAAAGCGCGGCGCTGGAATTTGGCCATCAGGGCGTGCGCGTCAATTCGGTGCATCCGGGCGGCGTCAACACGGCGATGGGCAACCCGCAGGCGCTGGAAGGCGATGCGAAGAATTACGGCTATGAACGCGTACCATTGCAGCGGATCGGCGAGCCCGAGGAAATCGCCGCCGCCAGCCTCTTCCTCTGCTCGGACGAGGCCAGCTACATCTGCGGCGCTGAACTTGCGGTCGATGGCGGTTGGACGGCCGGCTATTACCACCATTATCTGCCCGCTGCGCCCGCATCGCTGACATCGATCTGACCCCTTCCCTTTCGGAGAAGCATGAACATGACTGAAGAAGAAAAGGTCTTTTCCGGCGGCGTCGCCGTCATCACCGGCGCGGGCGCGGGGATCGGCATGGGCTTTGCCCGCCGCTGCGGCCAGATCGGCATGACCGTTGTCGTCACCGACATCGACAAGGGCCGGGCCGACAAGGTCGCCGCCGAAATCATCGCGGCTGGCGGCAAGGCGGAGGCCATCCAGCTTGACGTGTCCAAGCCCGAAGCGCTCGATGCACTGGCGCAGGACGTGTTCGACCGCCATGGCGCGGTTCGCCTGCTGATCAACAATGCCGGCATCGAAACCATCGGCAATGTGTGGGAAATTCCCACCGCGCGCTGGGAAACGACGCTCAACGTCAACATCCACGGCGTCGTGCACGGCGTGCGCGCCTTCGTGCCCCACATGCTGCGCGTCGGCCAGGAAGCGTGGATCGCCAATCTGGCGTCCATCGGCTCCTTCGGCCAGATGCCGACGCAGACCGCCTACATCATGAGCAAGCACGCGATCCAGTCGTTCAGCGAATGCCTCTATCTGGAGATGCAGGTCGCCAAGGCGCCGATCAACGTCTGCTCGATCATTCCGGGCATGCTGAAAACCAGCATCTTCGACGCCGATGCTGGCGTGGGCGAACCCGAAAGCGCCGCTGGTCACCGCGCAACCATGGCGCATATGATGGCCAATTACGGCATGGACCTGGACGAAGGCTGCCGCGTCTTCGTCGAAGGTCTCGCCGCCCGCAAATTCTGGATCTCCAGCCAGCCGGAAATGACGGAACAGGCAGTCGCGGGCCGTATCGCCTTTTTCCAGGACCAGAGTAATCCGGAACTGGGCGAACAACAGCGCGCGTTGCTGGGCATATGATCAGAAGGGTAGGCGGGTCCGGCCCCGCCTACCCCTAAGCCGAGCTTTCGGCACTTTTTCCGCCCTTTCGCATCGGCGCGCCACCGCTCTTTCAAGTAGAGGGGCAATGTCTCTAGAACACCCGTAGATAGGCGAGCCGTCGGATCGCGGATTTGAGGTAGGAGAAGCGGGATGAAGACTCACGCAATCGTGACCGGTGCGGCAGGCGTGCTGGGGCAGGCCGTGACCCAGGCGCTGGTCGCTGCCGGATATAGGGTGACGGGCATCGACCGCGCCGCCGATGCAGGTTCAACCGGACCAAACGCCTATCTGGGCGGCGTCGATCTGTCCGATCCCGCCGCTGCGGCCAAGGCGATCGATCAAGCGATCGGCGCGAACGGACCTGTCGTGGCGCTCGTCAATGTCGCAGGCACTTTCCGCTGGGAAACCGTCGCGGACGGCGATGTCGCCACCTGGGCCACAATGTTCGACATCAACTTGCGCACTGCGGTAAATGCCGTGCGAGCGGCCCTGCCCTCCCTGCGCGAAGGCGGCGGCGCAATTGTCAGCATAGGCGCAGCCTCAGCGGTCAAGGCTGCCGCCGGGATGGGCGCCTATGCCGCAAGCAAGGCCGGGATCGCAAAGCTCACCGAAGCCCTGGCCGACGAGGAAAAGGACAATGGAGTGCGCGTCAACGCCGTCCTCCCTTCGATCATCGACACGCCCGCCAACCGTTCCGACATGGCGGGGGCCGATTTCAGCCGCTGGGTGTCCCCCGCACAGGTCGCAAGCGTCATCGCGTTCCTGCTTTCGGACAGCGCCGCAGCCGTTACGGGTGCGTGCATCCCAGTGACCGGTCGCTGCTGATCTTTGCGACCGGCGCCAGCTTGTGTACTGATGGCAAACAAAACGCCACACGGCTGCATTTTAAAATCGCGACCTACCTACGCAAGAAGTTGACATTATGGCAGGGAAGGTCACAGTTCGCGTGAAGTTTGCGGGAGAGGAACGGCGCAATATCGACATCCGTCGGCAAGCCCGCCCATCCGCGTCAATATCGGAACCGGAATGGGGCAGTAATGAGCAATTGGGATAAGGAAGTCGATATTCTGGTTGTCGGATCGGGCGCGGGCGGTCTGCTCGCCGGTCTGGTCGGCGCGCATAATCGCGCGGATGTGCTTATCGTCGAAAAGGCGGAACTATGGGGCGGCACATCGGCCACCTCGGGCGGCGGCATCTGGATTCCGGGCAGCGACGTCGCCAGGGCCGCGGGCTTTGAGGATAATCTGGACGACGCCTTCACCTATCTGCGCGGCCTGTCCGCCGACAATGTACCCGATGAAAATATCCGCGCCTATGTCGATAACGCAGCGCCCATGCTGCGATGGGTGATGGCGAACACGCCCGTTCAATTTATGGCCTTCCCCTATCCCGACTATCACGCGGAAAATCCTGGCGGATCGCCACAAGGATACCGCACGCACCTGCCGCTGCCGATCAACGGGAAGCCATTGGGCAACGAGATCCGCAGCCTGCGGTTCGCCTCACCCGCGGCCAGCCTGTTCGGCTATCTCAACTGGCATTTCAGCGAGACGAGCGAACTGCTCTACCGCAGCAAGGGCTGGATCAAGAATCTGGTCGTCAACATGTCGCGCTACTGGCTGGACCTTCCTTTCCGCCTGACCTCGCGCAAGGATCGTCGCCTGACGCTGGGCAACGCGTTGACCGGCGGTCTGCGCATGGCGCTCGACAAGCAAGATGTGCCGCTGTGGCTGAAGACACCCCTCATCGACCTGGTTCGTGAAGGCAGCCGCGTGACCGGAGCCGTGGTTGAAAAGGATGGCAAGCCCTACCGCATCGGCGTCCGCAAGGGCGTCGTGCTGGCGGCGGGCGGGTTCGACAAGAACCAGACGATGCGCAACGCCAATGCGCCGCTCTACCCCACCGCTCAATATTCAGGCGGCGTGACGAGCAATACCGGCGACAGCATCCGCGCGGGCGAGGCGATCGGCGCTCGCACGCTGAACCTGCAATCCGCCTGGGCCGCTCCGGTTTTCTACGTGCCTGGCGAGGATCGCGGCCGCCTTTGCACCATCGAACGCGCGCTGCCCGGCTGCATCATGGTGAACCAGAGCGGCAAGCGTTATCTGAATGAGGCCGCTTCCTATCATATCGTCGGTCAGCAGATGGCGCGGCGCGATGCCGAACATAATGACGCGAACCCCAGCTGGATGATCTTTGACCAGGAATATCGCCACAAATTCCCGATGGGGCCGCTCTATCCGCTGATGCCGACTTTCCTTCACAGCAAAGGCGTGCGCAGCATTTTGAAAAAGGGTCGTTCGATCGAGGAACTCGCCGGGCAGATCGGCGTCGATCCCGCGACGCTGTCCGCAACGATGACACGATTCAACACCCATGCCGCGAAGGGCGAGGACCCCGAATTCCATCGCGGCGAGGCAGCCTATGACAAGATGTATGGCGATTTCCGCCACGGGCCGAACCCGTGCCTGCGTCCGATCGACAAGGGGCCGTTCTACGCCATCCCCATCTATCCGGGGGACATCGGCACCAATGGCGGTCTGCTGACAAATGCAAAGGCACAGGTTCTGGACGATGCGGGCGAACCGATAGTCGGGCTGTACGCGGTGGGCAACAATGCCGCTTCGGCAATGGGCGAAAGCTACCCCGGCGCGGGCGTGACCATTGGCCCGGCCATGACGTCGGCCTATGTCGCGGCACGGCACATGACCGGCAGCAACGCGTGAAAGAGGCGAACCGGCGGCAGGTACTTCGATTTTTCGAAGGACTGACCGCCGGTGCCTTCCCGGTCGATCTGTTCGCGCCGGAATTGCAATGCTGGACGACCGCTTCGGGGAACATGGATACGAACCTCTACCGCTCCGTCCCCCGGATGCTGAAATCCGTCTTTCCCGATGGCCTCACCTTTCGCATCGACTCCATCATTGCAGACGATGACCGCGTGGCGGCGGAAGTCCGATCCCAAGGCGTTTACGGCGGTGGGCAGCCATATTCGAACAATTATGTGTTCATATTCGGTTTCATGGAAGGAAGGATCTCGTCAGTCGCCGAGCATCTCAATCCACTGCGCGTGCCCGAAACGCTGGCCGCGCGCATGATCGAAGGGCTTTCGGGGTGACTGGTCATGATCTGGCTGGAGACTTCCGCCCTTATGATCCGCATCACCGTTTCCGACATGCTTCGAATTAATGCAGGCAGTTGCTCAGCTCAGATCTATTTCGCACCAACCCGGTCGCCGATCATCGAACAGTTCCACGGTTGGTGGTGAGAAATCGGGGTCGGCGAATGCGCCCACGGGGATCGAAATTGTACCCGGTCGCATCTCGACATGATAGAATAGCGTCGATCCGCATGACGGACAGAAATGATAGACATTGGTACGGCCGCTGTCCGTCTTTCTGGAAAAGCTGTGATAGGCCCCCGCAATCTGCACCATATCTTCAGGAAAACTGGCGTTCCACGCAAAAGCGCTACCCGTTCGTCTTTTGCAACTGAGACAGTGGCAAATAGATACGCGCGTCGGCAAGCCACTGCACATTGCACGGAGATGCCCGCAATTGCACTGGGCCAACATCCCTATTCTCCCCGATACTTCATTTCTTCAAAACTTGCGTTGAACGCACTCAGCGCAACCCCTTGGCCAGCCGCCGCGAATCGTCCGTAACCACCCGTCGCCACTCAATCCGCACCAGATCCGTGCCAATCTCCGCCTCCAGAAACAACCGGTCGCCGGAAAAGGCAAAGCGGCGCGCCTGATCGGAACCGATCCAGTCGGGATACCATGCTCCATCGACATGGTGCGTGATGACGCCCGCAGCGGCATCGATCGAAAAGCGACCGAAATAGCCACTATAGCCCCGCATGGATTGGCCAAGCTCTTCGTCGCTCACCTGATATACGCTGGGCTTGCCGAACAGCGGCCGATCCGTCCGCATAAGATGACAACTCATATGACCATCGGCGCTGTACATGATCTGGCCGATGGCGTCCGTACCGAACGGGTGATCCTTGGTGCCATCACTATGGAAGGTCGTCCACAGGACCAGCTGCCATCCACCGACCAGAGCCGCGAGAGCTTGTGCATCCGACATGGCCGGCGGGGCCAGCATTGGAGGCAATCCGGTCATGCCCTTGTTCCTTCCCGCAAACATAATGCCATCGTGGCCGCGCGATCGCCAGCCGCCAGCGCACCTGATTTCGCCGGGCCTGAAAAGAAAAAGGGCCAGGTTTCCCCGGCCCCTTCCCTGTCATTCTCCGCCGAAGCGATATTTCAACCGCAGACCGTACATGCGGGGTTCGCCGTAGAGGGTCGATTGATACAGCAGCCCACCGCCCTGGAAGACGTTGGTGTTGCTGATCCGATAGAGCTTGTTGGTCGCGTTGGTGACGAACAGGCCAACATCGAAGCCACTGCGCGCAACATCGTTCCAGTCGAGCGACATGTTGAGCAGACCAAACGCTTCCAGATAAGCGCCCGGCTGCACCGAGGGCACATTGCCTGGATCGGTATACTGACGCGAGGTATGCGAATAGTTCACGAAGAAGTTCAGCTTACCCATATCATCGCCAACCGGCACCGTCGCATTGGCATGAATGCTCCAGATATAGGGCGAAACATACTGGAAGGGCAGGCAGCTTAGATCCACCGTCCCCCCGGGCGCCACACCGCCGTTGCAGCCGAGGCCTCCGGTGTTGGTCGTAAACTCATAAGTCTTGTACTTCGCGTCGGTGTGGCTGAAGTTGCCGCCGATCTCCAGCCCCTGGAAGGGCTGCATCGAAGCTTCGACTTCGACACCTTTGATCCGCGCGTCCGCGTTACGGACGACCGCACCACCAGCGCCCGATCCCGGATTAAAGTCGGCCCCGGCCCGCTGGATGTCCTTGTAATCCAGCAAATAGGCGCTGGTATTCAGGCGGAACGGCACATCGGCAATGCGGAAGTCAGCTTTGAAACCAGCTTCATAGGATGTGACCGTTTCCGGCTCGAAGGTGCGGGTATTGGTGAATACGGCCTGCTGATTGAAGCCGCCCGCCTTATACCCGCGGCTGACCTTGCCAAACAGCAGCACGTCGCGCGTCACCTTGTAGTCGAGGCCGATCAGCCAGGTCGAAGCCTTGCTGTTCAGTTCAGCCGTATAGTTGCAGTCTGCCACTGCGGTCGCGATGGGTACTGACAGGCCTGTCGATGAACAAGTCGCAGTGGTCCCATCTGCATTGGGCAAGAAAGCCGTGGAGTAACCGCGGACCTTATCCCAGGTGTGACGATAGCCACCGGTCAGACGCAGGCTCTCCAGAGCAGGTGATACCGCCCCGAAGTCAAACGTCGCCTGAGCATAGAGCGCCTTGGACGTCTGGGTCGTGCCATAGGTGCTGTAGTTGCCGGGGCATGAGACGTCGCCCCCGGGCAAGGGCACGGGGTTATCGAGGTCCGACCCCGTGGCGAATGCCGGGCAGTAAACGATCGCGCTGCCGGCCTGCGTGCCGCTTGGCCGCTGGTCATAATAGAAGCCGCCAACGGTGTAGGTCAGTTGCTTGTCCAGCGTGGAACCCTGCAACTGCAATTCTTCCGTGAACTGCTTCAGATCATCGCGCGGGAAGCCCGGATCATTCTCGTTGAAATAGGTGAGCGGAATGTTCGTGCCGGGGAGCACGACCTGGCCCGGCGCGGGCAGACGATTGGGATCGACGTCATGCTGCTGCAGGACGGTGCCATCGCTGTCATAGGCATAATCCAGCTCCAGCTTCTGGAAGCTGACGATGTTGCGCAGCGTCAGTTCGTCGCTCAGCTCGAAATCGGTCGTGTTGGTGACGCCCCAGGTCTTGGTGCGCGAGAAGATATCGACGCCGAGCGCGGTCTGCCGGGGGCCAAGTGCGTCTGCTCGAGCCGTAGCGGCACGATAGACATCACATGAAAACGGGCCGATTGCTGCAACCGGGGCGTTCGCGCACAGTCCCAATTGGGCCAGGCCACCAGCGCCATCGATGTTGTAACCCTTATGCACAAAGCCCGCACCATTGTTGCTCGACTTCGCACCATAGATCATCGTGTAATTTTCGATGGTCTCGGTGGGTTTGAAGGTAATGCCGATGCGGCCCGAATACCAATGCTCGTCGTCGCGATCCTTGTTCCACACGACATCGCGCGTATAACCGTCGCGGTCATGGAATGCGCCGACGACGCGAACCAGCAGCTTGTCTTCGATGACCGGAATATTAACCGCGCCTTCGATATAACGGCGGTCATAATTGCCGATCTCGCCCTTGATCCAGCCGCCGAAATTGTTGGTTGGCTTCTTTGGCACCAGCAGAACCGCGCCGCCGGTCGTGTTCCGGCCGAAGAGCGTACCCTGCGGGCCGGACAGGACCTGCAGATTCTCAAGATCCACGAAGTTGCCAGGGCCACCCTGCTGGCTAAGCGTGATGCCCGCCGGCAAAGGGACTTCGTTCATGTAAACGACGACGCCCGGCGATGCCTGGAAAGTTGCGCCCTGACCGCGAATGGTGAAGGACTGTGCGTCACGCGAACCCTGGCCGTTGGGACCTACGACCAGCGACGGCACGCTCGCCTGCAGATCCTGCTCCTTGGCGATGCCCTGCTGCTCAAGCCGGTCGGGCGAGAAAGCGGTGATGGCGATCGGCACGTCCTGGTTGCGTTCCTGGCGGCGGTTGGCCGTGACGATGATGTCGGCGATGCCGCCATCCTGCGCTGCTGCCTGCGGCTGGGCTTCGGCCTGCGCCAGTGCCGCGGGCGCGAACAGATTAGCCGCGACACCGGCCATCATGCTGGTGGCGAGAAGCGGCAAACGCTGCCGTCGGCGAATTTCAGAAGACATTAGGACTCTCCCTGCACGTTGAGCTTGGCGTGCGGCATCGCTGCCGCCGCCGGAAAATCCTCTCCAGTTAAGTGATCTTATTATTCTAGGTGTGGAAAGCGCCCGTCAGGGCGCCATCCAGTGTCCGCCATTGACGTCGAGCGAAGCACCGCTGACGACACGCGAATAGTCGGAAACCATCATCAGGACTGCACGCGCGCAATCGTCCTCGGGCGGAATCTTGCCGATCGGAATATCGCGCGTGATACCCGCGAGCACATCCTCGCGAGCCTGCCCCGCCTCTACCTGCGCCTGGATGTGCCCTTCTACCGGAGCGCCGTGTATCCATCCCATGCGACAGGTGTTGACGCGGATGCCATAACGGCCAAGATCGACCGCCATATATTTGCTGAGCGTGTTGAGCGCGCCCTTTGCAACCGCATATCCCATTTCCATGCCATGATCGCCGCCAAAGGGGCGCACCGTCGCCATGGTCGATACGTTCACCACGGCCCCGCCATCGCGCAGATAGGGAATGCAGGCACGGCTCAATCGCAACGCGCCCAGGCAGTTGACGTCGAACGCCTTGGCCATGTCCGCCGCGTCGCTATTTTCAATGACGCTCCAGTCGCCATGATAATAAGCGCTGTTGATCAGGCCGTCTATTCGCCCGCCCCATTCAGCAGCACCCTTGGCCAGGGCCTGACACTGATCTTCGTCGGCGACGTCGCACGCAATGGCGATCGCTTTTCCGCCTTTCGCGACGATATCGGCCCGGACTTCTTCCAGAAAAGATTGATTGCGCGCCGCCAGGATCACGGAAGCGCCTTCGGCTGCGGCAATTCTTGCGAGTGCCTGGCCCATTCCCGGGCCAACCCCGCTTACGAGCACCACCTTGTTATTGAGCAGCACAAAACCTCCCTGACGTCGGCAGCACGTATCTACGGGGCCAGGGATCAAGCCTGACCAGGTGCCGCATATTATCTTGTTGGCGACCGGATAGGGCAGGAAAGTCACGAGATCAATATGGTAACCATCACTAAAATGACTTTCTTGTTCTGCAATTCGTAGAAACTACCGAATTTTGTTCCGCATAGGCAGATATTGCGACTTTTCACCTCCCGTTCGCAGGACGGTGCAGTCGGTCGCGCTGAAGGCGCGTGCGTCACCCCGTGCCTTTTTTCGAGGATGTGAAGAAATGCGCTTCACAATATCGCTCCCGCCATTCCAGCTTCTACTGATCAAGGCATGACTGCACCCAATATCTTGCAAGGACGCAAAATCCTGATCACCGGCCCCGCCGGTCAAATCGCCTTCCCCATGGCCCGCGCGCTTGCCCGCGACAACGAGGTGTGGGGCATTGCCCGTTTCACCGATGCGGAACAGCGCCGGGAGGTCGAGGAGGCAGGCGTCCGAACCCTGGCGATCGACCTCGCAAAGCCCGACTTCAGCAGCTTGCCGCGCGATTTTACGCATTTGCTGCATTTGGCGGCGACCGTCCAGGGCGACGACTATGATGGCGCGATCAGCATAAATGCCGAGGGGACCGGGCTGCTGCTTTCCCACTGCCGCACGGTCGAGGCGGCGCTGATCATGTCGACCGTGGCGGTGTACAAGCCGCATCCCGACCCCAGCCATGCCTATTGCGAGGACGATCCGCTGGGCGATGCGATGCTGCCGGGCATGGCCGCCTATTCCGTGGCGAAGATCGCGCAGGAGGCGGTGGCCCGCTATTGCGCCCGCGAATTCGGCATTCCCATCACCGTCGCGCGAATGGGGGCTTCCTATGGGCCGCGCGGCGGCCTCCCGACGTTGATTGCACAAGCCGTGGCGCAAGGCCGGCCATGGATCACCCGTTCAGACCCCTGCCCCTACAATCCCATCCATGACGACGACATGTTTGATCAGGTCGCACCGCTGCTGGATGCCGCCAGTGTCCCGGCAACCATCGTGAACTGGGCTGGCGACGATATGGTAAGCGTGCAGGAAATGGCGGCCTGCGCAGGTGAGCTGCTTGACGCTCCGGCCCGCATAGAAATCGCACCGGCGCCCGGAGCGCAACCTGGCTCAGGCGTGGACAATCGCCGCCGCCTGGCCATCACCGGCCCGTGCCGGGTCCACTGGCGCGAAGGGCTGCGCCGTGTTCTGGCGCAACTTTATCCTGACCGGGTTCGACCGGAAAACGCGCCCTTGTCGCCCGATACCTGAACAGTCACCGTCGGCGATGGGAAATGGAGAGGAACCAAGGGCATGCCACGCTGGGTGAACAGGCCGGAAGGGTCGAACTGGGGCGAATTTGGTGAAGACGACCAGATCGGCCGCATGAACTTGCTGACGCCGGAACGGCGGCTCGCCGCGATGACGGAGGTGCGGGAGGGCGTGGCCTTCACGCTCAGCCTGCCACTCAATGTTCCGACCATTCCCTTTGCGCCGTTCCGCCATCCGCCACGGCTGAGCGCAGCTTGCGATGAGGAAGGCGGCATGTTCAACCGCCGCGATCCCGGCGGGGACGAAACGACCTGCGACGACCGCGTGCTGCTCTACACCCAGCATTCGACGCAATGGGACTCGCTGGCCCACCGGGGGCGGGCGTTCGATGCGGACGGGGACGGTATCGCGGAACTGGTCTATTATAACGGCTTCCGCGCGGGCGATGACGTCAGCGGCGCCGATGGTCCGTCTGGCGAGAGCTGCGCCCGTGCCCTGGGCATAGAAACACTGGCGACCGCCGGCGTGCAGGGCCGCGGCGTCATGATCAACCTGAAAGCCGCCTATGGCATCGAAAGCCGGGCCGTTACACGCGATGACCTCCTGCGGGCAATGGACGCGCAACGGGTTGAAGTGCGCACCGGCGATTTCCTGCTGCTCTATACTGGCGTGGACCGGCTGATCCTTGACCGGGAAGCGCGTGGCGACGGCACTCCGCTGGCGACGGCGGGCTGCGCCCTCGATGGCCGCGACGAAGGACTGTTGCAATGGATCATCGATAGCGGGATCGTCGCTATCTGTTCGGACAATATCGCGATTGAAGCGCTCGACCTTATCCTGTCACCCGAACCGCCGCCGATCAGGCTGCCCATCCACGACCTGTGCCTTTTCCGCCAGGGCATTTTCCTGGGCGAGCTTTGGTATCTGGAACGGCTGGCGGTTTGGCTGCACAAACGAGAACGTCACGCCTTCCTGCTCACCGCCCCGCCCCTCCGCCTGCCGGGCAGCGTGGGTTCCCCGGTAACGCCAGTCGCGACGGTGTAGGCCCATCCATCCGCTGAACGCTACGCCTTATGGTTCAGCAGGCGGACTTCGCCCCGCCATCATCGTGGATCATCGCGCATGCGCCGTTCAGAAACAGGCTCGTAACGCTTTCGGCATTGGCTTTGATCTGTGCGGCCGTCATCGCCCGTTCATTATAAATGACGCGGTTCTGCCACCGCCGAAATAACATGGTGACGTAGAAGCTCGCCAGTTCCTGCGCCTGTTCCGCACTAAAGCCATGAGCGGTCAACATCGTTTGCACCGGTTCCAGCTGAAATCGCTCGAACTGTCGCCTCGATACTTTTTCCAGCTGCGGAAAGCTGGTGCATTCGCGGAAGATGACGCGGGCCAGCCGCACTTGACGGTCTTGATTCAACCGCCCGCTCATATGAACGGCATAGCGAACCAACTGCTCATGCAGCGTGCCTGTCGGATCGGTCGGGAAATGATGCTTGACGGCGGACATTTCGAGACAGGCATCGAACAGCGCGACCTTGTCGGGATAGCGGTTATACAGCGTCCGCGTCGATACGCCCGCCCGTTCGGCAATCGCGCGCACCGATGCTCCGTGAAAACCGTGCCGGGAAAACTCCTCCAGCGCCGCTTCCAGCATGGCCTCGTGCTTCAGCTCGGCCTCGCGGGCGTTGGGTCTGCCTACCCGCCGTTTCACACCCGCATCAATCTTCTGTGCCTCACTGCTGTACATTGGCCAGCTTAGCCCTCCCTCGGCGCATTACATCATGAACCAGCGCGCGCACGCGATGGCTCGCGCCCGGCTATAGGACATATCGCGGGGTTCAGATAGAGGCGGATCGGGCGCGACGCCGGGCGGTCAGGGCGCCTTCATATCCCCTACCGGCGGGATGGGCGGCATGTCGGGCACATTATGGGCATAGCCCATTTCTTCATAACGCTCGGCGATCCGCCAGCCGTCCGCCGTGCGGACCAGCTTGTCCCGATACCAGAGGCCGATGAAGAACACCTGCTCCTTCCCATCGTCGCCCTTGTAGACCATCGGGTTGAACAACACCGTGCGGCTGCGTGCACTGTCGCCGTCCAGCTCCAGCTTGGTGGTTGCGACCATATGCTGGAAAAGGGGGAATCGCTCCATCGCGACGGGCAACCATGCCTTGATCTGCGCGACGCTGCCCTTTGCCCCGCCAGTCTCGCTGTAATCGATGACGGCGTCCGGCGTGAACACATCGTCCAGCCCGTCCCAGTTCCGTTCGTCGATCGCGTAGCTGTAGCGGGACAGAAGATCCTGAATCTCCAGCCGATCCGAAATTTCCTGAAGCGAAAGCATCAGACATCCTCCTCTTATGGCACAGACCCTAACGGGCCGATCAAATTCGCGCTTGTCAAGTTTTTGCTCTATCCATCCTTGAAATGCGTAGCGAACTGACGCAAGCATCGACCGGTAGAACGAATATGAGCTGGAGAGCGAACGTGCGGCTGAATGGCAAGATCGCGATAGTGACCGGCGCGGCTTCGGGCATCGGCCTAGCCGTCGCAAACAGATTCGCCGCGGAAGGCGCGAAGGTCGTCATCGGCGACCGCAATACCGACGGAGTGCAGGAAGCCGCGCAGGCGATCGGCCCTGCTGCATCGGCACTGGCGCTCGATGTCGCTGACGAAGGATCGTGCCAGGCCATCATCGATCATGCGGTCGGCCAGCATGGCGGGCTAGACATTCTCTGCAACATTGCTGGCGTCCTGGATTTCGGTCGCTTTTCCGATCTCGATCGTGGCCGGTGGGACCGCGTGATGGCAGTCAACCTGACCGGCGTCTATCATATGTGCCGTGCAGCCATGCCCCATCTGATCGAACGGCGCGGCAACATCGTCAACATGGCGTCGGCGGCAGGCCTGGTCGGCGTACCCTATAATTCGGCCTACACCGCTTCCAAACATGGCGTTGTGGGTCTCACCCGCGCACTAGCGCTGGAATTTTCCAAGGAAGGCGTGCGCGTGAACGCGGTGTGCCCCGGCGGCGTCGACACGCCGATGCTGCACCAGACGCCGCCGGAAAATATCGACTGGCAGATGGTGATGCGCTCGGCATCCTGGCTCGATGGCGGCGCGATGGCGACGCCGGACGACATCGCCGATGCGGTCACCTTCCTCGCCTCATCCGAAGCCCGGCGCGTCACGGGCGTGGCCTTTTCCGTCGATGGCGGCCAGACGGCCGGCTGACACCACTTCCACATTTTATCTTAGCAAGAGTGACGAACATGGCGACCCAGCCCGATCAGACCCAAACCCAGCCCCTCGATCGCGAGGCACTGCTGCAACAGGCGCGTGAGAGGGCGGGATTGACCGATTTCGGCGACCTCTGGTTCCTCGAACCGATGGACCATTTCATCGAAGCGTCGAACCGCGAAGGACGGCTGACCCCGGCCGGGCGCGAAGGCACGGTCGAGGTCGTCGTCAAGGGCCTCGTCAGCCGCCTGCGCATGGTCGAAGATATCAAGAAGCACCCTGAAATCCTCGACGAACAGGTGGACGTCGCGGGCATTATCCTCGGCCTGCCGCGCACGGGCAGCACCATTTTTCAGCGCCTGCTCGCCAGCGCGCCGGGCATGACCGGCCTGCGCTGGTACGAGGCGCAGAATTTCGCGCCTTTCCCCGGCGAGGAACGCGGCAATCCGGTCGAGCGGCGGGCCTATGCCCAATCGATGATCGACGGCTGGCTTCAGCTTTCGCCCGAACTGGCGTCCATCCATCCGCTCGAACCCGACGCTCCGGATGAGGAGATCCTGGTGCTGGGCCAGATGTTCGTCAGCACGATGATAGAGGGCATGAACTATGTGCCCAGCTTCAGCCGCTGGCTGAACAGCTATGATCAGTCGAAGGGGCATGAGGATTTGAAGACCATCCTCAAATATCTCCAGTGGCAGGACCCCTCGCGCAAGGGCCGCAAGTGGATATTGAAGAGCCCGTCCAACCTCCCCTATACCGAGGTCGCGGCCAAGGCTTTCCCCAACGCGCTGCTCATCATGACGCATCGCGACCCGCTTCAGACCGTCCCCTCCTACGTATCGATGCAGGCTGCACTCTATAAGCTGAGCGCCACCCTGTCCGACGAGGAAGTCGGCGCGTTCTGGTTCCCGCGTCTGGTCGAATGGATGCGCATGTTCGAAGCCGCGCGGGAACGGATCGGCGAAGAGCGTTTCATCGACATCGATTATCGCGAAGTCGGCAAGGAGCCGATGGCCCAGGCCGAACGCGTCCTGTCGCGCATGGGCATCCCCATGAATGCGCAGCTGGAAGAAGTGCTGGCCGAATTTCTCGCGGGGAACAAGCGGGAGCAGCGCCCGATGCACGACTATTCGCTGGAACGCTTCGGACTCGACGAAGAAGCGATCAAGCGCGAATTCTCTACCTATCGCGAGCGTTACATCCTGTGACGTCGGAAATACGGCCCGGTATATTACGAACGCCCGATGCTTGTTTCGCAGGGCTGCCGGGCTACGACTTCGCGCCCCATTATGTAGAGATCGCAGACCCGCGCCTTGGGCCATTGCGCATGCATTATGTGGATGAAGGCGACGCTCATGCTCCCATCGTCCTCATGCTGCATGGCAATCCTACCTGGAGCTATCTCTACCGGCACGTGATAGGGCCGGTCGTCGCCGCAGGCTATCGGGTGATCGCGCCCGACATGATCGGCTTCGGCAGGTCGGACAAGCCTGCCAGCCGCAGCGATTATGGCTTTGACCGCTTTGTCCAATGGATGCGATCGTTCGTCGATACGCTTGATTTGCAAGGCATCACCCTCGTCTGCCAGGACTGGGGCGGGCCCATTGGGCTTCGCGTGGTCGCGGAACGCCCGGATCGTTTCGCCGCGATCCTGGCCACCAACACCTTGCTGCAAAATTGCGATCCACCGCCGCTCGGCGTGCCCGACTGGCCGGGCGAAGCAATCGCGAACTGGGTGGAAACCTGCCGCACCAGCGAGGACTTGCCGCTGAACCTGCTTGTCGGGCGGTCCTGCGTCACCGACGTTCCAGAACAGGTACTCGCCGCCTACGCGGCCCCATTCCCCGATGCGTCCTACAAGAAGGGCATGTTGCAGATCACATGCGGCATCCCGATCGCCGAAGGGGCCGAGGGACTTGAGGCAAACCGGGCCGCCTGGCGCTTCCTGGAAAGCTGGGACAAGCCATTCCTCACCGCATTCAGCGATCAGGATCCGGCCACAATCGCGTGGGAAGATGTTTTCCAGCGCCGCATACCCGGCGCAAAGGGACAGCCCCATGCGCGCATCCAGGGCGGCGGGCATTTCGTGCAAGAGGATCAGGGCGCGGCGCTTGCGCAGGTGCTGATCGCTTTCCTCAACGCCAATCGCTGACTCGATCTCGCCGGAGGTCGGCGGCTCGATGGCGGCGCTTAATGGAAGCTCTGACGAAACGCGCGGGGTGTTAGCCCTGTGGCACGGCGGAATGCGGCGCTGAACGCGCTCGCCGTGGCAAAGCCCAGCGTTTCAGCAATACGGTTCATGGGCAGCAAGCCGCCCCGGATCATGTCCTGCGCGCGCTCCAGCCGGATCGCCGCCGCATGATCAGACAGCGCGACCCCCGTTGTCGCCGCGAAGGACCGCGACAGGTGCGACCGGCTGATGCCGCACAGATTGGCCAGCGCTTGCGTCGTGGGCCAGACCCCGTCGGTGGCGCGCAAGACCTCGTCGATCCGGGCCAGTTGCCATGGAGCAAGTCCGCCCTGTCCCGCGTCGCGCTGCCGCAGTCGCCCGAACAGCCGGGCCAGTTCGACCATCAGCAACTCTACCAGCGCCTCGACCGCCATGTCCGATCCAAATTCGGGCGCCACCGTCTCCTGCTTCAATCGTTCGGCCAACGTCATCAGCATCGGCGAATTGATGGATGCACAGCAGCTCAAGCGATGCGAATCCCAGTCGGACAAGCCTGTGGCCGCCGCAAAACGCACCGGATCAAAGCGGCATGTCAATATGTCAAGCATGCCGCCATCGCCACGCGAATGCATGGCGATGCCGCCTGGCCGCAGCAGCAGGCGGCCAACCTTGTGCCGCCGCCGGTCGCCCAGATCGAACATGATTTCACCCTGCGTTCCCTCGGCGCGCGGCATCACGATCGACAGGATCGGCGCGTCGTCCAGTTCCCACATCTCATTGGGGCTTGGCAGTTCGTAACGGCGCAACTCGACACGTGCGGCGCTGCTAACCGCGACGGCCAGCACCGTCCATCGACCGGCCACCTGATGCCCTGCCTCGCCTTGCGGATCAATCAAAGCCTGCTGCGCCATGCGGCAACGATAATATGATGCGCGGACGAGAACAAGCACTGGCTATGCGCAGAAAAAACTGTCATCAACAACGCAACAAAGCAAAATGGAGAGTGCTGCATGACCAGAACCATAGTCGTGACAGGCGCCGCGTCGGGAATCGGCGCAGCTGCCCGCGAGAGGCTGGAGCGCGGCGGCCACCGGGTCATCGGTGTCGATCTGCGCAATTCGGATATCGACGCCGATCTGGACACCGTGGACGGGCGCACTGAAATGGTGGCGCAGGTGACGCGCCTGGCCCCCGATGGCATAGACGGTGTGCTGGCTGGTGCAGGCATCTCGCGGCCAGGGATGGAGGCCCAAACCATCGGCATCAATTTCTTCGGCGCGGTGGCGACGCTTGAAGGTCTGCGGCCACTACTGGCGAAATCGGCCAGGCCGCGCGCGGTCGCCATCTGCTCTACCGCCGCACTGCTTCCCTCGAACCGCAAGGTTGTGGAACTCTGCCTCTCCGGCGACGAAGCTGGCGCGCGGGAGGCAATGCTGGCTGAACAGGGCAATGCCTATTCCACGTCGAAAAATGCCCTGTCCCTCTGGCTGCGTCGCGCCGCCGTGCAACCGGAATGGGGCGGCGAAGGCATCCTGTTGAACGGCATCGGACCGGGCGTGATCAATACACCGATGACGCGGCCCCTGTTCGACCAGCCGGAAATGGTTGAGCTGATGAAGCAATCCAATCCGATGGCTGTAAAAAATTATGCCGAACCTGGCGAGGTTGCCGAACTGATCGACTTCCTGCTGGGCATGGAAAATCACTATCTGGTCGGCCAGATCATCTTCATCGACGGCGGAAGCGACGCAATATTGCGGCCTGAGAATTTCTGAAAACCGCCACCAGAACTATCTGACAATGAATGGAAAGGAAGAGCGATGACCGCTCTTAAAGACAAGGTTGCCCTTATCACGGGGGCAGGACAAGGCATTGGCCAGGGCGTTGCGCTGGCGCTGGCCAGCGAAGGCGTCGATCTGCTGCTGGCGGGCCGCACGCTGGACAAGGTGCAGGAAACCGCGCGCCTTGTGAAGGAACGTGGCGCGCGCGCCGTCGCCGTCGCATGCAATGTCAAGTCGGCCGACGATCTGGCCGCTGCGGTCGATACGGCTGTGCGCGACCTTGGCGGCGTCGATATCCTCGTCAACAACGCTCAGGAAGTCCCGCTCGGCCTGCTGGATGATGTGACCGACGAAGCCTTTATGGCAGGCTTTGAATCCGGCCCGCTCGCCTCCTTTCGCCTGATGAAGATGGTGCGCCCGCATATGGCTGCGCGCGGCGGCGGCACGATATTCAACTTCGCCTCATCGGCCGGCATCCGTTGGGACATGGCGGGTTATGGCTGCTACGGCGCGATCAAGCAGGCGACGCGCGTTCTGACCCGCGCGGGCGCTGCGGAATGGGGGCGGCAGAATATCCGCGTGCTCACCATCGCGCCGCATGCCGAATCGCCTGGCCTTAAAATGTGGTTCGAAAATAATCCCGATGAAGCGGCGGCATTTTTCCGCACAATTCCCCTCGATCGCATCGGTCGATTGGAAGAGGATATCGGCCGCGCCATCGTTGCGCTGTGCGGATCGGACCTGTCCTATCTCACCGGGGCCACCATCCCGCTCGACGGCGGACAGGCCAATTTCGACTGACATAGTGTTGGAGAGACGATCATGGAAAAGCTGATCTGCGCCCTGTGGGCGCCAGAGGGTGAAAGCCGCGCCGATTATGCAGAGCGGTTGAAGGCCTCGCTCCCCCCGCGCTAAGGGCGGCAGGCGCAACCGGCATAAGGCTGAACCTGCGCGACGCAACCGTAGAGCCGGCCGCAGGACTTGTGCAGACATGGCAGCAACCGCAACAGGATGCGGCGGTTCAATTCTGGCTACCATCCTCCAACGCCTACTTTCGCGGGCAGATCGACGGCGTGCTGGCCGAACATAGCAGCCGCTTCGCCGCATGGCTGGTCGCGGAATCGACCATCATCCCCAACAAGGATCATGTGCCACAGGCCGGATCGCGGACCTGGGGCTGGTCGCAGGCCAGCTTCATTTCCTTCCGTCCGGACATGAGCTGGGACGATGCCGTGGCGCATTGGCACAGCCACCACACGCGCGTCGCCATCGATACCCAGGCCAATTTTGAATATGTCCAGAATGTCGTCGTACGGGCGCTGACACCTGACGCTCCCGCCTATGACGCCTTCGTGGAAGAATGCTTCCCGCTGGAGGCGATGACCGACGCCCCGGTGTTCTTCGACGCCGTGGGCAATGATGAGAAATTCGCTCAAAATACCAAGGCCATGGCCGAAAGCTGCGCGGGTTTCATTGATTTCTCGCGCATCGACATCATCCCGACCAGCCAGTTCGACTTCGCGCATCTGGATGCAAAGTAACGGACGAGCGCCCGCCCTTACGCGAAAAAGCCCGATACATACCGCGCCATGCTGACACCGTTTCAGCATGGCGCAGCCTGGTAGCCCGCTAAGCCCGGCGTTCAGGGTATGATTTCCCGGCCTTCGCCAAAGATCAGCGACGCGTCGGTGCTGTCCACGCCGTCCCTGTGCCCGCGCCAGCCCAGCGCCCCGCGCGCATCGGCGGGCGACAGGTGCATGATCTTTTCAAACTGCGCGGTAAACAGCATGTCCGACTGCTGGCCCACCTCATAACCGTAGGACAGGTTGCGCCACAGGTTCGGCCAGGCGCCGGGATAATGCAGCATCGTCCGGGTCATCCAAGGGAACATGATCAGTGTGTTCGTCGTCATCAGCGCGCCCGCCAATTCCGGGCCGAGATGGCGGAACACATTGCCCGTGACTACGCCGGTGATGAAATATTCCGCGACCGACCCAAATCCGATTTCGCCCAGGATATGATAACAGTCATGGGTCTGCCCCATGCGCAGATTCCAGTAATCCAGCGTATTGGCTGGCTTCCAGTCCGGGTTGTCCAGAAGCCGTGAATTCAGCTCCGGCGACAGATCGAATTCGTCCATATAGTCGAACAGGCGGCGACCGACCGAATCTTCGGGATAGGCGCGAAGATCCTCTTTCGTATAGGTCGATACAAATCCTTCGTTCAGCCATCGGTCGAAGTCGGGATTACGCCTGCGCTCTTGCGCGACCAGTTCTTCGGCCTGCTCGACGTCGCGCACCTCGTCCACAGCCTGCATCAATGTCGGCAAACCATAGAGCAGCGGATAATCATGGCCGTTGCGCCGCAGACTTTCGGTGGAAATCCATTCCCGCACCCGCGCATCGTTCAGCCAGCGGGACGAGCTTACCAGCACGCTGCTCTCGGTCCTGACTTTGCGGCGCCCGTTCAGATAGAAAATCGGGCTGCCCGATGTGATCTCTTCGCTGTTCACATCCGGGTTCAGACTTTCGGTTTGGGCTTTCATGGGACAACTCCGGCAATGGGGGCGGATGAAGCAGGGACGCTCGCCGCGTCCAGTTGGGCGATCCGCCGCTGGATCGCGGCGGCGCGATGGAAGTCCGGTTCCACCGGTCCGCCGCTGCGGATGGCTTCCCCCAATTCGGCATAAAGGTTGCCGATCGACGACAGCGCCTCACGCGACGCGGGACTGCCAGGATAGGCGCTGTAACGGTCAGGCGCAGCAGGAATAGCGGCACATTCCAGATCGGCGGAAACCCCAATCGGCTCGAACGGCCCGCCGCCTGTCGCGCCATGCAGCACCAGCGATTCGACCGCAGGAAGGCTGGGATCACGCGTGGACAGCCGCAACGCGCCGTCGCTGCCGTCTATCCGCCAGTTGCATCCCATGCCCGTCATGGAGACGCCCGCCAGGTCAATTTGAAACATCGCGCCGCCCCGTAACGTCCCCTGGAACATCAGATGGTCGTAGGCATCACGCGCAACCGGCGCGCCAGTCTCGTCGACTGGCGGCAGACGGATGGCGCCCCGCATGCCGATTTCCTCGATCGGGCCGAAATGATGGTCAAGCGCGTCGATCAGATGTCCGCCATAAATGGAAAGCAAGGTGGTTCCACCCGCCCGTGTGGCCATGGCGCGCATGACCGGCCCAAAGATACGGGCGTGCAGCGTGACACTAAATACCGAACCGACATGCCTTTGCGCGACCAGCTGCGCCGCCTGACGCATTACCGGCGATCCGCGCAAGTGCAGGCCGATCATCGCCTTAACGCCCCGCGCCTTTGCCAGTGCCGCCAGTTCATCCGCCTCATCGATGCTGATCGCCAGCGGCCATTCGCAATAGACATGCTTGCCTGCGTCTAGCGCAGCCTTTGCAATCGCATAGTGATGCGGGACTTTCACGCAGATCGCCACCAGATCGATATCGGGATGGCGCGCCAGCGACTCATGATCGGTGAACCACAGCGGCGCGTTGAATTTCTCGGCCGCCTTGCGGGCACTTTCCTCACGCGTGGTGCATACCCCATGCAGGGTAAAGCCGGGCAACCGCTCAATCACCCGGCGATGGACGCCCGATCCCCAGCCATAATCCGGGTTCGCACCGACCATTCCCACGCGGATCACCATTGGAAATCGCTACGTCTGATTGCGCTGTGATCGTCCAAGATCGGCACTTCCACTCCTAAAAATCTGTCATCTTTTTCTCACGCCGCATTTCCGTCAGGCACCCTTGGGCGCCGTTCGCAACGGGAACCTTGTCTCGATAGTGCGGCACCTCATCCGCCGGCACAACGCTTTTCCAGCCCGGCAGATGTGCCTCCCTCTGCCAAAATGCCCTAGGTCGGACGCGCTATGTTCGGCCCCAGATTTGCGAGGACATCCGCGGCATCGAACGCGCGGATATCGTTGGCAGGCTTGGGACCGCGCCCCATGACGATTTCGGCCGACGCCTCGTATCTATCGACAGTACGCACATCGATATTGCTGCCCCAGAACGGGTCGCCCCAGAATGGGTCCCAGCTACGCCAGCCAAAGCCGCGCCCATAATAGCGCCACGACGGACCCCAATAGCCGTACAGGCCGGGGCCAAAGGGGCGATCCACATAGGTCCGACTTTTCCGCTCTGTCCCACGGTCGGCCATCACGAACCAGTCATAGCCCCGCTGGCGGGTCAGTTCAGCCGCGCGATACAGCAGATAGCGTTCGACAGTGTCGCGCGAAGTCATGCTGTTTCCGGCGAAGGTCACCCTGAAACGGTTGGCTTCCACCTGCTCGTCATAATAGCCGCCGCTCGCCGTCCGTCCTTGGCTCAACGGCTGGTAGGGGGTAGCCGTCGTACATGCCGTGAGCGCAAGCATGCAGGCTCCTGCCAATGTCCATCCTCTTCCTGCGGTCATTGCCATGGTCTCCTTTTTCCAATGAGAGGGCGCGACATATCCAGCCAGCGCCAATCGCCAGCTGCCCGGATCGAACAGATTTACAAGGGGATGAAGGACAACATCGACAGGCCGCCTCAATTCCATCTCACATGGTAAGAAGCGGCGCCGTAATCATTTGTTCCTGACTGCGGGGGCCATTGGCGATTCATGGCGGTCGCGCGGGTTGTTTTGCAATCTGGGTTAGTGGCCGTTCGCTTTGAAAGCGGGACCGGGAACCCTCAGGACCTTGCGGCGATTGCTGACTTGCCTGGCCCGTGTCCACCGGCATGGGCAGACCAGATCAGCAAAGGAGCATGTCATGTCCGTACTCGACAGGATCGTTGCAGCCGTCACGCCGCCCGAAAGCGAACAGGACCGGGTAAAGGCCCGGCAAAGAGCCCGCGCAGCGGCCGCGCCCGGAGACTGGCTGGACCAGATACTGCACCATCATGAGCAGATCGAAGCGGCCTTCGCACAGGCGCAGGCCGCCACCGATGCGCAAAGCCGCACGCAGGCGCAGCGCAAACTCGCTGCCCTGCTGACCGGGCATTCCAGCGCCGAGGAAGCGGTAATCTACCCGCAATTGTCCAGCGGCCACAAAACGCACATGGCCATGGCCTATGAAGAACAGCAGGCGGCCAAGGTGGAGTTGGCGCTGCTCGAAACGCTTGATCCTCTCAGCCAGGACTGGCGCGAAAAACTGGAACATATTCGCGGAGCTGTCGCCCATCATGTCTATGAAGAGGAAAATGATCGCTTCCTCCACCTGAAGGAAGAATTGCCTGCCCCGGATCAGGACCGAATGACGGCGCGCTATCGCGAGGAAATG
The DNA here is from genome assembly GCF_002080435.1 of Sphingobium herbicidovorans. Classification (NCBI taxonomy): domain Bacteria; kingdom Pseudomonadati; phylum Pseudomonadota; class Alphaproteobacteria; order Sphingomonadales; family Sphingobiaceae; genus Sphingobium; species Sphingobium herbicidovorans. The sequence continues at coordinate 337,684 of NZ_CP020539.1, read as the reverse complement.
TCGCGCTACGACAGCGGACTGTAATGCAGGCGCCAGCGCCGGTCACGACCCGATGTGGCCGGCGCTCGCCGTCCGCTCATTGCGCCGGACTGTCGTTAGACATTCACCGGCCATGGGATTAGTTTCGCTTTTAGTCGGCGCAACCGTCCCGGAACCGGAAACGATGACCATCACGATCACCGCGTTCAAGCAGTCTCCCGACCGCGGTCGTGGTCTGGCGCGTGACATGCGCGTACGCTGGGCGCTTGAGGAAGCGGGCCAGCCATATGAAGTACGGCTGCTGTCTTTCGAGCAGCTCAAACAACCTGCCTACCGGACGCTACACCCTTTCGGCCAGATCCCGGCCTATCAGGAGGGCGATCTCATCCTGTTCGAATCCGGGGCGATCATACTCCACATCGCGGAGCGGCACGGGGGCCTTCTGCCGCTGGATGCCATCGCACGCGCGCGAGCCATCAGCTGGATGTTCGCGGCGCTCAACACCGTCGAGTAGCCCATCGTCGAGCGCGAGATGCCTAAATATCTGGAGCGCGACAAAAGCTGGTATGAAGCGCGCATGCCGATGCTGGACGAGCGGGTGGATCGCAGGCTGATCGAGCTATCCGATCATCTGGGGGACAGTGACTGGCTGGATGGCGCATTCAGCGCCGGCGATCTGCTGATGGTGACCGTGCTGCGCAGGCTGGCCGGGACGGGCTTGCTGGAGCGCTACCCGAACCTCGCCGCCTATATCGCGCGCGGCGAAGCACGGCCTGCTTACCAGCGCGCCTTCGCCGATCAACTGGCGGTTTTCACGCGCACCCAGCAGACGGGCTGATCGGCGGCGTTTCGTCAGGCTCCCTCGCCCACGGTGATGACGCCGCGCCTGATCTGATCCAGCTCGATGCTTTCGAACAGCGCCTGGAAGTTGCCGTTGCCGAAACCCTCATTGCCCTTGCGCTGGATGATTTCGAAAAAGATCGGGCCGAACATGTTTTCGGTGAAAATCTGGAGCAATATGCCCTCTTCCTCCGCATCGCCGTCGATCAGGATGCGGTTCTTCCTCAACCGCTCCAGATCCTCGCCATGGCCCGGCACGCGTTTGTCGACCAGTTCATAATAGGTGTCGATTGTGTCCTGTAACCGCACGCCCCGCGCGCGCAGCTTTTCGACCGTGCCGTATATATCGCCGGTGGTCAGGGCCAGATGCTGGATACCCTCGCCATGATATTGGCGGATGAATTCCTCGATCTGGCTATTGTCATCCTGGCTTTCATTGAGCGGGATGCGGATTGCCCGGTCGGGCGCGATCATCGCCTGGCTGAACAGGCCGGTCGCCTGCCCCTTGATATCGAAATATTTCTGCTCCTCGAAATTGAAGAGCGTGCGGTAGAATTGGCTCCATACCCGCATATGCCCGCGCCGGACATTGTGGGTAAGGTGGTCGAGCAGGTCCAGCCCGACACTGTTCGCGGCCTCCGCCTCGCGCCAGCCCGGAAACTCCGCCCATTCGGCATACAGGTCCGCCCCGTCCTGAACGAAATAGAGATAGGACCCGCCAATACCCTGGATGACCGTGTCGTCTTCCTCCGTGGGCTTCGCGCCATGATCGACCGCCCATTTCATCGCTGCAACGGGATCGGCGACGCGAAAGGCCATGGCGCTGGCGGATGGCCCATGCTCCCCGCGAAAGGCGGCAACCCGCCCCGCATCGTCGCGGTTGAGCATCAGGTTGATGCGGCCCTGCTTGTACCGGGTGATATTCTTCACCGGATGGCGATGCGTCGGCACGAAGCCCAGTTGCCCGAACTGTTCGGCCATCCCGTCGGGATCGGGCGACGTAAATTCCACGAATTCAAAGCCGTTCAGGCCAAGCGGATTGGCGGTCATGCGGGGCATGCTCCCATTCTAGACCGGGCATATGCCTGCGTGCCCCGGTTGAACACTATATCCTGAGGCAGGATGTCTGCCGTCCCCAGGTCGCTTTCCTGCTGCAGTTCTTCGTAGAGCGGCGCGAAATCCATCTCGACCGTCTGCCGCAGCAGGTCGTCGAAACTGTCGATCACGAAATAGCTCTGCTGATAGTCGTCGATGCGATAACGGGTCCGCATCAGCCGCTTGAGGTCAAAGCCGATGCGATTGGGCGACGGATCGTCCCGCGCAAATATCGACTCCCCGTAGGACGACAGGATTCCCGCGCCATAGAGTCTAAGTTCTTCGCCCTGCCGGATAAGCCCGAATTCGACCGTGTACCAATATAGCCGGGCCAGACGATCTATTGCGCCAAGACTGTCGGCGCGAAGACCTCCCTCGCCATAGGCCTGCATATAATCAGCGAACACCGGATGGGCGAGCAGCGGCACATGGCCGAATACATCGTGGAATACATCCGGTTCCTGAAGATAGTCCAGCTGCTCGGGAGTCCGTATAAAGCGCCCCGCGACGAAACGGCGATTGGCGAGATGTTCGAAGAACAGACGGTCAGGCACCAGACCCGGCACCGCCACCACCTGCCAGCCGGTCAGTTTCATCAGCCGCTCCGACAGTTCGTCGAAATCGGGAATACCCGGCTTCGTCATGTGAAGCACGCCAAGTCCGTCCATGAACTCCTTCACCGCCCTCCCCGGCAGCATCGCCGCCTGACGCGCAAACAGCCGGTCCCACATCGCATGATCCTGCGCCGTGTAAGCGCCCCAATCTTGCGGGATCGTCCAGTCCTCGGCGGCGTCCGCCGGACGTTCTGGAGCATGTTGCGACATGATGAACTTATCGCATGACGCCTGTGAAAAGGGGTTTCATTCTACGGCAAAATCCCGGATTATTCGGCATGAGGCAATCGCGATTGGATAGAATATGAAACCCGCCAATCAGATAGACCAGATCGACCGCAAAATTCTGTCAGCGCTCCAAAGCGATGCGACCCTCAGCCATGCGGAACTGGCGGACAGGGTTGGCGCGTCCACAGCCTCCTGCTGGCGCCGCATCAAGGCGCTGGAGGCCGCCGGGATCCTCACCGGCTCCGTGCGCCTCGTCAACCCGGAGAAGATCGACCGTGGTGTGAACGTGCTGTGCAACATCCGCATGCGCAGTCATGCCCGCGACGCGCGACAGGCCTTTGAGGAGTTCGTGAACAGCCGTCCCGAAATCGTCGAATGCTTCTCCATGTCGGGCGAGTGGGACTATCTGCTCCGCATAGTCGTAGCGGACGTCGCCGACTATAATCTGTTCCTGATGCACACGCTGCTAGGGCAAGCCGATGTCGCCAACGCGGCATCCCATTTCGCCCTGTCGATGACCAAATATACGACCGCCTTGCCGGTCTGACTTGGCTGGCCGCCCCACGCCCTAGCCAGCCAATTGCGTCATCGACGCATAATCGGTCTTGCCCGTGCCAAGTAGCGGCAACGCATCCAGCACGCGAATGTCGCGCGGAATGGCGAGTTCCGCCACCCCGTTCGCCTTGCCCCACGCCTGCAACGCCGCAGCCTTCGCGTCGCGCGCGGTGGTGAACAGCACCAGTTGCTCCCCCTTGCGCGGGTCTGGACGCGTCACCACGGCATGATCGGCATCCGGCCACAGCGCCGAAGCATAGCCTTCCACCGCAGGCAGCGAGATCATCTCGCCCCCGATCTTGGCAAAACGCTTGGCGCGGCCGCGGATCGTCACGAAACCCTGATCGTCGATGGTCACGATGTCGCCGGTATCGTGCCATCCGCCCTCTGGCGGTTGCAACAGCCCCGGCGCGTCCGCCTTCATGTAACCCGCCATGATGTTCGGCCCCCGGATCGAAAGCCGCCCGCCCTCGCTGATGCCCGGCACATCGTCCAGCCGCGCCTCTATTCCCGGCAGCAATCGCCCGACCGATCCGGCGCGGTAGTGCATGGGCGTGTTGACCGCGATCACCGGCCCTGCCTCCGTCGCGCCATAGCCTTCCAATATTCGCAGCCCGAATTTTTCCGCGTAGATCTTGCGGGTCTCGTCCCGAACCCGTTCCGCGCCCGCGAAAATGTAGCGCAGCGAATAAAAATCATAGCCATGCGCCATGCGCGCATAGCCCGACAGGAAGGTATCGGTGCCGAACAGGATCGTCGCATTGGCGTCATAGGCCAGCGCAGGCACGATCCGATAATGCAGCGGGCTGGGATAGAGCAGCGTGCGCACGCCGTGGAAAATCGGCAGCAACGTGCCGCCGGTCAGCCCGAAGCTGTGGAACACCGGCAACGCATTCAGCACGACATCGGAAGAATTGAAATCGATCCGCGCCGCGAGCTGGCGACAGTTGGACAGCAGATTGCGATGCGTCAGCACCACGCCCTTGGGCAGCCCCTCCGACCCGCTGGTGAAAAGAATGACCGCCGCATCGTCGGGCGAGATTTTGAGCCACTTATGCGCGCGCCCGGCAACGCGGCTGGCGATCAGGCCGCGCAGCTTGGCCCCGGAGCCAATGCCGCTGGCCACATCCTCCAGCCAAAGGAAGCGAACGCCTTCCGCCTCCAGTCCGGCCACCACATCGCCCAATTTGCCTTGCTCGACAAAAGCGCGCGCGGTAACGATCGTGCGGATCTGCGCCGCCGTGCAGGCCGCCTTCAGATTGGCAAGCCCCGCCGTGAAGTTCAGCATCGCAGGCACGCGCCCGCCAGCCTGCAAGGCGAAGAACGCCACTGCGACCGTCGAGACATTGGGCAGCAGCACGCCGATCGCCTCTCCCTGCCGCGTCGCGGAGCGCAGCGCCCGTTCGAGCACCAGAGCGCCCGTCACCAACCGGCCATAACTCAACGGTTCGCGCTTCACATCCTCGACGACCAGCGCGCTGCGGCCATGGACATGCTGCGCCTCCAGCAGCGCCTCGAACAATGTCCTGTCCGTGTCCGACGTCGCGAACATCATCTGGCTCATTTCATCATAGAGCCGTCGCCCGGCGATGGCCCGCCGCGCCCGCGCCGTCATCTCGCCCTCTATCGTGAAACGCCGGGGCGGCAGCACGGTCAGCTGGATGCGGGGGAAGCGCCGCAGCCGTACCTTGTCCTTCAGGCGCGAGAAAGGCGTGAACTGCGCACCGTCGATCCGCACCGGGATGATCGGCGCGTCCGCCTTGTCCGCGACCATGCCGGGGCCGTCGAATATCTTCATCAGCGCGCCGGTGACGGTGATGCGCCCTTCCGGGAAAATCACCAGCGTCCGCCCTTCGCGCACCGCCTTGACCATCGCCTTGGCTGACAGCGGGTTGGTGGGATCAACCGGAAAGGCGTCGAACAGCGGCAGAAAGGGTTTGAGCCACCATGCCCTCGCGATGCGCGTATGCACGGCAAATGTCGGCTTGCCCGGCAGGAAGGCGGCGAGCAGCAGCCCGTCGAGGAACGATACATGGTTCACCACCACGACCGCCGGTTGACCGATGCCGGGCATGTTTTCAGCGCCATGCACCTCGACCCGGTAGAAGAGCCGCAGCAGTCCGCGTACGACCGACTTGATCACCGTTTCAGGCAACAGCCAGCAACTGATGAGCGCCACGACCAGCGTCGCAAATCCCATGACGCCGATGATGCCGGGCACGCTTTCTCCGCGCGCCAGCATCGCCGTCACCGCCGAAACCACGACGACAGTGACTGCGGCATTGACGATATTGTTTGCCGCAATGGTGCGCGACCGTTCCTCACGCGGGCTGTGCGTCTGGAGAATGGCGTAGAGCGGCACGATGAACATGCCACCGGCAAAGGCGATGCCGGAAAGATCGGCCATGATCCGCCAGCTGCCGGCCGACCGGACGAACTCGGCGATCCCTGCGGCTTGATGCAGCGCCAGATAACCGCTCGTCGACAGCCACAAGTCGATCATGAAACCCGCCAGCGCCAATGCCGCCACCGGCACGAACCGCGCAGACACTTGCCCGCCGAGCAGCCGGTTCACCAGCATCGACCCCAGCGCGACGCTGACCGAAAAGATCAGCAGGAACAGGGTCGCCACCTCCTGCCGCGCCTTCAGCACACCGCTCACCAGCGGGGCGAACTCCGCCAGCAGGACCGCGCCCACGGCAAAGAACCAACTGATGCCAAGGATCGACAGCCACACGCCGCGTCCATGCCGTGCCGACTTCAGTATCTGCCAGGTGCTTTTGAATATGTTGCGCTCTATCCGCAGGTCCGGCGCCACCGTAGGTGCGGGCGGCACCGCCAGGCTGGCAAGGAAGCCGACAATCGCAATGGTGACGGCCACCAATCCTGCTTGCAGGGGCGCGATCACCCCGGCGACCAGCTGGCCGCTCAGGATCGCAAGGAACGTCCCTGCCTCGATCAGGCCCGTGCCGCCCATGATTTCCTGCGGCTTCAAATGCTGCGGCAGGATCGAAAATTTGATCGGGCCGAAGATGGTCGAATGCAGCCCCATCAGGAACAGGCAGGACAGCAGCAGCGGCACCGATTCCATCCAGAAGCCTGTGACCGCCAACCCCATGATGACGATTTCAGCCGCCTTGACGCCGCGTACCAGCTTCGCCTTGTCCCACGCGTCGGCCAGCTGTCCGGCGAGCGCGGAAAAAAGGAAATAGGGCAGGATGAACAGGCCCGTGGCGATGGTCGCCAATATTTCCGCCTTGTCCGGTTCGGCGCGATACAGCCCGAAATTGGCAAGGAACAGCAGCGCGAACTTCAACAGATTATCGTTGAACGCGCCCAGGAACTGAACCACGAACAGGGGCGCGAAACGGCGCTTTCCCAGCAAAGACAGATCAGGTGCCGACATTTGATTACCCCGTCCTTCGCGCCTTACGCCGCAATTCTCGATGAGTTGTTAACCCGATCACGCGGCCACCGCATAGCCATCTTCGACAAGGCGGATAGCGCAGAATTATACACCGTTCAATAAATTAATTAGACAGTGTATAATTCATCTCCTATGGCGTTGTGATGGGCAGACGATCGGACCATAGCCGCGAAGAACTGGAGGCCCTGATCCTGGCCGAGGGTCACCGCCACATGGCCGAAGGCGGCTTCGCCAAATTCTCATCCCGAGAGGTCGCCAAGCGCATCGGCTATTCTGTCGGTACACTCTATAATTTATTCATTAGTTATGACCGTCTGGTCGCCGCGATCAACACACGCACCTTCGACCTTTGGGCCCAATGGCTCGAACAACGCCTCGCGCATAATCCAAAGGACAGGATCGCCGCGCTCGTGGAGGGCTATTTCAGCTTCGCGTCGGAAAACCGCAATATCTGGATGGCGATCTACGACCATCGGTTGCCGGAGGGCGTGCCCATGCCTGAGGATTATGCGGAGCGGCGCGCTCGCCTGACCGACATCGTCGTGCGGGAAGTCGCGGCGGTCCTGCCAACGGATCATAAGGATGCCGCCCCCCGCCTGGCGCGCTCGCTAGTCGCGACGGTCCACGGCCATTGCACCTTCGCGCTCAACGGCAGCTTCGCGCTGCTCGGCGAAACCGATCCGCTCGGGTTGGCGACCGCTCGCGTAAAGGAATGCCTGGGCGCTGCCGGGGCAAGGCTGTAGCGACGTCCCGCACCATGCGCCCTTCGTCCAGTCTTGCGCTCATCCGTTGATCCGGCCAAGCATGAGCGATGCATGAGCAGGACAGGCAAAGCAGGGCGGGAAGACCGAAGTCGGAAGAGGTCGAAATCCGTGCTCAGGCGCTGCTGGAAGTAGCGGAACAGGCGCTGATCGAACTGGGCTATGAACATGCCACGCTTCAGATCATCGCCGGCCGCGCCAAGGTCTCAAAAAAGACAATCTATGCCAAATATGGCGGCAAGCCCGGATTGCTCCGCGCGGTGCTTGATCGGATGGCGGATCGGAACATGGCGACCGACCTGCGCCTGCTCGACCGCGACGACCCCGCCGAAGGTCTCTATGAATGGGCGCGAATGATCATGCGCAGCACCCGGACTCCCGCCGCCCATGCCATCACTGCAATCAGCATGCGCGAAGGGCTTCGCTTCCCCGAATTTCGAAACGCGATGGAGGAAGCCCGCAAGGTTCGGCAGCAAGCGCCGCTGAAAGCCTATCTGGAACGGCTTCAGGCAAGGGGCCTGATCCGCCCGGTCGATTGCGACGAGATTGCATCGCTGTTCCTGTGGGCTTTGTCGCAGGACATGGTCGCCGCCGTGTCCGCTGGCACGGTTCAGCCATTGTCCGACAAGGAAGCCGACGAAAAGGCCCGGCGCATCGCGAAACTTATCGCGCGCGGACTGGCTCCCGGCGCAGACTGAGGGGCGGCGGCCCATGCCGCCAGCCTCCCTCAACCGTCAGAAATGCCGCGCCAGCCCGCCGTCATGATAGATGGACGCGCCCGTGACGAAACGGGACTCGTCCGATGCCAAATAGACGAACGCATGCGCCGTATCTTCCGGGAAGCTTTCGATGCCAAGCGGGCACATTTTCACCAGATCCTGGATGCCCGCCTCGCTCGATTCATAAAAGCCCAGACGCGCATATTCCTCATAACCTTCCTTCAGCAGCGGCGTGGTGGTCTGCCCCGGATGCACTGAATTGACGCGAATTCGCTTGGGTCCGAACTCAACCGCCCCGCACAAAGTCAGCATGCGCTGCGCCGATTTCGACACATGGTATCCGATATTGTTGGCGTTGGGCATGTAAGAGGCCATCGACACCGTGTTGATCACGGATCCGCCGCCGGGAAAGCGCTTGATCGTGTCCGCCAGTGCTGGCGCGCAATATTTCATGCCCAAAAAGCCGCTGTCATGGTTGACCGCCATGACCTTGCGCAAATCCTCCAGGGATGTGGTTTCGATGCCGCCATGGATCGAAATTCCCGCATTGTTTACAAGAATGTCGATAGCGCCGAATTCGGCCAGGACCGTTTCGACCAATGCCGCCCAGTCCGCCTCCAGCGTCACATCCTGCTGCGCCAACCGGTATCGACCGGCGCCATGTTTGCCGTCCATATCGGCGGTCAGCTCTGCGCCGGCGTCCATCCGCAGATCGGTTGCGATAACGGCGCGAGCACCCTCTCGCAGAAAGGCGTCGCACACTGCCGCCCCAATATTCCCCAGGCGGCCAGCACCCGTTACGATTGCCACCTTTCCATCCAAACGCGCCATGGCCGATCACCCTCTCATTTTGCCTGTTGCAAAATGGGTATCGATCAGTTCCATATCGAGTCAAGGGATAGTTGGCCGGACCCGCCAGCACGGAATCTGCACGGAGCCGGACTATGTTCCGGCGCCGTGCCTCGTCTCATCAGAAGCGGAAAGTAGCCGTTCCCATGACATTGCGCGGTGCGCCCACGAAACAATCGCCGCGCGACAGGCACGACGCGAAATATTGTTTGTTCAGCAAGTTGGTCGCATTGATCGCGAAGCGCCAATTGTTCCAGTTGATCTCCGCCAGCGCGTCCACCAGCGTATAGCTGGGCGTGACGATGGTCCAGGCCGGGCCGATCGACTCGCGCTTGCCGATATAGTTGACGCCCGCGCCCAGACGAAGCTGTGCGCCGTCCCGCATCCCGAAGGTCTTGGTCGCCCAGATCGACGCGTTGTGGCGGGGCAGATAGTCGAAATAGTCGGTGTCGTGCGACACCAGCTTGTTATAGCCATAATTCACCAGCAGCTCGAAATCTTCGGGCAACCGGTGGCTTGCTTCGAACTCGATACCCTTGGTGGTGATTTCGCCCGACTGGGTAACCGAACTGCCCGCTCCATAGAGGATGCGGTTGATTTCCTTGATATGGAAGGCGGTGACTGTCAGCATCGTGTTCGGTTCTGGCTGCCACTTGACGCCCGCTTCATATTGCGTGCCGCGCTGCGGCTTGGCCGGACCGCCACCGTCAACCGTCATGGCAATTGGCAAGAAGCTTTCAGTATAGCTGAAGAATGGCGAGAAGCCCGCGCCAATCTCTCCGATGATCCCCGCGCGGAATGTCGTCGCATTGTCCTTGACCGGCGATCCTGCGGTCGTGACCCGATCGCGCCGCGCGCCCAGCACGACCGATACGCGGTCCCACATGCGGATCTGGTCCTGCACGTAGATGCCAAGTTGCTTTTGCGATGTCCGCTCTGGAGTGCCGTCAAGCGGCGGAATGGTAAGTGCGTCATAATCGATGTCGTAGAGATCGACCACCTCATAGCCAAAGCCTCCGACCTTGCGCACCTTGTTCCAGCTATAATCGACGCCGACCAACAGCTTATGTTCTATCTGAGACCCGGTGTTGAACTTGAACAGCAGATTATTGTCGGTCGAAAAGACATTCATCCGCGCTTCGCTGCCGTCGCTATACAAACCAATCGTGCGCCCTGCGGGGTCCAGATAAGGATTGGTCGGATTGGTATAGCTATTTGCATAATGCGTGAAATAGCTGAGATTGCTGTCGATATATCGAGCCTTCACATTCAGTTCGACATTGTCGCCAAAACGCTGCGTCAGCGATCCGCCACCCTGAAGCATGCGGCCGTCATAGCGGTCCCAGCCGGGCTTGCCGACGAACAGGAAGGGGTCAAGCGCTTCGCTGTTGTTCGGATTGGGACGGAAGGTGCCGACGATCGGCAGGAACTGCGACGTCGAACCGCTCTTGTCCTTTTGGTAAAGCCCAAGCAGCGTGATGTCCGTGTCCGGCGTCGGCTGCCAACGGATCGAGGGCGAGAAGAATACGCGATCATCGGGAACATTGTCGACATAGGTGTCCGCGTCACGCACCCGGCCTACGGCGCGGACAGCAAGCGTGTCGGACAGCGCGACGTTCACATCGCCCATCGCTTCCTTGCGGTCATAGCTGCCATAGACGACCGACAGCTCGCCGCCGGTCTGGAAGGTCGGCGTCTTGGACACCAGGTTGACAAGCCCGCCAATCGAACCCTGACCAAAGAGCACGGAAGCCGGGCCGCGCACGATTTCCACCTGCGAGAAATTATAGGGGTCGGAGGTGACACTGGCGTAATAGCTGAAAATATCGCGCATGCCGTCGCGGAACTGCAGCGCGCTGATGCCGCGAATGACGAAGCTATCGACGCGCGTGTCGCGGCCATAGGCATTTGCCGTCACACCAGCGGCATATCGCACGGTATCGCTGATGCTGATCGCACCCTGCGACAAATATGTCCGGTCGCTGATCACGGTGACTGGCTGGGGAACCTCGATCGGGGGTGTTTCGGTCTTGGTGCCCGAGCGCGCTGTGACGACGATGCCATCCTTACTTGCTTCTGCGCCTTCGGGGGATTGCGCTTCATCGGCCCATGCTGGCTGAACCACCGCCAACGCCATAAGCGCGACGCCGATCTTCATCATGCCCTCATTCTTCATCTGAAATCCCCTTATTAATTAATCGAACGCGCCTTAGTATATTGCGACAAATTAGCAATAGCGTTTCATCGCATTTCCGTGGATGCGCCCGCGCGCTTTGACAGCGGCAGGCGGTGGGCGCATGGGCGATCCATGTATCTGGCCGATTTCGACATAGAGCTGTTCCTGCGGGACTATTGGCAACAGCGCCCTTTGCTGATCCGCAACCCATGGGCTGAATGGCGCAATCCGCTGGAGCCGGACGAGTTGGCCGGGCTGGCCTGTGAAGACGCGGTGGAATCCCGCCTCATCACAACGGACGGCGACGTCCTGAAGATGGAAAGCGGCCCCCTGCCCGAAGCACGCTTCGGTGAACTGGGAAACAGCCCCTGGACACTGGTGGTTCAGGCTGTGGACCATCATGCGCCAGCCGTCGCGGAGTTGGTCGAGCCATTCCGCTTTATCCCGAACTGGCGCATCGACGATGTGATGGTCAGCTATGCGACCGACGGCGGCGGCGTTGGACCGCATTTCGATCAATATGATGTCTTCCTGATTCAGGGGCTGGGAAAGCGGCGCTGGCGCGTTGGGCCGCGATGCAATTCGGCGACGCCCTTGTTGCCGCATGAGGATCTACGCTTGATCGCCGATTTCGAGGCTACGGGCGAGTGGATACTCGAACCGGGCGACATGCTGTATGTGCCGCCCTGCTTCGCGCATGACGGTGTGGCCGTCGGCGATGATTGCATGACCTATTCCATCGGTTTTCGCGCGCCGTCCCGCGCCGAACTGATCGAAAGCTGGTGCGAGCATCAGGCGGACGCCGCGCCGGAAGAGGATCGCTATGCCGATCCGGCCCTGCCGGTTCAGGACAATCCTGGCGAGATCACGGCCCCCGCCCTCAACAGACTGCATGCGATGGTTATGGAGGCCCTGTCAGACCGCGAGGCCTTTGCCCGCTGGTTCGGCCTGCATAACAGCCTGCCCAAATATGCCGATGCCGATTGGCGGCCGGAAGACCCGATCGACCAGAAGGAAGTCCAGTCGCTTCTGGCCCAAGGCATCCCATTGAAGCGCAATCCTGCCAGCCGCTTTTCCTTCATCCGCCAGGGCGTCGATATCCTGCTGTTTGTCGATGGCCATTGTTTCGAATGCGCGGAAGAGACGGCGGGGCTGGCCGAACAATTGGGCGCGGCCCATCTCTTGAAGGTCGATCCGGCGCTTTGCGCAAGCCATGATGCGACCGCACTCATCAAGACGCTGATCGACCAGGGCAGTCTGGCGTTCGAAGAGGAGGATTGAGACCATGACACTCATCCTGTTCAACAAACCCTATGGCGTGCTGTGCCAGTTCACGGATGAAAGCACAGGACCGCCGCGTCCGACGCTGGCGGCGTTCATCGACAGACCTGGCGTCTATCCTGCCGGGCGGCTGGATCTGGACAGCGAAGGATTGCTGCTGCTGACCGACGACGGGCGGTTGCAGGCGCGGATCGCCGATCCCCGGTTCAAGACGCCAAAGACCTATCTGGCGCAGGTGGAGGGAGAGCCGGACGAGGCCGCGCTGGAAGCATTACGGCGCGGCGTGCGGCTAAAGGACGGGCCAACCCTGCCCGCGCAGGTCGAACGGATAGACGATCCGGCGCTCTGGCCCCGCGATCCGCCGGTCAGGTTCCGCAAGAGCGTGCCGGACTGCTGGCTGCGGCTGACGATCCGGGAAGGGCGCAATCGGCAGGTCCGACGAATGACAGCAGCGGTGGGGCATCCGACGTTGCGGCTGGTGCGCTGGCGGATCGGTGACTGGACGCTCGATGGCATTCCGCAGGGAACATGGCGCGAAGCGGCGGCGGGCAGCTAGGCAGACCCTTCGATCAGCATTTTCAATGCCCGTAGATCGCGATTGACCCATTTGATGTCGGCTGCGAATCGATCATCATCCATGCCCGGCTGACGAAAAAGCGTCAGCATGACCTCCGCACCCTTGCCGTTGGCGACGACGCGAAGCGGAACATGGACTTCCTCGCCTCTGCCCAGGTCCACATGATGATCCATCACGCCATAGTCATTATGGGGCGTGAAGCGGATGCGGATTGGACCTTCCGGCCCGTCCGCCAGCCAGCATCCATCTTCTTCGCGAAGTTCCGATTCCGCGAGGCCGGAAGCCCATTTCGGGAAAGATTCCGGCCGCCAGATCATCTCGTAGAGCGCCTGCCAGTCACGGTCGATCGTTACGCTGTAGGTGCGAGCGGGAAGCATTTGGGAAACTCCTGCCATTGTCTTGATCCAATGATGGTTCATGCCCCTGTAACGCGCGCACCTCCCCTCGCCTATGTTCTCTCGATTTAAGATGGGAACGGGAGCATCTGCAGCGCGTTGAGCCGAAAACCTGTGAGAAGGCGCTGCATGTCCCGAACCACCTTGACTATCCTTGCCGCTGGATTGACCGTTGCAGCCTGCAATCATGCCAGCGAGCAACGGGTGGAGGATGGTACACCCCACGCAACCGCTACCGCGGACGTCCGGATCGAAAAGACCGCTGAGAGGCTATTGGCGGCGATCAAGCGGTTATAGGAAGGGTCGTCGGCCGCACCCCGTCTCTCTTGCAGAGCAGCAAGGCCGAAAAGCTGGCTTCCTGTCTTGACGAAACCGGTATCCGGGGCAGGGAGATAGCATGAGTCGCTGTATCCTTTCACTTCGTTTCGGCCTGTTCGTCGTAGCTGCATGCCTGACCGCCGTGCGGGCCGCGGCGGCCGATCCGGCGCCATTCGATCTGGCTGGTCCCGACCTGTCGGTCAGCGTGAGCCGCGGAGGACGCACCCTGCCCATCGGTCAGGTTCCGGCTCTGGCCACCGGCGACGTCATCCGTATCGAGGCAAAGCTGCCCCCGGACCAGGCTGTCCGTTACCTGCTGGTCTCCGCGTTCCTGCGCGGCGTCACCAATCCGCCTCCCAAAAAATGGATCGCCAGCGCAGAGACTTGGGAAAAAACGGACAAAAAGCGGATGCTGAAGCTGACCGTCCCGGATCATGCCCGGCAACTTGTCCTGTTCATGGTGCCCGACACACGGGGCGATTTCAGTGCGATCTCCGACGCCGTGAGGGGCAGGCCGGGCGAATTCGTCCGAGTGACGCAGGACATCAACAAGGCGTCGCTCGACAGGACCAGGCTCAACGCGTTCATCCTGGGCATCCGGTCGCAAGAAAATACGCACCCGGAATATCTGCGGAATGTCGCGCCCGTCCTTTCCTCCAGCCTTGCGGTCAAACTGAACCCGGACTGCCTGGCGAAAGTGGTGGAATTCCAGGCCGCCTGCCTTCTGGAAAACAGAGACAGCCTGGTGCTGGGCGACATCCACAGCAATTCGCTGACCGAGACGATCATCGGCGCACCGACCGACCTTGCCCTGCAATTGAGCGCGACCCGAGAGGGCGGATATGGCTTCTACAGCCCCTATATCAGCGTGGTGCGCGACCTTGCGCGAATGTTCGGCGCTTTCAACAATCCTGAATTCAACTATCTGCCCGCTCTGGGAATCCAGAATGGCCATTCGATATCCTTGTTGCTGAACAGCGCGCCGTCCTTTCGCAGGCCCAAGTCGGTGCTGGTCGCCGCACTGCCCGCGATCGAGAAGAATGTGCCGCCCCCGCTGCGTAGCAGCGGCGACGCGCCCATATGCGCGACGCGGCCGGGCGCGGTATTCGGGGTCGATGGAGCGCCGCTCGTCTTTGCCACCGACTATGCGCACAACATGGCATTGCGCCTGACAGATAAGGATGGGCGCGTGGTGGAGGCACCCGTGATCGCGCACGCGGACAAGGGCGGCTATATATTTGCGCCATCGTTCGACCCGACTGGTTTAAAGGGCTCCGTCACAGCGCGCCTGCATGGCTTTTGGGGGTTCGATGCCTTTGAAGGCCCAAAGTTTGCGGCACAATTTCCACAGGATGATGGCTGGCAAGTCGCGCCCGGCCAACGCCTGCAAACAGGTCGCAAAAACAATGTTCTGGTGACCGGTCCTTCGCTCGCATGCGTCAGAAACATTGCCGTTCAGCTGCCGGACGGGCGCAATCTTACCGCCGACTGGCAGATGAAGGGTGAACGGCTTTCAATCGACATTCCCTTGTCCGATCTTGCTGCACCGGGGGACGTTCGTATCGCGATCCAGCCATATGGCGGCGGAAAACCGGCGGTCATCACCATCCCCGCCGAAGAGGAAGACATGGCATGAACGCGCGCGGTTCGCATGGGACTGGCAAGATGTTCCTCAAATGGTAAGGCACCGCTTCCGCCGACCAAATGGATGAAGTGATGAAGACCAAGAACAGCCTCGAAGCCAGCGACGTAAAAGCAATCCTCTCCGCCGCGGAAACGGAGGCGCTGGCCAATGATTGGGCCGTAACCATCGCAGTTGTCGATGACGGCGGCCATCTGCTCGGCTTGCATAGAATGGACGGCGCTGCCGCCAGCACCGCCCACATGGCGCCAGCAAAAGCCGTAACGTCGATCCTCGGCCGACGGGAATCGAAGGTCTATGAAGATCTGGTGCTGAACGGACGAGTGACGATGATGTCCGCGCCTGCACTACAGGCCCTGCTCGAAGGCGGGGTTCCCATCGTGGTGGATGGCGACTTCGTTGGTGCAGTCGGCGTGTCTGGGGTCAAGTCGGAACAGGATGCCCAGATCGCGCGCGCAGGCATCGCAGCCATCCTGGGATAAGAGCGACCTGAAAATGCATAATCCGATGATTGGACGCGTATGAATTTCGACGATCAGCTGCGACGCTATTTCGGGTCGGACAAGCTGGACTCCGTTCCGCCTTCCGCCATTGAAGCGGGCATAGAAAGAATGCGCGTCGATTTTGGCCTGGAGACGGATCGCGGTCGGCGCTTTGCGCTCTGGTCGCTCCTGTTCCTGCTGGGGGCTGCGCCGGACCTCGATGCCTTTGATGATCCGGCGGATCGGGATGCCGCGCGCGACTTCATGGACATGATGGACAAGGATCGCTGATCCCGGACATGCAGGGTGGGTATCTACGCCCTTTCTGCTTTCGCGTCCCGATCCACGGTCCATTGGGCGATGTCCGCTTCCTGGCCGATCAGCGCCAGCCCATGCGCGATGGACGTCAGCTCATCGCCGCTGGCGATCCGGCTTGCGGAGAAGCGCTGGTCGAACAGGCGGCGAACGGCAGGGATCAGGGAGGAGCCGCCCGTCAGGAAGACATGGTCGATCGCCTCGGCGCGGACACCCGCGTTGACCAGTGCCGCATCGATGGCCGTGCCGATCCGCGCGAGATCGGGCGCGATCCAGCCTTCAAACTCAGCCCGGCTGACGTCAGCCTCCACACGCACGCCAGCGCTGTCGAAGTGGAAATGCGCGCGTTCTTCGCTGGAAAGGACGCGCTTCAATCGCGCCACTGCATCATAGAGGGGATAGCCCAACTCATTTTCCACCACCGCGATCATCCGGCCGATAGCCGCTGGATCGGTCGCTGCCCGCTGGAGCTTGTTCAGGTCGGCCAGCGTGCGGCGATTATGCATCAGCGCCAGGCGTGACCAATCGCCAAAGTCGGTAAAATGCCCTGCCGGAATTTCCAGCCGCTTGCCCATGGAGTCATAAGTGCCGCCCTTGCCCAGCATGGGCAGCACCAGATTGTCCATGATCCGATAGTCGAAGCGGTCCCCCGCTATGCCGACGCCAGCCGATCCGAGCGGCGTACAGCGTTGCGCAACGCCGGGCGCCGCGATCCGCACCACGGAAAAGTCGCTGGTGCCGCCGCCAAAGTCAGCGACCAGCAAGGTTGCCGGTTCGGCAAGTCGCGCAGCGAAGCTGAAGGCGGCGCCAAGCGGCTCGTAGACATAATGCACCTCCCGCTTCAACGCCGCAAACATCAGGTCATAACGCTGCCGGGCAAGGACATTGTCCGGGCGCTGCCCCACATAGCGGACGGGACGTCCGACAATGACGCGCGGCGGCAGCGCCTTCAGCGCCTCCCCGGCATGGGCGCGCAGGCGGTCGAGAAAGATCGCGCCCAGTTCCTCGAAACGGAGGCGCTTTTCGAAGATGGTCGCATGTTCGAATGCGCGGCTGGCGGCGACCGACTTGAAGGATTGCAGGAAGCGGCTGCCCTGGGGATATTCGAGAAATTCGGCGATCGCCCAGGGGCCAGCTTCGCGCGCGATGCCGCCGGGAACTGCGTGATCTTCCCAGAAGCAAAGGGCGGAGCGGAAGATGGAGGCGGAGCCGTCTGGAGCGGCGAAATCGACCATTGACGCATCGCCGCCGGGGCTGCCGAGCGCGACGACGGAGTTGGTCGTGCCGAAATCTATGCCGATCGAGCTGGGCGAATGCATGAAGGAACCATCGAGTTAAAACGAATTTCGGGGCGGGCCTCTTGGCAGCTGTGGGGACGGGGCGCAACGGGATTGCCATGGGTTATGCAACGGCGCCCTTGAGCTATTCGCCGGGGCATCTATATACTGATCGGTATGAAAACCGAATTCGCCCCCGCCAGAGGCCGTCCGCGCGAGTTTGATCCGGACAAGGCGCTGGCCGCCGCGCTGGAGATATTCTGGCGTCGCGGCTATGAAGGCGCTTCGCTCGCGGAGCTGACCGAGGCGATGGGCATCACCAAGCCGAGCCTTTATGCCTGTTTCGGCAACAAGGAATCGCTCTTCCGCAAGGCGCTCGACCTCTATGAGCGGGACAAGCTGTGTTATGTGCAGTCGGCGCTGGAAGCGCCCACGGCCAAGCAGGTCGCGGAACGGCTGCTGAAAGGCGCGCTCGCCATGCAGTGCGGCAACACCGATCCCAAGGGGTGCATGGGCGTCATCAGTTCCGTCGCCAATACGGCGCACGCCGAATGTATCCGCAACGAGATCCTGGCGCGACGCGCCTCGTCCGACCGGGCGCTGATCGAACGGTTCGAACGGGCGCAGGAGGAAGGTGACCTGCCCGCGGGCGTCGAGCCCAAGGCGCTTGCCCTCTACCTGACCACGATGCTTCAGGGTCTGGCGGTTCAGGCGGGGTCCGGGGTTTCGGAAGACCGATTGACCCAGCTTGTCGATACCGCACTAACCATGTGGCCGAGTTCGTAATATCACTGCAATTTCGGTGACTTAATAAAAACGACCGATCGGTATACAAAGCGGCTTGACGATCGGCCACACCGCATTATATACCATGTGGTAGTTAATTCGACATTCATTGGGAGGTCGAATGCAAGACAGGGATTGCCGTCGCTGACGGCATAGGCGCGGCCGTTCGGAGAGGCAGGCCGTTCCTTTTCATCATTGGACAACACTGGCGGCCCGCGACGCAATGACGCGCGGGCGCAGGGCGGTCGTTTTTCCATTCGCGAAGTCGGCGATTTCGCGGGGCGTAGCCACGCGCCCTGCCGCGCCGCCTTCGACAAACAGGGGACGAGATCATGGTCTATCGTTCAGACATATTCCTGGCCAAAGGCGGCGTGGGGGAAGCATTCGCAGCGCCGTGCCAAAGGCGGACGCGGCAAAAGCCGAAGAGGCGAGCTTTTCTCCGCTGGAGTGGCAAGTCGTGCAGCTTGCCCGGCAGGACAGCCTGGCGACGCTGCGCGAACCCGGCCGCTGGACCCGGCTGCAACGGCTGATCTTCGGGCAAAAGCCGGACCCGCGGCTGGCCGACAAGCGGCTGGAAGCGCTGCGCCAGATCGCGGTCGAGGCGTGGCACCGCAGCTATGACGTGCATTCCCGCCGCATATCCGCCTTTCGGTCCGCCGGGTTCACCGAAGCCCATCTCGAACGGCTGCTCGCCACCATCGCCGCCATGCGCGGCAGCCCGAAGGTCAGGAGTTTCGCATGAACATGCACAAGCCCATCGACGCCGACAGCCATGATGCGGTGTCTTCCCCACTCCTGCGGCGACGCAAGCGCCATGCCGCCATCGCAGCGATCGCGCTTGTGATCCTGGGCGGCATCGGGTGGAAATTGATCGATCGCCCGCAGGCGCAGGCCGCGCCATCGACGCTGGCCGTGGTGGGGGTCGCTGCGCCGCTCAGCCGCGCGGTCACGCAATGGGATGATTATGTCGGGCGGTTCGCGCCGAGCCAGACGGTCGATATCCGCCCGCGTGTTTCCGGGTCGGTGACGGCGATCCATTTCCGGGACGGCGACTATGTGAAGGCAGGCCAATTGCTCTTCACCGTCGATCAGCGCCCCTTCCTCGCTGCCTTGGCCGAGGCCCGCGCCAATAGCGCGAGCGCACGCAGCGCGCTGATGCTGGCGCAGAATGACTATAAGCGAGTCCAGCGGCTGACGGGCGATGAAGCGGTTTCGGCAAGCGAAGTCGATGCCCTGCGGTCGCGACTGCAAGCGGCTCAGGCGGCACTGGCGGCGGCACAGGCGCGCGAGCGTCAGCGGGCGCTGGAGGTGGAGTTCACGCAGGTCCGCGCGCCCATATCGGGACGCGTGTCCGACCGGCGGGTCGATATCGGCAATCTGGTGTCCGGCGCGGAAGGCGCGGGCGCGACATTGCTGACCACCATCAACAAACTTGATCCCATCTATTTCAACTTCGACGCGTCCGAAGCGCTGTATCTGAAGTCGCAGCGGGACAAGGATAGCGCGGGCGCGGTCGAGGTGCGGTTGCAGGATGAAGCCGATTATCGCCACAAGGGCCGTCTGGACTTTACCGACAACGGCCTTGATCCGCGATCCGGCACGATCCGCATCCGCGCGGTGTTCGCCAATCCCGACATGTTCCTGACGCCGGGCATGTTCGGCAACATGCGTCTCGCCAATGGCGGGAAGGTGAACGCCCTGCTGATCCCGGACGAGGCCGTTCAGTCCGACCAGGCGCGCAAGACGGTATTGGTCGTCGGCAAGGATGACAGCGTGTCCGCCAAGCCGGTCGAACTGGGGCCGGTGGTGGATGGATTGCGCATTATCCGGGCGGGCTTGTCGCCCAGTGACCGGGTGGTGGTGAGCAATCTTCAGTCGGCGATGCCGGGGGCTAAGGTCGCGACGCGGGCTGTGGCGATCAAGGCTTCCCCCGCGCCGGTGGCGGCCAGTGAGAGCAGCGTTCCGGCTGCTTCGCAGGCTACGTTCGCCAGGTAAAACCTATCTCCGTTCGGGCTGAGCCTGTCGAAGCCCTTCACTTCTCTTTCAAGGAAAAGTGGAGCCCTTCGACAAGCTCAGGGCGAACGGGGGACAGGATCGGAAATCAAACCAACTCCCGCGATCCCCGGACCGCGCACCCTTCTTCACGCCATCGAGGAACAGACCGATGCGCCTATCCCGTTTCTTCATTGACCGGCCGATCTTCGCCGCGGTTATCGCGGTGGTCATTACCGTGGTCGGCGCGCTGGCCTTTATCGGCCTGCCCGTGTCCCAATATCCCAACATCGTGCCGCCCACGGTCACCGTGTCGGCGCAATATCCCGGCGCATCGGCCGAGACCGTCGCATCGACGGTCGCCGCGCCGATCGAGCAGGAAATCAACGGTGTTGATGACATGCTTTACCAGAGCAGCCAATCGACGGGCGACGGCAAGGTCACGATCACCATCACCTTCAAGGTCGGCACCGATCTGGACGAGGCGCAGGTGCTGGTCCAGAACCGGGTGGCTGTCGCCATCCCCCGCCTGCCCGAAGAGGTGCAGCGGCTGGGCGTGATCACGCGCAAGACGACGCCGGACTTTCTGATGATCGTCAATCTTCAGTCGCCAGACGGCACGTTCGACCGCAATTACCTGTCCAACTATGCGTTGACGCAGGTGCGCGACCGGCTGGCGCGGCTGGATGGCGTGGGCGATGTGCGGCTGTTCGGGTCGCGCGACTATGCGATGCGCGTCTGGATCGATCCCGACCGCGCCGCTGCGCTGGACCTGACGGCTGGGGAGATCGTGTCCGCGCTCCGTTCGCAAAATGTGCAGGTGTCCACGGGCGCGCTGGGCCAGCCGCCCTATGACCGGGGTGAAGCCTTTCAGTTGGGCGTTGAAATGCAGGGCCGGCTGACCGAGCCCAAGCAATTTGCCGATGCCGTCATCCGCACCGATGCGGATGGCCGTCAGGTTCGGGTGAGCGATGTCGCTCGCGTCGAGCTGGGCGCGCAGGATTATGGCATCAACACCTATCTGTCCGGTAAGCCCACGGTGGTAATCGCGGTGATGCAGCGCCCCGGATCCAACGCGCTGGACGCGGCGGAGAAGGTGAAGGCGGAGATGGACGAGCTGTCCACGACCTTCCCCAAGGGCCTGGAATATAGCGTCATCTACAACCCGACCGAGTTCATCAGCCAGTCCATCGACGCGGTTTATCACACGCTGTTCGAAGCGGTGATATTGGTGGTCCTCGTCATCCTGATCTTCTTGCAGAACTGGCGGGCGGCGGTCATTCCGATCATCGCCATCCCGGTATCGCTGATCGGGACGGCGGCGGTGCTGGCGGCGCTGGGCTATTCGCTCAACAACCTGTCGCTGTTCGGGCTGGTGCTCGCCATCGGCATCGTCGTCGATGACGCGATCGTCGTCGTCGAAAATGTCGAGCGGAACATCGAACATGGCATGTCGCCGCTGGAAGCAGCGCGGACATCGATGGACGAGGTGTCGGCGGCGCTGGTCGCGATCGTGCTGGTGCTGTGCGCCGTGTTCGTGCCGACTTTGTTCATCACCGGCATTTCTGGTGCTTTCTACCAGCAGTTCGCGGTGACGATCTCTACCGCGACGGTGATCTCGCTGATCCTGTCGCTCACCCTGTCCCCGGCGGCGGCGGCGTTGCTGCTGAAGCCCAAGCATGGGGATCATGATCTGGACAATGCGCCGCGCTGGCGCAGGGTCGGCGCGCGGGCGGCGGCGGGTTTCAACCGGGGTTTTGACCGCATGAGCGCCGGCTATGCACGGCTGACGCGCTTCCTGGTGCTGCGGCCCAAGAAGATGCTGCTGACCTATGCGGGGCTGATCGCCGCGACCATCGCCCTGTTCTGGGTGACGCCGGGCGGGTTCGTGCCGTCGCAGGATCAGGGTTATTTCCTGGCCGTGGTGCAACTGCCTTCGGGCGCGTCGCTCGAACGCACGGACAAGGTGACGAAGGAGGTCGCGCAAAAGCTGCTGCCCATCAAGGGGCTGCGCGGCGCGGTGATGTTTGCAGGCTTCCACGGCCCATCGCAGACGCAGGCGCCCAACAGCGCGGCGATCTACTTCCCGTTCAACAGCTTTGCGGAGCGGCAGAAGGAAGGCGTCACCTATGCAGGCATCATGGAGCAGGCGCACAAGGCCGTCGCGGGATATGAAAAGGCGCGCATCCTGTTGCTGCCGCCGCCGACCATTTCGGGGCTGGTGCCGCCCGGCGGTTTCCGCATGCTGGTGCAGGATAAGGAGGAGCGCGGCTATACGCAGCTGAACAAGGTCGCGCAGGACTTCATCGGCAAGGCGAACCAGACCCCCGGGCTTTCGATGGTCTATACGCTGTTCGACAATGCGACGCCGCGCGTCTTTGCCGATGTCGACAGGCGGAAGGCCGACCTGCTCGGCGTGCCGCCGGAGCGCGTGTTCGAAGCGATGCAGGTCTATCTGGGTTCGGCCTTCGTCAATGACTTCAACCTGCTGGGGCGCACCTATCGCGTGACGGCGCAGGCGGATGCCGACCATCGCGGGACAGTTGCGGATATCGCGAACCTCAAGACCCGGTCGAACAGTGGTCAGATGGTGCCGATCGGCTCTGTCTCGACCTTCGAGGACAAGACCGGCCCCTATCGCGTGGTGCGTTACAATATGCTCCCGGCGGTGGAGGTGGATGGCAATAATGCGCCCGGCTACAGCACCGGCCAGGCGCTGACGACGATGGAGAAGCTGGCCGATGACAGCCTGCCCGAAGGCTATGCCAGGGAGTGGACGGGCGTCGCCTATCAGCAGGTGATGGCAGGCAATACCGCAGGCATCGTGTTCGGGATGGCGGTGTTCTTCGTCTTCCTGGTGCTGGCGGCGCAATATGAAAGCCTGACATTGCCGCTGTCGATCATCCTGATCGTGCCGATGTGCCTGTTCGCGGCCATGCTGGGCGTGAACCTGCGGGGGATGGACAACAACATCCTGACGCAGATCGGTCTGGTCGTGCTGATCGCGCTGGCGGCGAAGAACGCAATCCTTGTGGTCGAATTCGCCAAGCAGGCGGAGGAAGAACAGGGCCTCTCGCCCGTCGAGGCGGCGGTTCAGGCGGCGCAGACCCGGCTTCGCCCGATCCTGATGACCAGCTTCGCCTTCATCCTGGGCGCGGTGCCGCTGGTGATCGCGAGCGGGGCTGGCGCGGAGTTGCGGCAGGCGCTGGGCACGGCCGTCTTCTTCGGCATGACCGGCGTGACGGCGTTCGGCCTGCTCTTCACCCCCACCTTCTACGTCGTGTGCCGCGCGCTGGGCGACCGCTTTTCCCGCAAGGGGAAGGGCGGCGCCCCGACCGCGCTGCAACCGGCCGAATAGGAATGACAAAGATGACACGCACCTTCATCACCCTCCTCCTTGGCGCGTCGGCACTGACCGCCTGCGCTGCCGGGCCGGACTATAAGGCTCCCGCCACGCCCAGCACGGCTGCGGGCGGCTTCATCGGCGCGGCCAGTCCGGTGGTCAGCACGGCGCAGCCCGATGACAATTGGTGGCGGCTTTACAGCGATCCCGTTCTGGACGGGCTGATTCAGGATGCGCTGGCGGCCAATACCGACATCCGCGTTGCAGTGGCGCGGCTGGAAAAGGCCAGGGCGCAACTGCGCGGCGCGCGTTCCGACAGGCTGCCGCAGACGAGCCTGAGCGGCCAGCCCAGCTATGCCCGAGCCTCCGCCGCACGGACGTTGCCGGGCATGGACCGTGAAAACTGGACCGTCGATGCAGGGCTGGACATCTCTTACGAAGTCGATCTGTTCGGCCGGGTAAAGCGCAGCATCGAAGCCGCCAACGGGGATGTCGGCGCAGCCGCAGACGACGCAGACGCGGTGCGGGTGGCGGTCGTCGCCGACACGGCGCGCGCCTATGTCGATGCCACCAGTTCCGCCGAACGGATCGCCGTCGCGCAGCAGACGGTCGCACTGCTGGACAACAGCATCCGCATCACCAATGCCCGGTTCGAGGTTGGCCGGTCCGACCGGCTGGACGTCATCCGCACGACGTCGCTGCGCGACAGTCAGGCCGCGCTGATCCCTACCCTGATCGCGGATCGCGAAAGCGCGCTGTTCCGGCTGGCCACGCTGACCGGTCGCACGCCGCAGGAACTGCCCGCCGCGATCCGTGAGCAGAAGACGACCCCGGACCTCAAGCAACCCATACCGGTCGGCGATGGCCGCACCCTGCTTGCCCGCCGCCCTGATGTGCGCGCGGCGGAACAGCGACTGGCCGCCGACACCGCCCGTATCGGTATTGCGACCGCAGACCTCTATCCGCGCATCACGCTGGGCGGATCAATCGGCACGACGGCGATAGGCGGCGGCGACATATTGGGCGGCGGCCCGTTCCGCTGGCTGCTCGGCCCGCTCATCAACTGGGCCTTTCCCAATCAGGAAGCGAACCGGGCGCGGATCGCGGCGGCGAAGGCGGACGCCAGCGCATCGCTCGCAACCTTCGACGGTACGGTCCTGCGCGCGCTGGAGGAAACGGAGATCGCCCTGTCGGTTTATGCCCACGCGCTGGAACGCCGCGACACGCTGAAGGCCGCGCGCGAATCCGCTGCCCGCGCTGCCCGCATCAGCCTGGCCCGGCAACGCGAAGGCCGGATCGATTTTCTGACGGTATTGGACGCACAACGCACGCTGGCTGCCGCTGACAGCGAGCTTGCCACCGCCGACCGTGCGGTGGCCTTTGCCCAGATCGACCTGTTCAGGGCGCTGGGCGGCGGATGGACCGGGGGCCAGCAGTCGCCCGGAGCATAGAAACGAAACAAGGCGCGCACCCCAAAGCGCGCGCCTTGTTCATAAGGTCAGGCTTCATTGCAGCCTGCCGGTCATGTCATCAGGCGGCTTCATCCATCGCGTCGGCCGGGATGTTCGCCGGGCCGCCAATGTCATAGACACCCGCCAGCAGGCGGACGAAGTCATTGTCGTGCAACGGATCGGTCGGCACTTCAAACTGCACGCCCCGCTTCTTCATGTCGTCGATCAGAATATTGATCGCCATGTCCGCCGTGATGTCATCACGATGGTCATAGGTCAGTTTGAAATCATCCATGTCCTTGAACAGGCGCGCGCCCCAATGGACCAGGAAACGCATCTCTTGTTCAGGCACCTTCTGGTTGACCTTGCCAAAGGTTTCGATCTGCCATCCGGTCGGATCCTGCGGATCGGCGCCGAAGGTTGAACTGATGTCCAGGCCCTGCGGCTTCCGCAGCGCGGACGGGCCGGTCGCCTGGCCATGGTGGAACATCATTTCATTTTCGACGACCACGGCGCGGCCCCACATGGGCGCGTTGATCTGGAACGGCTCGCCGCTCGGCCCGTCGGGCCAGCAGTTGAAACCGCCGCCGATCTTGCCCTTGTAATACCAGGCGATGACCTGCCCCTTCTTCGAGCGCCAGCGGTTGAACAGGCACGACTTGGCCATGGTCAGCAACAGCCAGAGTGGCGTGTTCTCCATCGTCATGCCACGGAACACCGTCCCGTCCAGATGGGGCGGGCCGCCGATTGGCGTCGGTCCCTGAATGTTGAACAGGAAAGTTTCCGGTTCCGCATATTGGCAGTTCCAATAGTTGCGAACCAGTTCGAGGAAACGGGAATTATAATAGCAGTCCTCGATCTCTGGATAGAAACAGGTTCCGCCCTGCGCCAGATAGCCGCGAAAAACCGGGTTAAGCCCGATCATATCCCAGGTCAGCTTGACGCCTTCGGGAATGCTGCCTGAAGTCGTGGCGATTACTTCTTCGGGCGTCTTGAAGTTTTCCGCCAGGATCAGCGGCCAGGGCCCATTGTCCCGCACCACCTGCAACAGGCGCGCATGCTGGTCGCTGCTATAGGCGTCCTCGATCAGCTGCGGGGGCGCGACGGGGCGGAATTTTTCGGCTAGCTCGTGTAACATTCCAACGTCTCCTATTTTCAATGCTTACCCGTTGGCTGCGACCATGGCCTTGGCGTGGCTGGCCGAACGCGCCACGATCTCACGGCAGGCGTCGCCGGGCGTCAAATCGTCGGTCCACTCCCTCAGGATATTATCGACCCAGATGATCGCGGCGATAAGGCCGCTGTCTAAAAGGCGCGGGTCGAACCTGTCCTTCATCGACGCATAAGTTTCGGGCGTATGCACCGCGAAAACATCGCCGAAAAATTCGACGATCGTGCATATGGCGGTCGAAAAGGTCGATGCCTTGAACTGCAACCGCAGTTCCTCCGCGTCGAGCGTGACGCCGCATTGCGCGGCCAGTTCCTCCCGGAAGGTGGACAGAACAAAATCGACAAGCCCCTGATATTTTTCCGGCTCCGGCATCATCAACATGCCGCTGAGCGCCTGGGCCACGCTCATGTGACCGGCCCCGCCCCAATCGAGCAGGCCGATCTGAAGATCACCCGACGGCTCGCGCCAGTACCAGGCGTTGTCGACATTCAGGTTGGGGTGGCAAATCCCCGTATAGTCGGCGTCCCCGTGCAGGTACGCAATGACCACATCCTTATGTTCAAGGCCGTACAGCAGGTCTTCGCGCCAGCGGGCCATGAACGCCGGGTCGGACGCTTCGGCAATGAACAGATGCGGCGCCGTTTGAGAGATGAATTCGATCAACCGGTCGATCTTCCCGGCCGCATCGTCAATTGGCTCGAAATCCCGCGCTGCGCCGGCATAGGGAAATATGCCATCGACCTCCGGCGGCATCGCGCCACGCTTATGCGCCCCGACCAGCCGGGCGAGCGCGCGCACGAGCAGTTCGTAATGACCCTCCACACCGGCTATCATATGGTCATAGCCCTTGCGCAGCGCCGGGCTGACCGGAGCCACGCCAAAGGGGATCCGCTCGGTTATGAGGATGAAGTTCGTCGTCTTTGCGCAATGGTCGCCGAAATAATATTTGGCCGTCTTCACGGGGAAGCCGTCGCTGCCCGACAGTCTCTGCATCGCCACTTCGCCATAGCCCATGCGGATCAGCCCGAATTTGAAATTCGGTTCCAATGGCGGGAACTTGACGAACAATTCCCTGTGCAAGCCCGGTTCGTCCCGCGCATAATCCACCGTCAGAAGCGCGCGCTCCGATGCTCCCTGCACACTGATCGGCTGAAGGGAAACGATCGCCGTCACTTCATTGTCGGCGGCGATCGCGCCCGATGCCCGGAACGCCCGTGTCAGGAATGCAGGGCCGAAATCCTCCAGCATGGGAACGCTGATCGGAAATTCCAGGCCATAATGGTCGCCCGGCGCGATGGTCAGGTGAAGCCGGTCAAACGTCTGCCTGTCGGGAAGTAGAGGCTCGCCCGCCGTAATGGCGCCATGCACGGTCATTCAGCCCATCCTCTGGCTAAGCTGGACAACATGACCTTCGGGGTCCTTCACAAATGCGTGCGGCGGCACCCCCTCCGGCAGTGCCTTGGGATAGTCGAGAACGGCGCCCCCGGCTTCCTCCACACGGCGGACGCAGGCTTCAAGATCGGTGGCGGCGAAGCCAAGCATCATCTCATTGCTGCTAACGCCCGTGTCGTCGGGGAAATGCGCCAGAATGAAAAGCGGACCACCCTGGTAGGTTGGCTGATAGACGATCTCGGACACCGGGCGGCCCATGATCTGCGCATCCAGCCGATGCATTTCGACAAGACCAAATGCCGCCTTGTAGAAATTGTCGGCACGCTGAAGGTCGCGAACGACCAGTTTGGTGAACATGAAGTCCACATCCTGCGTCGCGCCATGAGGTATCTGCATCATTCTCTCCTGTGATCGACTTTCGTCGTCAATTATCAGATCGTCAGCATTTCCATCTCGCGCTGCGCCGCCGGATTTTCGCCGTCCGTCCGCGTGACATGAAAATCCTGTTGCCGTGGCGATCGCAGATCGTGCCAGATGCGCGAATTGTGGCGCGGAATGGCCAGGATAACCTTCTTCTGCCCGTGCGCGCCCTTGTCCCGATAATAGCCATGTGCGCTGCCGCACTGCACCCAAGCCGAATTCTGCAACTCGGCATCTACCGAATCGACAAAGTTATCGGTCGCTTCCCGCGTCACATCGAAAGACGACAGGTGATCGTCGACCATCCACTGCAACAGTTCAATGATATAATGCACCTGCTGTTCGCTGACGACCGCATGGTTGGCGACCAGATAGCTGTAGGGCGCGCCCATGAACACGAAATTGGGGAAGCCGGTAATCAGCATGCCTTCATAGGAAAAGGGATGCGGATCGAACGCATCATTCAGCGTCTTGCCGCCCGTGCCGCGAATGTCGAACTGCCGCCCGAAGTGCAGGTTATAGCCGGTCGATAGCAACAGCACATCGCATTCGATGCGGGTGCCGTCGGCCAGGATGACCGCGTCCTCGTCCGCTTCGGCCAGTTCGCCGCGCACGATCGAAACATTGGGCTTCTTGAGCGTGTCGTAGAAACCGCAATCGAGGATCGGCCGCTTGGCGAAGACCGGGAAGTTGGGCGTGAGCAGCTCGACCATCTCCGGATTGTCGGGGAAATGGCTCTTCAGATAGCCTTCGCACATCATCCGCATGCCGTCGTTGATCGGGCCGAAGCCGCCGGTCCTGCCGGCATATTCCTCGTCCTTCATGATCATGCCGTGCATGTCGCGCATCTGGCTGTGCAGGCTCTGCAGCCGCTTCCACTGCGCGACGAAGGGGATATATTCCATCGCCCAACGCTCCAGCTCCGCGACCGGCGCATGCGCCTGCGGATTGGGGATGATATGTTCGGGCTGGCGCTGGACTATGACCAGCTCCCCCACCTTGTCGGCGATTGCGGTAGCAACCTGCACGCCCGAACAGCCGGTGCCGACCAGCACGACTTTCTTGCCGGTCAGATCGACGCTGTGATCCCAGGCGGCCGAGTGGATCACCGGACCCTTGAAGGAGTCCAGATTCTTGACCTTGGGGTAGTTGGGGTTGTTGTTCGGCCCCACCGCCATGATGAGGACGTTGCACTCATAAGTTTCCGGCTTGCCGTTCCGCACCGCCTTCACGGTCCAGATCTTGCGCCCTTCGTCCCACTCCGCGCCCTCGACCCAGGTTCCGAACTGGATACGGTCGCGCAGATTATATTTGTCGGTGACGCGGTCGAGATAAGACAGGAATTCAGGACCGCGCGGATAGAATTGGGTCCAGGATGCATTGGGTTCGAACGAGAAGGAATAGATGCGGCTCGGCGTATCCACCGCAGCGCCCGGATAGGTGTTGGTCAGCCAGTTGCCGCCGACCTGGTCCAGCGCCTCCAGCACAGTGAAGTCGAAACCCGCCTGTTGCAGCTTGATCGCGGCGTTGATGCCCATCATGCCCGCGCCGACGACCAGCACCTTGAAATCGGCAGACGGCACGTCCGCCGCCTTGCGCACACGCGTATCGGTGGTGAAGCCGGCATGCTGGAAAGCGACATCCACCGACATTTCCGGTAGATCCTGCCCCAGCAGCAGGCGGCTCATCCGCTTGAACATCGGGCGGTCGATCTGCGGCATGACTGCAGGCTTTTCAGATCGCACCGCCAGGCGGAGGCGGTCGCGAATCTCGGCAGCCACCGCCGGATCGATCCTGGGGCGCTCTTCATGGGCGTGGATATCGACGAATGTCTCGATCAACTCTTCCTGCCGGCCGTCGATCGCATCCCAATAATGGTTCAGCAACGTGCGGTCGCCGGTGATCTGGATCAGCGCCATCAGCGCCATGGTGGGGTCAAGCGCGTCGATCGCGGCATCGATCCTGGAATCGGCATTCATGGCCGGTGCGTGCATCCTGTTTCTCCTAATATGCGTGTCCGCAATCTTGTTGCATGGGAATTACACCTATATGTGTAATTGGTCAACGCACGCGCACTTGCTATTTGCGCCTTTGCTGCGCAACGAGGCTTAATATGGACGAACAGAACATAAAAAGGCGGGCGGGCCGCCCGACGCCAGAGGTGGCCGAACAGAAGCGCGACAACCTGATCCTGGTCGCGCTCAACGAATTTGCGCGGACCGGATTTCATGCGGCTTCGCTGCGCGACATCGCGGAAAAGGCGCAGGTGTCGAGCCGCACGCTATATAATCATTTCCCTGACAAGCTCACCCTGTTCGAAGCCTGCCTGGAACATTCGGGTGCGCAGATCCGCCCGGAGCTGCCGGACCTGAAGGGCGACCTTCACGCGCAGCTCGTCACCTACGCCACCGAAATGCAGCGGCAGCTATTCTCCACCCAGAGCATGCGCATCACGCGGCTCATCTATCGGGAAAGCGGCGAATTTGACGAGTTGCGGCAGATCGCCCGATTCCAGTTCGAACGGCATCAGGTCAGCCCGGTCGCCGAACTGCTGGAAGGCGAAGGCGTCCTCCCGTCCGAAAGCCGCAGCCTCGCCACGCAATTTGTCGTCATGGCGTTCGGGGAATGGCAACGCCGCCTGCTGTTCGGCGGCGATCCCATGGCGGAGCAGGAAATGGCCGATCATGCCAGGCTGGTGACCGGCATATTCCTGAACGGCATCGGCGCGCACCTGTCTTCCGGCGGCGCGACAAGCTGATCGGCCTCAATCCTGCCGATTGGCGCTGAACATCGGCAGGCGGCGGTATAGCGGATCGTCCGCGCCTGCCCGGCCCGTCTCCACCCTTCGGTGCCGAAACTGTCCTGTGGCTCCACCGCCCGTTCCTCGGTGGAATCGAGGATGAAGAAGCGGTGCGCGAAACGCCACGCGCCATCGCGCCTCTCATAGCGGTCGGCATAGCGGCCCCAGGCGATGAACTCACGCCTGCCATCCGCCGTCAGGTGCCAGGCGCGGGCGGTGATGACGCCTTCCGCGCGGTCGCCGTCCAGCAGGAACAGCATGTTCAACATCGCATGGGATGTTGCGGCCCAGGTCGCCAGCATCTGCGGCAGCCAATCGATGAAGCCTGCCGCCGGTCCGCAATAATAGGGACTGTGATCGTCGATCGCGTCGTCATGATAAAGCGACCTCAGCAGGCCATAGTCGCGCCGGTCGATGCCATGGCCATAGGCGGTGACGAGGTGCTGGAGCGCCAGCCGGTCGCGCACCTCGTCCATCGAAAAGCTATGGGGGTGGATCGACCCACCCCCATTTGTCATGTCAGACACCGAAGCCTCCAGCGACCGAAATCGTCTGGCCCGTCACATAATTGGCGTCGTCCGATGCCAGGAATACGGCCGCCTTGCCGATGTCCTCGGCCAGGCCCCAACGCTTGATAGGCAGCATCGCCTTCACATTACGTTCCCACTCGGCGTCGAAATAGCCTTCCTGCTGGCCGACCTTGAACTGGCCTGCGTCGATCACGCCCACCAGCACGGAATTGGCGCGGATCTCATGCACGCCCTCTTCCTTCGCAATGCCCTTGATCAGCGATTCATTGCACGCCTTGGGCGCGACGGACAGCCCGTCGAGATGCGGCCACCAGTCATGGCCCGCCGACCCCAGATGGACGAAGGAGCCGCCGCCCTTCGCCCGGAAATGCGGAATGGCGATGCGCACGGCATAGTAAAAGCCGAACGCCTCGATCTCCATGGACGCGCGGAACTGTTCCAGCGACCAGTCGGCGATGTTGACCTGCGCCACGATCGGGCCAGCGCCCCAGACGATGCTGTGGATGCGGCCATGCGCCTCCACCGCGCTACCGAAGCCGGCTTCCAGTTCCTCATAGCTGCGTGCGTCCGCCTGATGGATGCTTGCCCTGCGGCCGAGCTTGCGGACTTCTTCAGCGGCTGCTTCTGCGCTGTCCTTCTTGGAACGGTAGAAGATCGCGACGTCCGTGCCTGCCTTGGCGAACTCCAGCGCCACGCCCTTGCCGATCCCCCCGCTGCCGCCAAACACCGCGACGGCGCCTTCAGGAAATGCCCTGCTCATTCTCTTCCTTTCTTACGTTATCCGTTCGCTTATTCGGCGGCCTGCAAATGGGGTGCGGGCGCCATGCCGCTGGTATGATGCACCCCATTGGCGCGCGCCTGAAACTCCGCGGCCTTGTGGCGCGGATTATAGAATTGCTTGTACCATGCGCGGCTGCGGTGGAACGGCCCATCGGTCGGCAGGCGCAGGATGTTGAAGGCCGGACCCTTCGTCCGCCAGATCGCGAAATCCTGAGAAAAGGCGGCAAGGCCCGCGGCATGATATTGATCGCGCAGTTCCGCGTCCTCTGCCGTTGGCGGGCTATGCAGCGCGCGCGTGACAATGCTGTGCCATACCTGCGTCACGCCATCTTCCTTGGGCGTGTGGCAGATGATCTGAACCGCGTCCGTCTCGCCCGAATAGCGGGCGATGAGGATGCCGGGGCCAGTGTAGAAGGCATCGACGTCCAGCACGCCGCGTTCGCTCGTCAGGGTTTCATGCCCGCCGCCGGAAATCTGCTTGCCGATCGGCCCGTCGAACACGGAGTCGAAATAGGCGAGTTTTTGCCCGTGGATCGGGCCGAAGTGCCGGGTGTCGACAAGATTGTCGAGTATCTCCTGCGGATGGACGTTGAGCGTGCCTAGATCATCATATTCACCGCGCATCCATAGCGGGTCTTCCCATTCGGGCAGCGCTGGCA
Organism: Sphingobium herbicidovorans; assembly: GCF_002080435.1. Classification (NCBI taxonomy): domain Bacteria; kingdom Pseudomonadati; phylum Pseudomonadota; class Alphaproteobacteria; order Sphingomonadales; family Sphingobiaceae; genus Sphingobium; species Sphingobium herbicidovorans. The sequence goes on along the minus strand of NZ_CP020539.1, from coordinate 304,830 downwards.
GCGCATAGTCGGGCGCGCCTTCCTCCGGATCGTGCCAGGCAAAGACGCAACCGAACCGTTCCTCGACCGGATAGGCGCGCACCTTGGCGGCGGGTGGGATATTGCCGTCGAAATAGGGGATATGGTCGCATTTGCCGTCAGGGCCGAAACGCCAGCTATGATAGGGGCAGCGGATAGAATCCCCTTCGATCCGCTGCGCCGCCGCGCCGGATGTCTGCTCCGCCGCCAGATGCGCCTGCATATGCGGGCAATAGGCGTCCAGCAGCACGATCCGGCCAGACTCGCCGCGATAAATGACCAGTTCCCGGCCCAGCATCCGCAGCGCGGTGGGCGCCCCCGTTACATCGGACGCGCGCGCCACCATCAGCCAGCCGCGCGGAAAAGTAAATTCGCCCAGATTATATTCAGCGGTGGTCGCCATAGTCCTCTCCTCGCGGCTGCTTGGTTCAGCCGATCATGTGCCGGGAAAATGGCATGCCCAGCCAGAAGCGCAATGGCATTGTCGATCATGCTATCATATGATTATCGATAACGATCATATAGCGATAGGGCCGATGAAAATGGCAAAGACACGGCGACCGGGCATCGCTACCATCCTGCTTGAATTGCGGCGGGAACTTAAAGGCCGGGGAATACGGGTGGCTACGCTGGCTGAACAGATGGGCGTTGCGGAACCCACGATATGGCGATGGCTGCGCGGCGAGGGACTGACGCTGGACCGGCTGGACGAAATCTGCGCGGTCGCCGACCTCGACCTGCGAGACCTGATATCGCGCGGCGATGATCAGCAGCAGGAACGCTTTACCCTGGCTCAGGAACGAGTGCTGGCGGCGGACCGGGGGCTGGCGCTGGTGTTTTTCGCCATCCTGCATGGCGCGCAACGGCGGGATCTGGAGGAAGAATTCGGCCTGCCCGCCGACAGGCTGGACAGCCATCTGGAACGGCTGGAAAGGCTGGGCCTGATAGAAGCCCCGGTGCGTGGACGCATCCGGTCGAAGATGCGCCGGGCGGTCCGCTGGAGACGGGGCGGCCCCCTGTCGGTGTCCTTCGAACGCACGGTGAAGCCGCTGTTCATGTCTATGGATTTCGGATCGCCGGACGCGCGCTATGTGTCCGACATGGTGTCTTTGAGCGATGCGGGCCGCGCGCGGGTCCAGGCCCTGTTCGAAGCGATGCGGGACGACATTCACGTGATCGGCGAACAGGAGGAAGCCGCCCGGCTGGAAGGCCGGGAATGGAGCGGCGTGCTGATGATGGTGCGCCCGTTCGACATAGGCGAACTGACGTCGGAATGGCGCGGCAAAGGCGCGCGTCCGGCGCCTGCGGATTGACAGAAAAACAGAGGAGAGTTTCTTGGCTACATTTGCAAAGGGATGCGCATTGCTGTTCGGCGGCAGCGGCGGGATAGGAAGCGGCATTTCCCGCATTTTCGCGCAGCAGGGGTCGGACGTCGCCATCGTCTATCGCGGCAACCGCAAGCGGGCCGAAGACGTGGCGGCGGCGGCGGCCGAGCATGGTCGCCATGTCAGCGTCCATCGGGCGGACGTGACCGATCTTGATGATATTCGCGCCGTCATCGACGAAGCGATTGCCGAACATGGGCGCATCCACACGGTCGTCTGGGCCGCCGGGCCGCTGGTCAACCAGCGTTACCTGACATCCACACCGATGGAGGAATGGCGGCATGCGTTTGACGTCGAAGTCCACGGATTTTTCGCCGTGGTGCAGGCGGTCGTGCCGCATATGCGCGATCAGGGCGGCGGCAGTTTCGTGACGCTTGGATCGGCCGGGCATGACTGGTGGCCTGCCCGCGACGGCATGTCGGTGGCGGTCAAGGCGTCGAACGAGCAATTGGTGAAGGGCATCGCCAAGGAAGAAGGCCGCTACCGCATCCGCGCCAATTCGGTGCTGGTCGGCGTGATCGACGCGGGGCAGCTGCACGAACTCAGCCGCCTGGGGCAAATCGATCAGCGGTGGGTGGACAATACCCATCGGCTGCTGTGCCTGAAACGCTGGGGCACGGCGGAGGAAATCGGCCATGCCTGCGTATTCTTCGCGTCAGAGGAAGCGGCCTATGTGACCGGCCAGCATATCTCGGTTTCAGGGGGCTTCGGCGTTTAGAAAGAGACGAGCGGCCCTGACAATCGCCGTGCGCAAGTCAGGGCCGCCTGCTGTCATGCAGCGAACTGGTTCATCGTATTGTGCGCGCCGCCAGCCTTCAGCGCCGCTTCGCCCGCGAAATATTCCTTGTGATCATCGCCAATGTCGGACCCCGACATATTCTGATGCTTCACGCAGGCGATGCCTTCGCGGATTTCCTTCCGCTGCACCCCGGCGACATAGCCCAGCATCCCGGCGTCGCCGAAATATTCCCTGGCGAGATTGTCGGTGCTGAGCGCCGCCGTGTGATAGGTGGGCAGCGTGATCAGATGGTGGAAGATGCCCGCGCGCGCCGAGGCGTCCTTCTGGAAGGTGCGGATCTTCTCATCAGCTTCAGCGGCCAGTTCCGACTGGTCATAATCGACGCTCATCAGCTTTGCGCGGTCATAAGCGGCGACGTCGCGGCCTTCCTCGACCCAGCGGTCATACACCTGCTGGCGGAAATTGAGCGTCCAGTTGAAAGATGGCGAGTTGTTATACACCAGCTTCGCGTTGGGGATGACTTCCCGGATCCGATCGACCATCGACGCGATCTGTTCGATGTGCGGCTTTTCGGTTTCGATCCACAACAGGTCCGCGCCATTCTGCAACGAGGTGATGCAGTCGAGGACGCAACGGTCCGCGCCCGTACCTTCCCGGAACTGGTAAAGATTTGAAGGCAAGCGCTTGGGCCGCATCGTCTGCCCATCGCGGACGATCAGCACATCGCCATCCTTCGCGGTCTCGGCAGTCACCGGCTCGCAGTCGAGGAAGCTGTTATACTGGTCGCCCAGGTCGCCCTTCTCACGAACGAAGGCGATCTGCTTGGTCAGCCCCGCGCCCAGCGAGTCCGTGCGGGCGACGATGATGCCGTCGTCGATCCCCAGCTCCAGGAAGGCGTAGCGGCACGCACGGATCTTCGCCAGGAAGTCCTCATGCGGCACGGTGACCTTGCCGTCCTGATGCCCGCACTGCTTTTCGTCGGACACCTGATTTTCGATCTGCAACGCGCAGGCGCCCGCCTCGATCATCTTCTTGGCAAGCAGATAGGTCGCCTCGGCATTGCCGAAACCCGCATCGATGTCCGCGATGATCGGGACGACATGCGTTTCGTAATTTTCGATGGCGTGGGAAAGGCGCTGGGCCTCGACCGCATTTCCGGTTTCGCGCGCCCGGTCAAGGTCACGGAACATCATGCCAAGCTCGCGGGCGTCGGCCTGCTTCAGGAATGTGTAAAGCTCGTTGATGAGCGCGGGCACGCTGGTCTTTTCGTGCATCGACTGGTCGGGCAGCGGGCCGAATTCGCTGCGCAGGGCGGCGACCATCCATCCCGAAAGATAGAGATATTTGCCCTTGGTCGATCCGAAATGCTTCTTGATGCTGATCAGCTTCTGCTGGCCGATGAAGCCGTGCCAGCAGCCGAGCGACTGCGTGTAGGCCGCCGGGTCGGCATCATAAGCCGCCATGTCCCGCCGCATGATGGCGGCGGTGTGGCGGGCAATGTCCAACCCGGTGCGAAAGCGGTTCTGCAACTGCATGCGCACGACCGATTCCGCGTCGATCGCATTCCACGCCGCGCCATTATTCTCGATCAACTCCGCCGCCGCAGCGACCTCACCCTGATAGGTCATTTTACCATTCCTTCGTTCCGATCGGAGGCGCGCGCCCCCATCAGGCGGAAGCGCCTGCTTCCGCCTTCATCCTGTTTTTCATCCGCCTTTGGTCGTTCAGGCCTTGCCGCTGGGCGCAACCCGTCCCAGCCGGTGGTAAAGATGGGCGAACTTGATCGACGCCGGCTGGTCCTTGATCTCGCTCATATAATGCGCGACCGCCTCACGCAGCAGGGAGAAATCCTCTGTCGAAAAAACCGCGCGGGCGCGTGGCTGATCGTTACTCATGTCCGTGGCTCCTCATGCCTCAATCATCGCCTGCGGAAGGCTATGGATCGGTAGTGGCGCATCTTCACCGATAGCGGAATGGCTATAAGGGCTGCAAAGTCACAATTGACATTGCCATATTTGTGAATATTTGACAAAGTGTCTTTCATGAAGATGCCCGCCGACCGCAAACTCTATCTCGGACCAAAATTGCGGCTGCTCCGCCGCGAACTCGGCCTCAACCAATCGCAGATGGCCGAGGAACTGGGCGTCAGTCCCAGCTACCTCAATCATCTGGAGCGCAACCAGAGGCCCCTTTCCGCCCAGATGCTGCTGCGGTTCGCGCAGACCTATGACATCGACATTCGGGAATTTGTATCGGGGAGCCAACCGGACGCGGCTGGCGGCCTAATGGAGATCTTTTCCGATGCACTTGTCCGCGACATCGGCGTCCCGCGCGATGAAGTGAATGAGATCGCCGAAAATTATCCGGGTGCGACCGAAGCGATCACGCGGCTCTACCGCGCCATCACCGATTTGCGGCGTCTGCCCGAAGCGATCAACCAGATCGGCGGTCATTCGCGGACCGGCACCGCGCTCGATTGGCTGCGCGATTTCGTCCATGAAAACAGCAACCACTTCGCTTCGCTGGACAGCGCCGCGGAAAAGATCGCCGACGCATTGCCCGATGAGCCGGCCGAACTGTTCGTCGCCCTGCGGCAGCGGCTGGAGCGGGACCATGGAATCTCCACCCGCATCATGAACGACAAGGCGATGGCGGGGGGACGGCGCTTCTACGATTTCCACAGGCGGC